>CAYMKJ010000081.1:0-5577 GCA_964391025.1 uncultured Chromatiaceae bacterium
CGTGACGGCGACCAGGGTGGCAGTGACGGGAGCGGCATCGGCCACGCTAGCCACGCCGACCACGCCGGTGACGCCCATCAGCGCCGCTAGTGGTATTGACTTTTTCATGAAATCCTCCAGGCTTCCGACGGGCTATTGCAATAGCCTTTTCGAAGGGCGCCCCGACTGTCTTCCCCTTACAAAACTCTCGCACTGAATTATGGGGTCAGCACGGAGAGCGAGACTCGCAGCGTTATCCTTCTTGGTGACGAAATGTACAGGAAGGAGCGGGGGAGGAACAGGTTTCTTTAACATAAGCGAAAACAGTTTCAGGGCAAGTGCCAGTCTGGAATTACTCGGATATTTTCCCATAATGAACAATCCCTTATGAACAACCAGAGAGACTGCTTCCGGGCCCGGTCGCAGGGGCTGGCCTGAGCCGGGGCCTGAGCCGGGGCCTGAGCCGGGGCCTGAGCCGAGGCTAGGGCGGCCACTCCTTCATGAAACGACCGCAACGACTCCGGGCTGCCCAACCCGCTAACATCCCCAGCCGCCGCGTCGCGCTGGCTATTGAATCGAGGACATGACCGTGACCTATACCAGGACTCTCGCCGCCGTTGCCGCCGTGCTGCTGCTCGCGGCGTGCGGCTCGCCAGCCGAACGGGCGGCCGCTTACATCGCCAAGGCGCAGGCTCGCTACGACGCCGGTGACTACCCGCAGGCCCGCATCGAGGCGCAGAACGCGGCGCAGGTGGAGCCCAAGAATGCCAAGGCCCGCTACCTGCTGGCGCTGGTTGCCGAGCAGGAACAGGACTGGAAGGCAATGTTCGGCAACCTGGTGGTCGTCGTGGGCGAAGACCCGACCAACATCGAGGCGCGGCTCAAGCTGGGTCAGATGTTATTCCTGTCAGGGAACTGGACTGACGCGGCGGTGCAGAGCAAGGCCCTGCTCAAACTGGCGCCTGAGGACTCCCGCGTGGCCCTGCTCGGGGCCCGGGTCGACCTGCAGAACGGCGATCTCACGGCCGGCCGGGCCGGCCTCGACAAGGCGCTGAAGCTGGATCCCGAGAATATCGATGCCATCCTGGTGTCGAGCGCCGTCGAGGCCGTCGACAGCCCCGACAAGGGGCTCGCGATACTGGATGCCGGTATCCAGCGTTTGCCTGCGGCCAAGCTCAAGGAGCGGCGTGAACTGCGCGAACGCCGCATCCTCGTTCTGATTCGGGACAAACGCTTCGACGAGGCTGAGCAAGGGCTGGCGGCGCTGGCCAAGGATTTCCCGGACGTCGATGCCTATCCGCTCCGGCTGGCCCGGCTCTACGCCAGTCAGGGCCGGACGGACGAGGCCGAACAACTGCTCAGGCGGGTCACGGAACTCGACCCCAAGGACGACAAGAGACGACTTGACTATGTGCAGTTTCTGGTCAGCCAGCGGGAATTCGACAAGGCCGAGGCTGCCCTGAAGCAGTTCATCGACGAGCTGCCGGATTCCGACGCGCTGCGTCTGGCGCTGGGGGATCTGTACGCGTCGACCGGGCGGCTGCCGGAGGCGAAGGTGGCCTATCAGGCGCTGGCGACGCGCAGTCCGAAAAGTAGTGATGGCGTTGCTGGCCGCATCCGCATCGCCACGATCGAGGTGAGGGAGGGCAACGGCGCCGCAGCGCTGAAGGTGGTCGACGGGATCCTGGTGGATGTTCCGGAGGAACCAACCGCGCTGCTGCTGCGTGCGGGAGACCGGTTCGAGAAACAGAAATTCGACGATGCGATTGCCGATCTGCGCGTCGTGCTGCGCAAGCAGCCGGCCAACGAGACGGCGCTGTTGCTGCTGGCCCAGACTCATGTTCGCAAGAACGAGCCACTGATCGCGAAGGATGTTTACCGGCGGCTCCTGGCAGCGGATCCGGGTTCTGATGCGGGTCTGACGGAACTGGTTGGGCTCCACATTTCCGCGATGGAGTTCCCCGAGGCCGAAGATCTGCTGCGCGTCCGGCTGCAGGCGGCACCGGATGATCTGGTGGCCTCGAGCGGCCTCATCGACGTGCTGCTGACCCAGGGCAAGACGGCGAAGGCGGAGGAGGAGGCCCGGCGGATGGCCGCCCTGCCGAATCAGGCCGGCCATGGCGATTTCTCCATCGGTCGTGTGCTGGCCCAGAAGAAGGACTACAGCGCCGCGGCGGTGGCTTACCGGAAGGCACTGGATGTCCGCGTCGGCGATCAGCAGGCCATGCAGGGGCTGGTGCAGTCCCTGAGCGCTGCTGGCAAAACGCAGGAAGCCATCGCGGCGCTTAAGGGACTCGAGACCAGCGGCAGTGCGAACAGCCAGGTATTCAGCGGTTTGCTGCTGGCCGACCTCTATGGCCAGGAACGCGATACGGCGAACGCCGAGAAAGCCCTGGAGACAGTGATCCAGCGCAGGCCGGAAACCCTCGAGGCCTATCTGGCACTGGCCCGGCTCTATGACAAGGATCAGGCCGCCCAGATCCGGATCTACGAGCGCGGCCTCATCGCGCTGCCGGCGCAACCCCAGCTCAGCCTGTTGCTGGGCGCTGCGCTGGAGGCGTCCGGGCAATTCGATCAGGCGGTGGCTGTCCTGGAGAGTGCGGTCAGGGCGAATCCCCGCTTCCTGGCGGGCATTAACAACCTCGCGTCTCTGCTGCTGGATCACCGGACGGACAAGGCCAGCATTCAGCGCGCTGTCGACCTGACGAAGTTGCTGGAAGGGGCGACCGACCCGGCACTTCTCGATACGGTCGGCTGGGCCCAGTACCGGGCGGGTGCCTATGGGGCAGCCGTGAGCGTGCTGGAGCGGGTCGTGGCGAAGGATGACCGGCCACCGGTCTACCGGTATCACCTCGGGATGGCCTACCTGGCGGCTGGCAACACCGTGGTCGCCAGGCAGCAGCTCGAGAAGGCCCTGGTTGCCGGTGCGAATTACACCGGTATAGAAGACGCCCGGGCGGCGATGGCGAAACTCAACAAGTCGGGCTAGCGCAGGGAAGTCGGGCTAGCGCAAGGCCGGCCCGGACCACTCCAGGAACCCATACTTATAGAGCCACAGGGCGTTCTGGCACACGCGCGACGGTTCCTGGTGGAGCTCACGCTGGAGGTCGCGGGCGACGTCGCCGAGCGCCTTTTCGGCAAGAAACAGGTGCAGCACCTGGGTCATGATCTGCAGGTCCAGAACCGGTTCCATGTGCTCATAAAGACTCAGGGGCTTCCTGCGTTCGATCACTTGCCTGCCCAGGGCACTGGTGACAAAGCGGTCGTCCAGTGACAGTTCGGCGCTGGGATAGGCCGAAAAATCACCCAGGAACCGCAAGGCACTCGAGCGCCTGACGCCCCGGTCGGCGGCGGCATCACCCTTCAGTTGAGCCTCCCGCAGCCGGGTCCACAGCCCCAGATAGCGCTGGATGACGGCGCTCCAGTCGTACTGCGCAGCGCCGGCTGAGGCCGCCCGACCCATTCTCCGGGCCAGATCCCGGTCTTCCGCCAGACCCAACAGGTGTGCACAGGCCGTGGGCAGATCGATGGCCGTCGTTTGGGCGCAATACATATGAGTCAATGCATCGGGCTGCAGGCTCAGCCGGGCTTCCCATTCCGCATTGGGGGCCAGGGTCCTGGTCGGCACCAGAAACCCCGTGACCCCGTGCTGGACCAGCGCCTTGTAGCCATTCCAGTCGCTCGCCACCACGGGCAAGCCCGCTGCAAGGGCTTCAACCACCGTGAGGCCGAAGGTCTCCTGAATATTGTCGCTCAGGGAGAGGAACACATCGGCAGCGCGGAACAGCCCGGCCTTCTGCGCTTCACCAATATTGGGCAGCACGCGAACCATTGCGCCGACCCCGCTGAGTGTTGCCTGCTCCTGGACGAAGGCGGCGTACACCCCGTTATCCGCGGAGCCCGCCAGCAGGAGCCGTAGCGGGCGTTTTGACCGGCCCTCCAGGAGGGCGGCGAGATTCAACAGGGGGAGAACGTCCATCTTGAACTGATGGTTGAAGCGCCCGAAAGACAGGATGACGAAGTCGTCGTCGGCCAGTCCCAGTTGCTGGCGGGTAACGGCGGTCTGGCCCGTAAATGCGTCCCGGGATATGCCGAGTGGAATCACGTGGGTTGCCGGCGTCCGGAAGTCCGGCTGGCTTGCCCTGAGCTGGGCAAAGGCGGATTCAACCACGGCCTGGGCCGTGGGCGTGGTGCAAATCAGGCAGTCGCCCGCCGTGATTCCATTGGCATTGTTCTGCAGGGCCCAGCCCAGAAAGTGTTCATTGCCGAGTGAATGCGTGACGCCGGTGATGACGAAAGGCGTTGCGGACAGGAAGTTGCGGATGTGCGCCGCCATGCCCAGTTGGGGGGCGGGCACGTGCAGCACATCAATCGGACTTTTCTTCAGGTACGACGCGATATCAATATGGGCGACGATGGCAACCGCCCCGGTGGCTTCAGGCAACAGGGTCTTCTTGAGGCGTTGCACGTCCTGCCGGGTCGGGACAAAAACGGTCAGCTGCGGTTGGGCATCCGCCCGGGCCGGCGATTGGGCCAGTGACTGGGCCAGTGATTGGGCAAGGGCCTGGAGGAAGCCGTGATTGGCGACAGCACGGCCCCAGATGTGCGCAGGCCTGTCGAAACTGATCTCGACAGAATCCATGGGGAACAGGACGCCAATGTGCATTGCAAATAGTCCCCGGGCTTTCACTCGCCGCCATGATGGGACCGGGGGTGCGCCTTGGGAAGGCGCGCACTCCGCAGAGGGGGCCGCTCCACCCGGTGGCAGGGGCATTGACAGATAATGACGCAGCGGCCAATCTATTAACTTAATCGGGGTTCGATCTGGGATATCCGTGCGCTGTGACCGAAACGCGTTATACGCGTGGCATGGGCGTATGAACGTTTGGTCTTGAACATGACGGGGATTGAGGGGAAGCCAATGAAGAAGGTATTAGCCATAGCGGCACTGGTGGGCGTGGCCGGTGCGGCCACCGTCGCCAATGCGGCCCCAGCCACCGCGACCCTGGTCAGCGTCACGAGCTATAGCCCCAACGGTTCTGCACCCTGGAATGGCACGCTGGACACCTCGACCTGGACCTTTGACACGGCCACGGGCGAAGCGGTGCAGACCGGCGGCACCTACTCCCGCCTGACCAAGGCGGGTGCCACCCCGCTGATGCGCCACACCATGACCGGTGTGACGCTGGGCAGTGGTGCTCCGACCGGCGCCACCTGGGCCTGTCTCGAAGGCAACTTCGGCACGGCCGTGGGCGCGTCGATCTGCGGCAACTACAACTTCGGCACCAATATCACCAACCAGAGCACCTACACGCCCACGACCACCGGCTCCACGGTGGTCATCGGTGGTGATGACGGCGAGATTGGTCCGTCCCAGTCCCTGGTGACCTCCTACAGCAGCATGTTGACGACCACGCTGGTGACCCCTAATCAGTTTTGTCTCTCCAATTCCAATGCGGCTAGTCCTGCCGACAGATGTACTTCTGCCGGCACGACGGCGACGGCTGGTTATGATTTTCTCTTCCAGGTCGCCGCCGCCGACACCACACCCGACGCCTTCCCCTTCACGCCCCAGACCGGGGTGGCGGTGTCTACGCC
>CAYMKJ010000082.1:0-3366 GCA_964391025.1 uncultured Chromatiaceae bacterium
GGTTCCAGCAGTCCCGCCCGCATGGCGTCCCGGACCCTGGTTTCCACCGGCGCCAGCTGGTCCGCGGTTTCCAGTACCGTCTGCAGCTGGCCCAGGGGGGAGTCGGGCTGGCGCGCGGCGAAAATCCCGTCGCACAGCCGGTTTCGGGTTTCAGTCGGCCGGGTGATCAGGGCCACCACCTCCCTGCCCAGCTCGTCGGCCGGCGCCGAATACATGCGTCCCCGCGGGAAGATGCAGACGCGCAATAGTGCCGCCACGATCCGGTTCGGGAAATTCCGGAGAAAGCCGTGGAGTTGCTCCTGGGCCTGGTACAGCAGCGTGCGGCTGGCCCACTCCACCAGCGGCAGATCACTGGCCTGCCGGCCCTGGTTTTCGAAATGCTTCAGCACCATGCTGGCGAGATAGATGCTGCTGAAGACATCCCCGAGGCGGGCGGAGAGCATCTCCTTGCGCTTCAGGCCGCCGCCGATCACGAGCATGGCCACGTCCGCTGCCAGGGCAAAGGCCGCGCTGTAGCGATTGACATGCTGGAAGATGCGGGCCGTCGGGCCATCTATCGGAGCGCTGCTGACCTGTGCATTGGTCAGCGCCAGTACAAAGGAGCGCGCGGCATTACTGATGGCGTAGCCGACGTGCGCGAACAGGTAGTGGTCGAAGTCGCGCAGGCCACGATTGAAGTCCGTGTCCTTCGCGGCCTCCATCTCCTTTAGCACGAACGGATGGCAGCGGATGGCGCCCTGCCCGAAGATGATGAGACTGCGCGTCAGGATGTTCGCACCTTCGACGGTAATCGCGATCGGCACGCCCTGGTAGCCCCGAGCCAGGTAATTGGATGGGCCGAGCATGATGCCCTTGCCGCCGTGCACGTCCATGGCGTCGTTGACGATTTTCCGGGCGAGCTCCGTGCAGTGGTACTTGAGAACTGCCGACGGCACGGAGGGCTTCTCGCCGCGAGCGATCGCCGTGGCGGTCACCGTCATGCCCGCATTGATAATGTAGGTGTAGCCAGCGATGCGGGCCAGCGCCTCGCCCACGCCTTCGAACTCGCAAACCGGCACATTGAACTGCTTGCGCAGACGCGCGTAGGCGCCCGTGGCGTAGACGACGGCCTTGCTGCCGCCCATGGCGCTTGCCGGGAGCGTGATTCCCCGGCCGGCCGACAGCTGCTCGACCAGCATCTTCCAGCCCTGGCCGGCTCTTTCCGGCCCGCCAATAATGGCGTCGAGTGGCACGAACACGTCGCGACCCCGGGTGGGTCCGTTTTGAAAAGGGATGTTCAGCGGGAAGTGTCGGCGCCCGATTTCGACTCCGGGCGTGTGCACGGGAATCAGTGCAGCGGTGATGCCGCGCTCGGTTTCCTCGCCAATCAGGTGGTCGGGGTCAAACAGCTTGAAGGCCAGTCCCACCAACGTCGCGACAGGCGCGAGGGTGATGTAGCGCTTGTCCCAGTTGAGGCGGATGCCGATGATCTCCTGGCCCTGCCACATGCCCCTGCAGACGACGCCATGATCGGGAATTGAAGCGGCATCGGACCCCACGCGGGGGCCGGTGAGGGCGAAGCAGGGAATCTCTTCACCCGTCGCCAGCCGGGGCAGGTAGCGTTCCCGTTGCTCGTCCGTCCCGTAGTGGAGGAGCAGTTCCGCCGGGCCGAGGGAATTCGGCACGCCCACGGTGGATGACACCACGGCGCTGCGACTCGAGAGCTTGGCCAGCACCGCCGCCACCGCGATCGGCGAGAACTCCAGGCCCCCGTAACGCTTCGGGATGATCAGCGCAAAGAAGCGGTTCTGCTTGATGAAAGCCCAGACGTTGGGCGGCAGGTCGGCGAGCTCGTGGGTAATCTGCCAGTCGTCCGATATGCGGCAGAGTTCCTCGGTGGGGCCGTCGAGGAAGGCCTGTTCCTCTGCCGTGAGCTTCGGTGGCGGCAGCGCCATGAGCTTGCCCCAGTCCGGCAGACCCGTGAAGAGTTCGCCGTCCCAACCGACCGTGCCAGCCTCCAGTGCCTCGCGCTCGGTGTCCGACAGGGTGGGCACAACCGTCCGGTAGAACCGCAGCAGCGGCAGCGTGATCCGTTCGCGGCGGAAGCCGATCGAGTTCAGGACCACCAGCCCTGCAAATAACACCCAGAGGGCCAGCTTCCAGGCAAGCCAGCCGGTGCCAAACAGGGAATAGACCACCAGGGCAAAGCCCAGGACCAGCGTCGAAGTGGCGAGGTCGATGCGCCGGTAGGCGAGCGTGATGACCACGGTCGCCAGCGCGACACTCCAGAGCAGCCAGATCAGGAAATCAGCCATGGCCAAGGACCCTCAGGATGGCCCCTGACTATAGACCAGCCAACCGCCAGAGGCACCGGGTTGCTGTAGGAGCGCCGACCGGCGCGACCGATCGCGCCGGTCGGCGCTCCTGGAGTGTTTAGAGCAGCGCCGCGATTGCGTCCCGTTCCTGGCGGAGCTCGTCCTCGGTGGCCTGCATGCGCTGCCGGCTGAAGTCGCTGATGGCCAGTCCGTCAACGATCTCGTACTTGCCCTTGGCGCAGCGCACCGGATAGGAATAAATGATGCCTTCCTTGATCCCGTAGCTGCCGTCCGACGGCACGGCCATGCTCACCCAGTCGTCGCCCGGGGTGCCGAGTGCCCAGTCGCGGATATGGTCGATGGCGGACGAGGCGGCCGAAGCGGCGCTGGACAGGCCGCGGGCCTTGATGATGGCCGCACCGCGCTGCTGCACGGTCGGGATGAAGTCGTCCTTCACCCACTTGGCGTCTACCAGTTCGCTGGCCCGCCGTTCGTTGACGAGCGCGTGACTGATGTCCGGGTATTGGGTGGCCGAGTGGTTGCCCCAGATCGTCATGCGGCTGATCTGGCCCACGTGGGTGCCGGTCTTGGCCGCAAGCTGGGCCAGCGCCCGGTTGTGGTCCAGACGCGTCATTGCAGTGAAATTGGCTGGATTCAGGCTGGGCGCGTTGCTCTGGGCAATCAGCGCGTTGGTATTGGCCGGATTGCCCACCACGAGCACTTTTACCTGGCGGCTGGCGTGCTCGTTCAGCGCCTTGCCTTGCACGGAGAAGATCTTGGCATTGTCACGCAGCAGATCCGCTCGTTCCATGCCCGGTCCCCGGGGCTTGGCGCCGACCAGCAGCGCGTAGTCGGTATCCTTGAAAGCCACCTGGGCCTGGTCCGTGGCCACCACCCCCTGCAGGGTCGGGAACGCACAGTCCCCCAGCTCCATCACCACCCCATTCAGGGCCGTCAATGCCGGAGTGATTTCCAGCAGCTGGAGGATCACAGGCTGGTTCGGGCCGAGTAGTTGCCCGGAGGCGATGCGGAAGGCGAGCTGGTAGCCGATCTGGCCAGCGGCGCCTGTAAT
>CAYMKJ010000083.1:0-13163 GCA_964391025.1 uncultured Chromatiaceae bacterium
AGGCTCTTCAGGTGCGCCCGCAGCGGTCCCGCCAGCGCCGGGTCCGCCAGGGCGTAGTCCACGGTCGCCTCGATGTAGCCGAGCTTGCTGCCACAATCGTAGCGACGCCCGGAAAACGGCAGGGCGTAGACCGGCTCAACCTGCAACAGGCGGGCGATACCGTCCGTCAGCTGAATCTCTCCGCCCGCGCCCCGCCCGGTCGACTCCAGTATCCCGAAGATTGCCGGCGTGAGCAGATAGCGTCCCACGACTGCGAGCCGGGACGGCGCCACCTCCGGCGCCGGCTTCTCGACGATCTGGCGCAGCCGGTGCGCGTCGTCCACGGCCACGATGCCGTAGTCGCGGGTCCGGCTCTGCGGCACTTCCTGTACGGCAATGACGCTGGACCCGTGCTGTTCGTGGTGGCGCCGGAGCTGGGTGAGACACCCCGTGTCGGCCTTGATGAGATCGTCCGGCAGGTGCACGAAGAACGGTTCGTCGCCCACAGCGGGCTGGGCACACAGCACCGCGTGCCCCAGCCCAAGAGGTTCACCCTGCCGAATGTACACGCAGGACACACCGGGAGGCAGAATCGCCCGGACCAGGTCGAGCAGATCCTGCTTGCCGGAGGTGCTCAACGCCCGCTCCAGTTCGGGATCCCGGTCAAAGTGGTCCTCGATTGCGCGCTTGCTACTGCCGGTGATGAAAACCAGGCGCGTAACGCCCGCCTCCAGCGCCTCCTCCACCGCGTACTGCACGAGCGGTTTGTCGACGATCGGGAGCATCTCCTTCGGCATGGCCTTTGTGGCTGGCAGGAAGCGCGTTCCTCTGCCGGCGACGGGAAAGACGGCAGTACGGACGGGGCTCGACATACGGGGCGCTCCGGAAGGTCGGATTCTGCGGACTGCGATCATAGCGAATTCGCCCGGGGCGGAGTGAGGGCCCGTTGGCCGGACGGCGTGGCGGGTGCCACGCCGTCCGGCAGTCGTCACGGCTTGCTGGCGGGCTTGGCGGCCTGTCCCGTCCGGATGTTGTCGCGATTCAACTTAAGGACCTGAGGGCCGATACCACTGACCTTGAGGACGTCTTCCGGTGAGGCAAAGCGGCCGTTCTTCTCCCGATACTCGACGATTGCCCTGGCGCGGCTTGCACCGATCCCGTTGAGTTCCTGGGCGATGGTCGCGGCGTCCGCCGTATTGATGTCGACGGGACCCGCGTGGGTCAGGGCTGGCAGCAGTCCAAGGATGCTAAGGCACATGATTCTTCGCACGAGACTCTCCTTCACTCACGTTACAGATGAACAGCTCTGTCTGTAGTTGACAGCGTGTTCATCCTAGAAAGAGAGGGCATCATTTATGAAGCGTCAATTCTGTCGATTTCGTGGGGAAATGCGCTAGGAAAGGACTTCCTCGAGTACCGTTGAGTTAACCGGTTGCACGGTATCCCAGGAGCGGCACCCGGGGCACTGCCAGTGCATGACGGCGCTGCCATAGCCGCAGTTTCTGCATTGGAATCGGGTACTGGCGCTCAGCATCTTGTGCAGGAGCGGCCGAAGAGTTTGAACCCGGGCCAGGGACTGCCCTGACTCCGGGTCCCCCGTCGCCACCAGCGCACGCAGGGTGGGCTGCTGCGCCACGAATGTTGCGAGGTACTGCACGACGCGCGGATCGGTAATGCGGGAATCCCGGATCACACCCAGGGCGATACCGCGCAGCCCGTCCGGCGTCGCGGCCAGCTGCTCGAGGACGCCACCGACACGCCCACGGTCGTCCGGCGCCGCCAGAGCAAAAAGCCGGGGCAGGATCTCACCCAGCAGAGCGGGCTGCGCCCTTCCGAGCTGGCTCAAGGTAGCGATGGCATCTGTCGCCCTTCCGGCATCCGTGTCCAGGTCAGCGCGGAGCAGGGCGGTCCGTGTCTTGCCGGACTCACTGGCCTCCGCCTGGTTGAGCATCTGGCGCGCCAAATCGGGCGCCTTGTCACGGCGCGCCTCGTCGGCAAGTTCACAGTAGTAGTGGGCCAGCTGTGCGGGACTGACTCCCCCCGGGGCTACCCGGTTCAATTCAGCACAGAGATCCACTGCCCGGTCCCAGTCGCTGGTGACTTCGCAGATCCGCAGCAGCCGGCGTAGCGCTTCCAGCCCGTGCTCCCGGGAGTCCCGCAGGCGGACGAATAGTTCTTCTGCACGATCAAAGAGGCCGGCGCTGAGATAGTCCTCCGCCAGGGCAAAGGACGCTGCCTCGCGTTGTGCCACGCTGCTCGACGGCCGTCCCACCAGGTCCTGGTGCAGGCGGATGGCCCTGTCCACTTCACCCCGACGGCGGAAAAGCGTACCGAGGGCGAGTTGCGTTTCCATGGCCTCGTCGCTGAGGTCGCCCGCACCCGTAAAGACGTCAACAGCGCGATCGGACTCCTCGTTCAGCAGATAACGAAAGCCGCGAAGAAAATTGGTGCGTGCTGACTGCTCGGCCTCTTCGTCCTCGTCGGCATCCCCGAAGCGGGCAAACACATAGCCGAGAGCAGCGGCCAGAAAAAGCAGGCCGGCAAACAGAAAAGTGGACTCAGTCGGCATCCTGCACCGGCAGGCTGCGCAGGGCCTGAACCTCCTGTTCCGCGAGCCGCAGGGCTCGCCGCAGAGTCCGGCGCTGGGCGAGCAGCCGGAGAATGCCAAACAATGCGCAGGTAATACCGAAGGCCCAACCGAAGACGACCGCACCGATGATTGCGAGCGACTTCTCGACTTCAGTCGCGAGAAAGGCGAAGTCGAGCGTGACCGGGCCCGGGTTCAGTGCCGCAAATATTGCGGCCAGTCCAATGAAGACCAGGACAAGAATGGTTACCAGCAAACTGCGGATCAATTGACAGCCTCCACCGGGCAGAAGCAGGGTTGCTGGGCAGTCCGGTCAGCCTTAACTTTCAGGCCTTGATCGGTAGTTGCCGGTTCTCGTTAACCCGGTCACGGAGATCCTTCCCGGGCTTGAAGTGCGGGACGTGCTTCCCGGCCAGCGCCACCGCGCCCCCGGTCTTGGGGTTCCGCCCCATGCGGGGTGGCCGGAAGTGCAGGGAGAAACTGCCGAAACCACGGATCTCGATGCGCTGACCACCGGCCAGCGCATCGCTCATGAGATCCAGCAGGTGCTTGACCGCCAACTCAACGTCCTTGGTGGGCAGATGCTTCTGCTTACGGGCCAGGACCTCGATCAATTCCGACTTCGTCATCGCTGCGTCCCCTTCACGCGTCCCCGGCCAACCCCTCGCTGCGGCGACCGAGTTCAGGAGTCGCTAGCGTTGGAAATTCGCTCCTTGAGGAGCTCTCCGAGCGTCGTAGCACCGCTCCCCGAACCCTCTGACCGGTAGCTTTCCATGGCCTGGGCTTCTTCATGAGCATCCTTGGCCTTGATGGACAGCGACACGAGGCGATTCTTGCGATCGAGACCGGTGAACTTTGCCTCAACCTCGTCACCGACCTTGAGCACGGTACGGGCGTCCTCGACGCGATCCCGGGACAATTCACTGGCCCTGAGCTGGCCCTTGATGCCGCCATCGAGATCAATTACCGCGCCACGCGCATCAACTTCGGAAACGACACCCTTCATGATGCTGCCCTTCGGATTCTCCGCCAGGAACTTCGAGAAGGGGTCCTGGTCGAGCTGCTTGACGCCGAGTGAGATGCGCTCGCGCTCAGGATCAATGGCAAGAACAACCGTGTCGACATCTTCGCCCTTCTTGTAGTTGTGAACGGCTTCTTCGCCGGGTACGTCCCAGGAAATGTCAGAGAGGTGAACGAGCCCGTCGATGCCGCCCGGCAGGCCAATAAAGATGCCGAAGTCAGTAATCGACTTGATCTTGCCCGAGACCTTGTCGCCCTTGTTGTAGCCGGCGGCGAAGTCGGACCACGGATTAGTCTGGCACTGCTTGATACCCAGCGAGATACGCCGGCGCTCTTCATCGATATCGAGAACCATGACCTCGACTTCATCGCCGATCTGCACGACCTTGGACGGATTGACGTTCTTGTTCGTCCAGTCCATTTCTGAAACATGGACCAGGCCTTCCACGCCCTCCTCAATCTCGACGAAACAGCCATAGTCGGCGATGTTCGTGACTTTGCCGAACAGGCGCGTATTGGCCGGATAACGTCGGGAGATCGCTTCCCAGGGATCGGAACCAAGCTGCTTCATGCCGAGTGATACGCGATTCTTTTCGCGATCGAAACGCAGAATCTTCACTTCGATCTCATCGCCAACCGTAACAACCTCGGACGGGTGCTTGACGCGCTTCCATGCCATATCCGTGATGTGCAGGAGGCCGTCGATTCCGCCAAGGTCGACGAACGCGCCATAGTCGGTCAGGTTCTTGACGGCGCCCTTGACCACGGAACCTTCCTGGAGATTCGACAACAGCGCCTCGCGCTCTGCGCTGTACTCGGCCTCCACCACAGCGCGACGGGAGACGACAACATTATTGCGCCGACGGTCGAGCTTGATGACCTTGAACTCGAGTTCCTTGCCTTCGAGATAGGACGGGTCGCGCACCGGGCGTACGTCAACCAGTGATCCGGGGAGGAACGCACGAACAAACTCCACGTCGACGGTGAAACCACCCTTGACGCGGCCGTTGATGACACCCTTGACGATCTTCTGGTGCTCAAACGCGTCTTCCAGCGACTCCCAGGTCCTTACCCGCTTGGCTCGTTCGCGCGACAGCTTGGTTTCGCCGAAGCCGTCTTCCACGGAGTCGAGGGCAACTTCAACGTCGTCACCAACCTTGACTTCGAGTTCACCGCGTTCGTTCTTGAACTGGCTGGCCGGAATGACGGCCTCGGACTTGAGGCCGGCGCTGACAACGATCGCCTCGGCAGAAATTTCGATCACCCGGCCCACCAGAATGGTGCCCGGCTTGATCCGTGTGTTGGCGATACTTTGCTCGAAGAGTTCGGCGAAATTTTCCGTCATGTTGTGTGATTTACCACCCGAAGGCGGACCTGTGGTTTGTAAGCGCCAGCCCTGACTTACCGGGTGGCGGTTTTCCTAAAATCCCGATTCACACTTCCTGTGGATCGGACCCAGTCACGTTATTTATCCGAGGCACGTTATTTATCCGAGGTACGTTACTTTCCGAGGCCCAGCGGCACACGACGGATACCACGACGGGTATCTCCATCCCCGTGGTATCCAGAATCCGTGCATCGTCGCTGGGCTTGAGCGGCGCGACGGAGCGCTCCGAATCCCGTCGGTCACGCTCCGCCATGTCCCTGGAAAGGCCGGAGAGGCTAACATCAATACCCTTGTCCTTCAACTGCTTATGACGCCTCTGGGCCCGCTCCCCGACGCTGGCCGTCAGGAATACTTTGAGGTCCGCGTCGGGAAATACCACAGCGCCCATATCGCGGCCGTCGGCCACCAGGCCGGGCGGCTTTCGAAAGTCCCGCTGGCGCGCAAGCAGCGCACTCCGGACGCCAGGCAAGGCTGCCACGCGGGAGGCGCCGTCCCCTACCGCCTCGGAGCGGATGGCATCGGTCACGTCGGCGCCGTTCAACAGGACCCGCACCTGGTCGTGAGCGGTTTGAAACCGGGCATCCAGGCGGGTCGCCAGACCGGCCAGCGCCGGCTCCGCATCCAGAGGTACCCCCTGCTTGATCGCATCCAGGGCAACCAGGCGGTACAAGGCGCCACTGTCGAGCAGGTGCCACCCAAGCCTGCCGGCGACGAGGCGGCTGATAGTGCCCTTCCCGGCCCCGCCAGGCCCGTCGATGGCGATCACGGGGACGTGGTGGCCCGGCATCGCCTCACTCATCCATGGCCACCCGAATGTCGAGGCCAATTGCCTCCGCCTGCGCCACGAAACCCGGATAGGACGTGGCAACGTTCGCCGTGTCGAGAATGGTCACCGGCGCCACGGCGCGTGAAGCGCCTATGGCAAAGGCCATCGCCACCCGATGGTCGCCCCGGCTGTCGACCGTGCCACCGTGAAGCTGGCCACCCTGAATCCGCGCCCCGTCGGGAAACTCCTCAACAGTGATCCCGAGCGCCCGCAATCCGGTCGCGACGACGCCAATCCGGTCGCTCTCCTTATGCCGCAACTCCTCGGCACCCCGAACAACGGTGTCCCCGGTGGCCAACGCGGCCGCGACGAAAATCAGCGGAAACTCGTCAATGGCGAGTGGCACCAGCTCGGGCGGGACCTGAATCCCGCGCAATTGGCTTGGGCTGACAATCAGCCGGCCGACGGGTTCACCGGCCCCGTCCGGATCCGGCTCAACCCGGAGCTCTGCCCCCATCAACTGGAGAATGCGCAGGATGCCCGTACGCGTGGGGTTCAGGCCCACACCCTCAATGACCAGTTCTCCAGCTGAAGCGAGACAGCCGGCAAGGACCATGAAGGCCGCCGAGGACAGATCGCCAGGCACCTCAATCCGCGCGCCAGTCAGCATCGCGCCTCCGGCAACGGTAACCGTTGGCCCTGAACGTAGAACCGGGCAACCGAGACGCGCCAGCATCCGCTCAGTGTGATCGCGGGTTACGGCGGGTTCGGTCACGGACGTCTCACCCGTGGCGTAGAGGCCGGCCAGCAGCACAGCGGATTTCACCTGCGCACTGGCGATCGGCATGTCGAACCGTATGGCCTTGAGGTTTCGTCCCCCGGTAATTTTCACCGGGGGTTTCCCATTCCGGGTCCGGATGTCAGCCCCCATCTGCCGAAGCGGGTTCGCGACACGCTCCATCGGACGTTCGCTTAAGGACTCGTCGCCGACCAGTTCCGTGGCAAAAGGCCGGGCTGCCAGCAGGCCCATGAACAGGCGCATCGCCGTGCCGGAGTTGCCCATATCCAGTGCGCGTCCCGGGGGTGTCAGGCCGTGCATGCCGCGACCCAGGACATCGACCGTGGTGGCATCGTGCTGTCTTACGTCGACACCCATGGCACGGATCGCGGCCAGCGTCGCCAGGCAATCGTCGCCCGGCAGAAATCCTGTGACGTGACTGGTGCCCTTAGCGACAGCACCCAGCATCAGGGCACGGTGCGACACGGACTTGTCGCCCGGAACCCGGATGGCGCCTTCCACGTGGTTTGAGGGCTGGACCAGGAATCGCTGCATCACCGAACCATACCCGCCTGCCTAAGCTCGCCAAGAACACGCAGCAGCCGCTCATTCTGTTCCGGCAAGCCCACCGTGATACGCAAGTGGCGTGGCAATCCGTAATTCCCGACTGGGCGGACGATGACACCGGCCCGCAGGAGGCCCTCGTACCAGGGTTCCGCCGGACCGCCGGTGTCGGCCAGTACGAAGTTGCCAGCGGAGGGCGGCACTAACCAGCCAAGCCCGGCAAGCCCGGCTCGCAACTGGTGCAGACCATTGCGATTCACTTCCTGTGAGCGACGTACATGATCACGTGCGCCCAGCGCGGCCAGCGCAGCGACCTGGGCCAGGGCATTCACGTTGAATGGCTGCCGCACCCGGTTCAGCAACTCGGCAACGTCGGGGTGACTGACGGCGTAGCCGATGCGCAAACCGGCGAGACCGTACATCTTCGAAAAGGTCCGGCACACGATGAGATTTGGGAATTCGTCCAGCCACTGCAGCGTGGCCGGGCACTCATCCGCTGGCATGTACTCCAGATAGGCCTCATCGACCACCACCAGCACGTGGCGTGGAACACTCCCGACGAACGCCCGCAGTTCGGCCGGCGAAAGCCAGGTACCCGTGGGATTATTGGGATTCGCGATGAACAGGAGCCGCGTTCTTGCGCCAACCAGCGCCATCATCGCCACGAGTGAGTGCCCGTGTGGCTGTTCGCCGCCAGCCGGGTTGGCGCGGGCAATGCGAGCCACCGCCCCGGCGGCCTGCACCGCGAGCTGGTACACGACGAATGAGTACTCCGAATAGACTGCTTCGTCTGCCGGGCTCAGAAACGTCTCGGTGACGATCGACAGAATCTCGTTGGAGCCGTTACCGACTGTGATGCGATCTGTTGAGATACCGAGATGAGCCGCCAGCCCACGCTTCAGTTCAAAGGCAGCGCCATCGGGGTAAAGGGCAAGCCCCGCCAGGGCAGCGCGTATCGCCGACAGGCTTTGCTCGGGCGGACCCAGCGGATTCTCGTTTGACGCGAGTTTGATGACGTCGCGAACACCGTACTCCCGCTCGAGCTCCGGCATGGGCTTGCCCGGGATATACGGCTGCAAACCACGCACTCCCGGAGCAGCCAGCGCAGAGAATTCGATGTGCTGCCGCATGGGCTGATAGTCAGAGGTCAGAGTACGGCCTTGGGATAGGAGCCCAAAACTCGAAACAGCTGGGCCCGCTTTCTGAGCTTCGCAAGCGCTGGTGCCACCCGACGATCGTCGGCATGGCCATCAATGTCCAGAAAGAAGACATAGTGCCACTTGCGTTGCCGGGACGGCCGGGACTCGATCCGGCTGATGTTGATCTGGTTCTCTGCGAGGGGCTCAAGCAGTTTCTGCAATGCACCGGCATCGTCGGTGTCCTTGGTCGACAACAGCAAACTGGTCCTGTCCTGTCCACTGGCGGTCAGCAGCTTGCGGCCAATGACCAGAAAGCGTGTGGTGTTGTCCGGCCGGTCCTCGATATCCGTGACCAGCTTGGTGAGACCGTAGACTTCGGCGGCAGCATCTCCGGCAATGGCCGCGGTGCCCGCCTCGTCACGAGCCCGGCGAGCGCCCTCGGCATTGCTGCTGGCCGGATGCAACTCAGCCTGCGGCAGATACTCCTTCAGCCAGCCGCGACACTGTGCCAGCGACTGCGGATGGGCAGTGACCCGCAGCACGTGATCCAGGCTGAGCATGGAACCCATGAGGTGCTGGCTGATACGCATCTCCACTTCGCCACAGATCTTGAGCGGCGACGTCAGGAACATGTCGAGCGTGTGGTTAACAGTACCTTCAGTCGAGTTCTCGATCGGCACCACACCGAAGTCCGCCGCCCCAGACTCAACTTCGTGAAAGACTTCGTCGATCATACCCAGGGGCAATGCACGGACAGAATGTCCAAAGTATTTGTACACCGCTGACTGACTGAAGGTTCCCTCCGGCCCCAGATAGCCCACCTTCATGGGTTCCTCCTGGGCCAGGCACGCGGACATGATCTCGCGGAACAGCCGCACCATTTCTTCGTCGGTCAGGGGGCCCTTGTTGCGCTCAACGACCGCGCGGAGAACCGCCACTTCCCGCTCCGGCCGGTAGAAGTCAACGGCCGAACCCTTGCCGCCCTTCACGACGGCCACCTTCTGCGCGAGACCCGCTCGCTCGGCAATCAAGCCCTGGATACGCTCGTCGATCGAGTCTATCTGCTGGCGAAGTGCGTCAAGGCCACCGCCTGCCATCGCCAGTGACTTGGCCGGGGCCTTGCCGGGCGCTTTGGCCGGTTTGCGTACCGTCGTCTTCGCCCGCTTCTTCATGTGGCGTGAACCCGTCAGCCCTTGTTGGCCGACCCGCTGCCCAGATCCCGAACACTCAATACGCCCGGAATCGAACGGATTCGCGCCAGTGTGCCGTCGGTGATTTCGCCGTCCAGATCGACAATCGTATAGGCGATTTCACCGCGTGACTTGTTGAGAAGGTCAGCAATGTTCAGGCCAGCATCACCGAGACAAGTTGAGATCTGCCCAACCATGCTCGGCACATTGGCATTGGCAATGGTGAGGCGCTGCGAACCTGTCCGCGGCACATCAGCCTCCGGGAAGTTCACAGAGTAGCGGATTACGCCATCCTCCAGGTACGACCGCAGGTTATCCACAACCATCACGGCGCAATTCGCTTCAGCCTCATGCGTTGAGGCGCCGAGGTGCGGCAACGCTATGACACGGGGATTGCCAATCAGTGCACGACTTGGAAAGTCGCAAATGTAGGCTGTCAGCCGGCCCTCGCCGAGGGCAGCGATGACCGCCGATTCATCGACAATCTCTCCCCGCGAAAAATTCAGAACGATCGCCTTCTTTGGCATCAACCGGATGCGCGCTGCGTTGATGAGGCCTCGCGTTCCGTCCACGAGAGGCACATGCACCGTGACGAAGTCTGCGCGACTGAATAGTTCGTCCAGATTACGTGCCTGCTCGACCGTGGCCGAAAGCTGCCAGGCCCTCTCGACAGTGATCTGGGGATCGAAGCCAACGACCCGCATGCCGAGAGCCAGCGCCGCGTTGGCCACCTGAACGCCGATAGCGCCAAGGCCAATGACCCCCAGCGTCCGGCCCGGGAGCTCGAAACCGACAAACTGCTTCTTGCCAGCTTCAACCGCCTTGTCCAGCGCCGCTCCTTCTTCCTTGAGGCGCCCGACGAAATCCGAAGCCTGGCAAAGATTTCGCGCGCCGAGCAGCATGCCGGCAATGACCAGCTCCTTCACTGCATTGGCATTGGCGCCCGGCGCGTTGAAGACCGGAATACCACGCTTCGACAGAGCGGCAACAGGTACATTGTTCACGCCAGCACCAGCGCGCGCGACGGCGAGTACCGAATCGGGCAGCACCATGTCGTGCATCTTTGCTGACCGCACCAGTATGGCGTCGGGGTGGCCGATATCTGACGCCACCTCGTATCGGTCGCGCGGCAGTCGCTGCAGCCCTTCCAACGAGATGTTATTCAGTGTCTGGATCTTGTACGTGGTCTTAGCGCTCACTCTCGACAACCTCTTGCAAGTATGTATCGTGCGACCGGCTTCGTTCAGCCGTGCCGCCGCTGAAAATCCGCCATGAAATCCACCAGGGCGATTACGCCCTCCTCCGGCATGGCGTTGTAGATGCTGGCGCGCATCCCGCCCACGGAACGATGGCCCTTCAGACTGCTGAGCCCGGCCTTTTCGGCCTCCTTCAGGAACTCGGCGTCAAGGTCTTCACGCGGCAACGTGAAGGGCACGTTCATCCACGACCGGTAGGGTTTCGCGACCGGATTCGTGTAGAAGCCTGACGAATCAATCGCGCTGTAAAGGCGCTCAGCCTTGCGCTTGTTCAGCTCCGCCATCTTTGCGAGGCCACCGTGGCGTTTCAGCCATGCAAACACCAGGCCGGCGATATACCAGGCAAAGGTCGGCGGCGTGTTCAGCATGGAGCCTTCCGCGGCATGCGCGGCGTACTTCAGGATTGGCGGCAGACCAGCCGGCGCACGCAGGAGGAGATCCTTCCGAATAATGAGAATCACGATGCCCGCCGGTCCGATATTCTTCTGGGCGCCCGCATAAATCACCCCAAACTTCCGCACGTCCACTGGACGCGACAGGATAGTCGAGGACATGTCGGCCACGAGCGGCACGGCCCCGACATCCGGCGTGGCGTGCATCTCCAGGCCGCTGATCGTTTCGTTGGCGCAATAGTGGAAATACGCCGCGTCCGGGTTCAGTTTCCAGCTCTTGCGGTCCGGCACGTCCATGTAATTAACAGCTGCGCCGTCGGCCACGATCCCGACCTTGCGGACGGCGCCGGCTTCCTTGCTGGCCTTCTTCGACCAACTGCCCGTAACAAGGTAATCCACGGCCTGATCTGGCGCTGAAAGGTTCATCGGGAGCAACGCAAACTGGGTCGTGGCCCCACCTTGCAGAAAGAGGACGGAGTAGTCCTCCGGAATCTGCATGAGCTCGCGCAGATCGGCCTCCGCCTGCTCGGCCACCTTGATGAACGCCTTGCTGCGGTGACTGATCTCCATCACCGACATGCCGGACCCCTGCCAGTCGGTCATTTCTGCCTGTGCCTGCTGCAGAACTTCGAGGGGCAGGACGGCGGGGCCCGCGCTGAAATTGATAATCCTTGTCATCGGCTTCTCTTGATCCGTGTGTAAGGCCTGGGACGGCGACACCGGCTGGTGTCAGGACGCTTCGGCATCCCCGGCTTCATCTGCTTCGGCATCACCTGCCTCGGGAACGATCCGGTCGAGACCCACCAGGCGATCTTCGTCATCGATGCGTATCAGGCGGACGCCCTGGGTGTTGCGACCCTGCTGGGACACGTCGGCCACCGGTGTACGCACCAGTGTGCCGCTCGAACTGATCAGCACAACTTCGTCATCATCCCGGACCTGGATGGCGCCAACCATCCGCCCATTGCGATCGGATGTCTGAATGGCGATCACGCCCTGCCCGCCGCGGCCCTGGACTGGGAATTCACTGACCGCCGTCCGTTTGCCATAGCCCTTTTCCGTGGCCGTAAGAACTTCACCCTCGCCAATGATCAGCAAGGCGATTACCTCATGGCCCTCTGGCAAGCGGATCCCGCGAACGCCGGCCGCGGTTCGCCCCATGGCCCGCACGTCGGATTCCTGAAAGCGGATTGCCTTGCCGGAGCTCGCGCACAGCATGATGTCGCACTCGCCATCAGTTATGGCGACATTCACCAGCCGGTCGCCCTCGTGAAGCTCGATAGCACGAATGCCTGCGGTGCGCGGTCGGGAGAACGAATCGAGTGAGGTTTTCTTGACGGTGCCATCGCTCGTGGCCATGAAAACAAAGTTGTCTTCCGTGAACTGCCGAACCGGCAACACCGCGTTGATGCGCTCTTCCGGTTCCAGCGGCAGCAAATTGACCATTGGGCGCCCGCGGGCGCCATGCCCGGCCCGGGGCACCTCGTAAACCTTCAGCCAGTAAACCTTGCCTGTGCTCGTGAAGCACAGCAGGGTATCGTGCGTGTTGGCGACAAACAGCTTGTCGATGAAGTCCTCGTCCTTGACCTTCGTCGCCGCCCTGCCCTTGCCACCCCGCCGCTGGACCTGGTAGTCGCTGACGCTCTGCGCCTTGGCATACCCGCCGTGCGAGAGGGTCACCACCACGTCCTCTTCGGGAATCAGGTCTTCGATCTCGAGGCTCGAATGGACCTGGACAATCTCCGTACGCCGGTCGTCAGCGTAGTTGTCCCGGATCTCGTTCAATTCCGCACGAATGACCGCGATGAGCTTGTCGGGGTCGGCCAGGATTTCGCTGAACTCGCGGATGCGGGTCAGCAATTCCTGGTATTCCGTGATGATCTTGTCCTGTTCAAGACCCGTCAGGCGCTGCAGCCGAAGGTCCAGAATCGCCTGCGCCTGTGGAACAGACAGCTTGTATCCCTCCGGGCCAGGCCCGAAGTCTGCCGCGGCATTTTCCGGACGGGTGGAAACATTGCCGGCGCGCGCCAGCATCTCCGTCACGGCACCGGGAGACCAGTGCCGACGGGTGAGCGCATCGCGCGCTTCAGGTGGCGTCGGCGATG
>CAYMKJ010000084.1:0-15498 GCA_964391025.1 uncultured Chromatiaceae bacterium
TGACCGCCACCGGGACGCTGGCCGCCACCGCCTTCGGCGCCGGCCCGGTGGCGACCACCGCGGCGCAGCGGATCCTTTACGATCAGGCTACCGGCGCGCTGTACTACGACCCGGATGGCAACGGAGCCACGGCGTCGGTGCGCTTTGCCACGCTGACCACCAAGCCCACGCTGACCTACGTCGACTTCGTTGTGCAGTAGCCGCGGTGAATGTGCCCGCTCCCGGGGATCCCGGGGCGGGTGAGACGCCCGTGAGTGATCAACAGACTGCGCCAGGGAACCCGCTTCTTCGGTGGCGAGTTTGCGCAGATTACGCACGCTATAGTGTCTGCGCGTTTCCGAAGCAAACTATTAATTCATTGATTGTCAGTTCAAGTCCTACACGGCCCACCATGCATGCACCGGGCACCTGGCGATGCTGACGCGCCGGGATGCACTCGGCGCCTCCCTCAGTGTCACCGGGCTCAGTCTCGGCGGCCTCGGGCTTTGCGCCCTGGCCATTGCCTCGCCGCCGTCTTCGGCTAACAGCGCGCCCGGCAACCCTGCGGCCCCCGTTCCGCCCGGGGCTTTGCTGACCACTTTCATGCGCCTTGCGGCCAGTCTGGATGATCGGCTGGTGATCTGGTGGATGGACGGAATCCGCTACGGGGTGGTGGATGCCATCTGCCGGCCGCTGCACGGCATGCAGGTCGGGATGTTCCACCAGTTCGAAAGGCAGCCGGACGGCACGTACCGGTTTGCGATCTTCGAACTGACCTACTACACCGACCTCGATACCGGGGCGCTGCTGACGACCTACGCCAACCCCTACACCGGCAAGACCGATAATGTGATCCACGTCAGGCTCGGGCCCACGGTCCGCTTCCAGACCGCCGAGGGGCTCACGGTGCCCCCCGATCCAGCCCTTCGTGAGTACCACAGCAGGCTGGGGCCGGTGACCGTGCAGGGCGATCGGATCTGGGTGCGGACCGACGTGGAGGCCCGCATTGTCCTGCCGCTGCCAAAGGCGCCGGAAATCATCCTGAACCACTACACGACACTGGGCGGCCTCCTTGTGGAGGCCACCGACGAGACCCGCGCCAGCGTCCCTGCCGACCTGTCCTTTCAGAACATCATCCGCTGGGAGCCCTGGATGCGCATGGGCGATCGACCCGGGCATCTCATGAGTCGGGCCATCGGACGCAAGCTGGCGACCGTCGAGGAATTGCCAGCGGCTTACCTCGCCATGGCCGAGCGGCAGCACCCGGATTACCTCCGGGACCCCCGGGGAATTCTGGCCCGCACCCTGGCCAAGTCCGCGACTGCCGGTTGATGGATCCGACAAGCGGGATTCTAAATATCTCATAAACTAATGTAATATATGAATTAATGTCATGCTCCATCGCCCTCGATCAGAACGCGCCGTGGCGTGGCTTGGGGCACGACTAAAGGCGTCGTAGGGCCCGGTGGGCGCAAGGCCGTTCGGTATAATGCCCGGAGAAAAGCCGCTTCAAGACCCCACGCGCGAAAGTGGCGGAACTGGTAGACGCGCAGGATTTAGGTTCCTGTGGGGTAACCCGTGAGAGTTCGAGTCTCTCCTTTCGCACCAATATCGTGGCGGGTGCAGTCAGGCAGGACACCAAAGTATGCAGACGGTTCAGGAAGTCGACAGGGTGATGGAGGATTTGCACGTGTCTCTGGAGGCCGGCCAGGGCCTTGAGCGGCGGCTGCAGGTTCGAGTGCCGGCGCAGCGCATCGAGCGTGAGGTGGAGACCCGGCTGCGTTCGGTTAGCCGGACGGCCAACATCAAGGGCTACCGCCCTGGCAAGGTTCCGGAAAAGGTCATTCGTCAGCGCTTTGGCGACCAGGTTCGCCGCGAAGTCTTGCAGGACGTCGTTCAGTCCACCTACAACGAGGCAGTCATCGGTCAGCAGCTGCGCCCGGCGGGCGACCCCCAGATCGATGCGGCGCCGGAGGCGGGTGCCGAAGGCGTCGATTTCGCCTACACGGCCAGCTTCGAGGTCTTCCCCGAGTTCACGGTGCAGGGGCTCGAGGCCGTGGCCGCCAGTCGGCCCGACCCCGCGTTCGATGATGCCGACGTCGACTTCATTGCCGAGAACCTGCGGCGGCAGCGCTGTCACTGGCATGCCACGGACCGGGAGGCACGCACTGGTGACCGTGTGGTTGTCGATTTCCAGGGCCGCCTGAACGGCGCCCCGATGGACGGCGGCACTGGCGAGAAGGTCACGATCCTGCTCGGCGCTGGCCGGATGGTCGAAGACCTCGAGAAGCAGCTGGTGGGCGTGAAGTCCGGCGACAATCGCGAGATTACGGTGCGGTTTCCCGCCGACTACCAGAACCCGACCCTGGCCGGTCAGGCCGCCGATTTCAGTATCCAGGTTCATGAAGTCGCCGAAGAGCACTTGCCCGAATTGGATGAGGAGTTCATCCGGAGCTTTGGCGTGGAAAGCGGCATGAAGGATGACTTCGTCAAGGACCTTCGCAACAACATGGCCGACGAATTTTCGGCCCGGGCGAAAGCCGACGTCAAGCGCCAGCTGCTGGAGCAGTTGTTGCAGGCGAATCCGATCGACATACCCGTTGTCCTCGTTGAGCAGGAAGCCACGTCGCTGCAGGCCGACGCCATGCGCAATCTGAAGATCACGGACCCTGCGGCCGCGCCCGCGCTGGAGTCTTTCCGCCAGGCGGCTGAGCGCCGTGTTCGCCTCGGGCTGCTGATCGGCGCCCTGATTCGCGAACAGGAGCTGGTGGTGGACCGGGAGAAGGTTCGTGAGCGCATTGAGCGACTGTCCGACGGCTACGAAAAGCCGGACGAAATTCGCAAGTTGTACTACCAGACGGCACAACTCCTGACTGAGGTGGAAAACTCCGTGCTCGAGGAGCAGGTGGTGGAGTGGCTGGCCAGCCGTGCTGCGATTACGCCGAAGCCTACGACGTTTCGCGCGCTGGTCGCTGGCTAGAGCGTGATGGCTAACACTTCAACGCAACAGGGACGGTAAACATGGCTATGGAAACCACAGCGCTCGGTCTTGTGCCGATGGTCATCGAGCAGACCGCGCGCGGCGAGCGGGCGTATGACATCTACTCGCGGTTGCTGAAGGAGCGGGTGATCTTCATTGTGGGCCCGGTCGAAGATCACATGGCCAATCTGGTGGTTGCACAGCTGTTGTTTCTCGAATCAGAGAACCCGGACAAGGATATCCACCTGTACATCAACTCGCCGGGGGGCGTGGTCACTGCCGGTCTCTCCATCTATGACACGATGCAGTTCATCAAGCCCGACGTGAGTACTATCTGCGTCGGTCAGGCCGCCAGCATGGGTGCGCTGCTGCTGGCCGGGGGGGCGAAGGGCAAGCGCTTCTGCCTGCCGCATTCCCGCATCATGATTCACCAGCCTCTGGGCGGCTTTCAGGGTCAGGCATCGGATATCGATATCCACGCGAAGGAGATCCTGCTAACCCGGGAGCGTCTCAACCGCATCCTGGCCAAGCATACCGGCCAGTCCATGGAGCGGGTGGAGCAGGATACGGACCGGGATCGCTTCATGAGCGGGCCGGATGGGGTCGAATACGGGCTGATTGACGGCGTGTTGGAACGCCGCGCAGAAATCCGTAAGACTCCATGAAAGATGCCGTGAAAAAGCCGCGTGATGTGAACTACTCGCGGTATGCGACGAGGGGTTTTGCACACCCCGCTGAACGCGTGCTATATGTTAGTTGAAGCTCTCGTGACGCGCGTCACGGCAGGAGAAACCGGCGGCCATGGTTGACGAAACCCGCGGACGAGGCGACGACGGCAAGCTGCTCTACTGCTCATTTTGCGGCAAGAGCCAGCACGAGGTGCGCAAGCTGATCGCGGGCCCGTCCGTGTTCATCTGCGACGAGTGCGTCGAGCTTTGCAATGACATCATCCGTGAGGAACTGGAGGACCGTCAGGACCACCCCAGTACCAAGCTGCCAAAACCCCAGGAGATCAAGGGCGTCCTCGACGAGTATGTCATTGGCCAGGAGCGCGCCAAGAAGATCCTGGCCGTGGCGGTCTACAACCACTACAAGCGGCTGGAAAACCGGTCGGCTGACGGTGGCAAGAGCGACATTGAGCTCTCGAAGAGCAACATCCTGCTGATCGGTCCCACGGGCTGCGGCAAGACCCTTCTGGCCGAGACTCTCGCCCGGTTGCTCAACGTCCCGTTCGCGATCGCGGACGCGACCACGCTAACCGAAGCAGGCTACGTGGGTGAGGACGTCGAGAACATCATTCAGAAGCTGCTGCAGAAGTGCGACTACGATGTCGAGAAGGCGCAGACCGGTATCGTGTATATCGACGAGATTGACAAGATCTCGCGCAAGTCCGACAACCCTTCAATTACCCGCGATGTGTCCGGCGAAGGTGTTCAGCAGGCCCTGCTGAAGCTGATCGAGGGTACCATTGCTTCCGTGCCGCCTCAGGGGGGGCGCAAGCACCCCCAGCAGGAGTTCCTGCAGGTGGACACCCGCCACATTCTGTTCATCGTTGGCGGCGCTTTCGCTGGCCTGGAAAAAATTATCCAGAAGCGTTCCCAGAAGAGCGGCATCGGCTTCGTGGCTGATGTGCGTAGCGCGGAAGACTCTCCTATTGGCGAGCTTCTCACCGACGTGGAGCCTGAGGATCTGATCCGCTACGGCCTTATCCCCGAGTTTGTGGGTCGGCTGCCGGTGGTGGCCACGCTGGACGAACTCGACGAGGCCGCACTGATCAGCATTCTGGTCGAGCCAAAAAACGCCCTCACCAAGCAGTACCGACGGCTGTTTGAGATGGAAGGCGCAGAGCTCGAGTTCCGGGAAGACGCCTTGCGGGCTATCGCGCTGCGCGCCATGCAGCGCAAGACGGGGGCGCGTGGCCTGCGCACGATTCTCGAGAATATTCTGCTGGACACCATGTACGAGCTGCCGTCCCTGCGGAACGCCCGTAAAATCGTTGTGGATGAAGCCGTTGTCACTGGCGAAACACGGCCCTACATCATCTTCGAGACGGAAGAAACCACGCCCTTGCGGGCCGTGCAGGAAGAACGGAGGGCAGCCGGCTCCGGCAGCAACTAGACTGTCGGGACTTTGAACTTCCGAAGGCCTGAATTTTCGAGTTCCTGAATGTTGGCGAGGACACTAGCCCCGCCTGCCCGAGTCTGCTGCGCCGCCCGGCCTCCCTTGGGAGTACCCGGCGGGACTCTAAATCCTAGGAGATGAAGGATGTCTGACACCGATCCGCAGCACCGCCTGAACATACCCATCCTGCCGCTGCGGGATGTGGTCGTTTACCCGCACATGGTCATCCCGCTGTTTGTAGGGCGCGCGCGTTCTATCCAGGCGCTGGAAGAGGCGATGCAGGCCGGCAAGCAGATACTTCTCGTGGCCCAGAAGCAGGCCGACGTGGATGAGCCGGCCCTGGAGGATATCTACCGGGTCGGTACGCTTTCCACCATTCTGCAGTTGCTGAAACTGCCCGATGGCACTGTAAAAGTGCTCGTCGAGGGCGGCACCCGCGCTAACCTGACGGAGACCCGGGGAGCCGAGTTCTTCTCCGCTGATATCACTCTTGTCGAGGATCGGCTGGATGTCACCACGCGCGAGGCGGAAGTACTCAAGCGATCGCTGATTTCCCAGTTCGAGAACTACGTCAAGCTCAACCGGAAGGTGCCGCCAGAGATCCTGACGTCGCTGGCTGGCATCGATCAGCCGGGGCGTCTCGCCGATACCGTTGCCGCCCACATGGCGCTGAAGCTCGACCAGAAGCAGAAGGTGCTCGAAATCGAGGCCGTTCGTGAACGGATCGAGCACGTGATGACGCTGATCGAAACCGAAATCGACATGCTCCAGATCGAAAAGCGGATCCGCGGCCGTGTGAAACAGCAGATGGAGAAGAGTCAGCGCGAGTACTACCTGAACGAACAGATGAAGGCGATTCAGAAGGAACTCGGGGACATGGAAGATGCCCCGAACGAGATCGCCGAACTCGAGCAGCGCGTTGCCCGGGCTGGCATGCCGCAGGAGGCGCGGGACAAGGCCACGTCAGAGCTGAACAAGCTCAAGCTGATGTCACCCATGTCGGCCGAGGCCACGGTGGTGCGCAACTATGTGGACTGGCTCCTGAAGGCGCCATGGAAGAAGCGGACGCGCGTCAACCAGGCGCTAGGGGAGGCGGAGCAGGTCCTGGAGAAGGATCATTTTGGCCTGGACAAGGTCAAGGAGCGCATTCTTGAGTATCTCGCCGTCCAGCAGCGTGTCAGGAAACTGAAGGGCCCTATCCTGTGCCTGGTCGGTCCGCCGGGTGTCGGCAAGACGTCGCTGGGGCAGAGCATCGCCCGGGCCACCAACCGCAAGTTCGTCCGCATGTCCCTCGGCGGCGTCCGTGACGAGGCAGAGATTCGCGGGCATCGCCGTACTTACATCGGGTCGATGCCCGGCAAGATCGTGCAGAACCTGTCGAAGACGGGCGTACGCAATCCGCTGTTCCTCCTGGATGAAGTGGACAAGATGTCCACGGACTTTCGCGGCGACCCGTCCTCGGCCCTGCTCGAGGTGCTGGATCCGGAGCAGAATGCCAGCTTCAACGATCACTACCTCGAGGTCGATTTCGACTTGTCCGAAGTCATGTTCGTCTGTACCGCCAATACGTTGAATATTCCGGCACCTCTGCTCGATCGCATGGAGGTCATTCGCATTCCGGGCTACACGGAAGATGAGAAGCTCAATATCGCGCGCAATTACCTGAAGCCCAAGCAGGTCAAGGCCAACGGCTTGAGGAACGGCGAGATGTCTATTTCGGACTCGGTGATCCGCGACATCATCCGGTACTACACCCGGGAGTCTGGCGTGCGCAACCTGGAGCGGGAGATCGCCAAGATCTGCAGGAAGGTGGTCAAGCAGCACCTGCTCAAACCCGGGACAAAAGTCACGCACGTGGTGTCGAAGGGTCTCGATAAGTATCTGGGTGTACGCCGTTACCGTTATGGTCGCGCTGAGGAAATCAACCAGGTCGGGCAAGTCACCGGCCTTGCATGGACCGAAGTGGGTGGCGAGCTGCTGACGATTGAGGCGGCTGTGGTGCCTGGCAAGGGCAAGCTCATCAACACCGGTCAGCTCGGCGAGGTGATGCGGGAGTCGATTCAGGCGGCGACCACGGTTGTGCGGAGCCGTGCGGCCGTGCTCGGTATCGACGAGGACTTCCACCAGAAGCTTGATTTGCACATCCACATGCCGGAGGGGGCCACCCCAAAGGACGGCCCCAGCGCGGGCATCGGTATGTGCACTGCGCTGGTATCGGCGCTGACCGGTATTCCCGTCCGGTGCGATGTGGCGATGACGGGCGAAATCACCCTGCGTGGGGAGGTGCTGCCGATCGGTGGGCTCAAGGAAAAGCTGCTGGCGGCCCATCGTGGCGGGATCACGACGGTCCTGATCCCGCGGGATAACGAGAAGGATCTGGTCGAAATTCCGAAGAACATCAAGGACAAGCTCAACATTGTTCCGGTGCGCTGGATTGACGAGGTGTTGCAATTGACGCTGCAGAACATGCCAACGCCCAAGGTCGTCAGTCTGCCACTGCCGGGTGACGACTCGCAGAAGGCGCAAGCCGAGACAGCGGATACCGGGGTGAGAGCGCACTGACGGCGCGTACAATTGGCGCGGGAATCGGGCCGGTGGGGCGGGGCTGCGTGGTTGACAGCCGTTTTTCGCCCTTGGTATAAGGTTTTCGACTAGCATCTGGCTGCGGCTTTCTTGCAGCGACCGTCACCGGATTTAGGGGACGTCACTGAAATCACCAGACCGAAGCAGCCCCGAGTGGTTTAGAAAGGAACTTATCGGGGGCTTGATCGGTTGCGGGTGGCAGCAGTGACGAGGGAATAACTCGCTTAATGCTGAAGGTATGTTGATGAACAAGGGTGACTTGATCGAAGTGGTTGCGGATGACGCCGGGCTGTCCAAGGCCGATGCCACGCGTGCGGTGGATGCACTTATCGGCGCCGTAACCAAGGCTTTGAAATCCGGCAACGATGTGTCGCTGGTAGGCTTCGGGACGTTTGCAGTGAAGAATCGGGCCGCCCGTCAGGGCCGGAATCCCAGGACGGGGGAGACGATCCAGATTGCGGCCAGCAAAGTTCCGGGCTTCAAGGCTGGGAAGGCCCTGAAGGATGCCGTAAACTAGGCGGTCTTCGCCGGGCCGCTGCTGCAAGACTCGGATGAGAACCAGGCGCCCCGTACTGGCACACCGGTGCCGGCACGGGGCGCTGACGTTTATTGGATGTCTTGTAGGGTTGCGACGCGGATGCAGGGTGCTTAGCTCAGCTGGAAGAGCGTCGCCCTTACAAGGCGAAGGTCGGGGGTTCGAGCCCCTCAGCACCCACCAGTCCCGGGCGCAGGATGTGTTGATGCCGGCCGAGTTTCGGAAGACCAGGTTCAAGCAAGACGAGTTTCATCAAGAAGTGGAGTGGTAGTTCAGTTGGTTAGAATACCGGCCTGTCACGCCGGGGGTCGCGGGTTCGAGTCCCGTCCACTCCGCCACCAACCGTAACGCGCACAGCGATGCTGCAAAATATCCGGGATAAGCTCCAGGGCGGGTTTGCGGTCGCGATGCTGCTGGCTATTGGCGTGCCGCTGGCGCTGAGCTTCGTCAGCGGGGATAGCGGGGTCACCGGATCGGGCTTCGCGGTGCGGGTCAACGGTGAGGAGATTCCCAACGTTGAGTTCCAGCGGGTCTACCAGAATCGCCTGGTCGCCGAGCAACAGGCTGCCAGGGGCGAACTGCCCCGGGAGGCCCAGGACCAACTGAAGCGGCAAGCTCTCGACGGGCTGGTGCTCAATCGGGCGCTTACCCAGTACGTCCGCGATACGGGCTTCCGCGTCAGCGGCTCCCAGGTGATCGATTACGTGCGCAGCCTGCCGGTCTTCCAGGTGGCTGGTCAGTTTTCCAGGCCGGCCTATGACGCCACACTGGCTACTGCGGGGATCAGCCCGACCGCCTTCGAACAGGAACAGCAATCCCTGCTGGCGGTCCGCCAGCTGCAGGAGGGCCTGGCCGAGAGTTCATTTTTCACCCCTGCTGAATTTCGCCGGGTAATCGAGCTGGACCAGGAACGCAGGGACGTTGCCTACGTGGTGTTTGATCCCCGGGAGATGGGCGCAGCGATCACCGTCAGCGACGTGGACGTGCAGTCCTACTACACGGCAAATGCCAGCCAGTTTCAGTCGCCGGAGAGCGCCAACCTCGAGTATCTGGAGGTCGCCCTGCCGGACATGGCGCGGGACTACACGCCGGATGAGGAAGCTCTGCGCAAGGCCTACGGCACAGATCCAACCCGCTTTCGTTCCGCGGAAGAACGCCGGGCCCGGCACATCCTGATCGCCGTGGACGCCAACCGCACGGATGCCGTAGCCAAAGCACTGGCCGAGGAAATCGCCGGCAAGCTCTCCAGGGGTGGGGACTTTGCGGCGCTGGCCGCCCAGTACTCCAGCGATACGGGCTCGGCGAGCCGGGGCGGCGACCTGGGCTTTGCCGCTCAGGGCAACTATGTAGAGCCGTTCGAGAAGGCGCTGTTCGCGCTCAAGCCGGGCGAAACCTCAGTCCCGGTCAAGACTGAATTCGGCTATCACATCATCCGCCTTGACGAATTGCGCCCGGGTGCAGAGCGCAGCTTTGAGGAAGTTCGTGCACAGCTGACAGATGAGCTTCGCAAGCAGAAGGCACAGGACGAGTTCTATGCGCTCGCCGAACGGCTGGACGATCTGGCGCTGGACAACCCCACCTCTCTGGAACCGGTCGCCAAGGACACGGGGCTCACGGTCCGGCGGTATGCAGGATTTACGCGTACGAATGGTGGCCCGTTCGGGAATAACGCCAATCTCAGCAGTGCAGTATTCTCTCCGGGTGTCCTCGATGGCAGTGAGAACACCCCTTTGATCGAACTCGATGACGCTCGCGCCATCGTGGCCCGGGTTGCTGAGTACAAACAGCCGGCGCCACGGCCGCTCGAGCAGGTGCGCGGTGAGATTGTGGAGCGCTTGCGTGCCCTGCGGGCCACGACGGAGGCGAAGAGCCGTGGCGAGGCGATCGTGCAACGGGTCCAGGCCGGCGAGGATCTGACGGCCGTGCTCAGCGCTGCAGGCCTCAAGCTGACCGAGGCAGGGCCGCTCACCCGTCGTTTACCGACAGTGCCGCCGGATCTGCTCGCTGCTGTGTTTCGGGCGCCCAAAACTGACGGGAAGCCTGACGGGAAGAATGGCGGCAAGCCTGTCGTGAGGGGCACCAGCCTCGGCAACGGGGGTTATGCGGTGTTCCAGTTGCGGTCCGTGGTTCCGGGTGAGCCCGAACGGATTCCGCAGGATCAGCGGGACCAGCGCAAGAAGGTCCTGGTCCAGCGGGCCGCCGTTGGTGAAACCGAGGCCCTCGCTGCCCACCTGCGCGAGTCGGCAGACGTGGTGGTTGCTCCGGACCTCTTCAAGGCCGAGGATCCCGAAGCTCCCTAGAGGTTCATGCCGACCTGGCTATAGCCGCCATCCACGTACAGGATTTCGCCGGTGATGCCGGCGGCCAGATCCGAACAGAGAAATGCCGCCGCGTTCCCCACGTCCGCGATGGTCACATTGCGACGGATCGGTGTCGTACTGGCGACGTGCGCAAGCATCGCCCGGAAGCCACCGATACCTGCAGCGGCCAACGTCTTGATGGGCCCCGCCGAGATGCCGTTCACGCGGGTGCCCGCCGCCCCCAGCTCTGCCGCCAGAAAACGCACGTTGGCCTCCAGGCTGGCCTTGGCTGGCCCCATGACGTTGTAGTTGGGAATGGATCGCACAGCGCCGAGGTAGGTGAGTGTCAGCAGGGCGGACGACGGAGAGAGCAGCTGGCGTCCGTACTTGGCGAGTGCCGCAAAGCTGTAGCTGCTGATGTCGTGGGCAATCTGGAAGCCCTCCCGCGTGACGGAATCCAGGTAACTGCCAGCCAGCTGGTCCCGCGGGGCGAAGGCGACGGAGTGCACGATGGCATCCACGCTGTTCCAGTTGGCGGCCAGAGACTCATACATGCGCTTGATTTCGTCGTCGCTGGAGACGTCCAGTGGCAGGCATATGGAGGAGCCCGTTTCCCCAGCCATGTCCCGCACCCGGTCGCCGAGCCGTTCCGTCTGGTAGGTAAACGCGAGACTGGCGCCCTCCCGGGCCATGGCCTGCGCAATACCCCACGCAATCGACCGTTCACTGGCGACTCCGACAATCAGTGCGCGTTTGCCGGCAAGAAATCCCATGAGCGCCTCACTATCTGCGAGTTGCGAAGGCAAGCATTGTAAGGCCCGGCGCCGGGCGTGGGCTAATATAGGTGCATGCGCCCTCACTGGCTCGAGACAGGCACCGGCACCACCCTGCTTCGCGAGGAGTCCCGTCAGGTTGCTGGCGCCTTCGAAAACATTTTCGGCGACCAGTTCCTGCAGATCGGGGCCTGGGGTGATCCAGTGCTGTTTCGCCGTTACGCCCGGACGCGCCGCTACGCCGTCGTCGCGGCGAAGCGTGGACCCGGGGTGGATTTCGTGAGCGTCCCCGAGGACCTCGCGGTGGCCACGGATTCGATTGATGCGGTGTTCCTTCCGCACGTGCTCGAAACCACCGAAGACCCCCACGCCGTACTGCGGGAAGTAGACCGTATTCTCCGACCCGACGGCCATGTGGTCGTCGCGGGCTTCAATCCCTGGGGTTGGTGGGGCGTGCGTCACTACCTGTCCCGACGGCGATTTCCCACCGGTGGTCAGCGGATGGTGTCCGAGTACCGGTTGCGCGACTGGTTGCACCTTCTCGACTACCAGGTCCAGCCGCCTCGCTTTCACCATGTTGTGGCGCCCCTCTACCGCCTGCCTTCACCCGGTGGGATGCCGACGGAGGCGCCGGCTCGCGAGGCGGAACCGGATAGCGGCCAGGGGAGCGGCCAGGGGAGCGACCAGGGGCAGCTGCCCGCCGCCCGCTTCCGGGGCTGGCATCCGCTGGCCAGCTGTTATCTGCTGGTGGCCCGCAAGGAAGTCTTCACCGTCACGCGGATCCGTCCGGTGTTCCGCCGTCGCACGCAACTGGTGGGTAGCCTCGTCAATCCCACCACGCGGAATGCCGCGTGACCGACGTGGAGCTCTACACCGATGGCGCCTGCCGCGGTAATCCGGGACCCGGCGGCTGGGGCGTACTACTGCGCGCCGTGGGTGCGCGGGGCAGGGGCCAGGAGCGCGAACTCTGCGGCGGTGCACTGGCGACTACCAACAACCGCATGGAGTTGATGGCCGCCATCGAGGGTCTGCAGGCCCTCAGCCGCCCCTGCGTGGTGGCTGTCTATACCGATTCCGAGTACCTGAGGAAGGGCATCGGGGAGTGGCTGCCCAAATGGAAGGCGTCCGGCTGGCGCACGGCCGCGCGCAAACCGGTGAAGAATGAGGACCTCTGGCGCCGGGTGGAGGAAGCGGCCGCCCGTCATCAGGTCCAGTGGCACTGGGTGAAGGGCCACTCCGGTCACCCGGAAAACGAGCGTGCGGACGCGCTGGCCAATCGCGGCCTGGAAGACGTCCTCGCCGGGGCGTTTGCAACCGCACAGGCATCCAAGTAGCCGGCAGCGAAGTAGCCGGCGGCGAGGTAGGGACATGCGACAGATTGTGCTGGACACTGAAACGACGGGGCTCGAGGTCGAGAAGGGGCACCGGATCATTGAAATCGGCTGTGTGGAGCTTGAGAATCGCCGGCGCACCCATCGCACCTTGCATCACTACCTGCAGCCCGACCGGGAGATCGATCCCGGTGCTCAGGAAGTGCATGGCATCTCGGCGGAAATGCTGGCCGGCAAGCCGCGCTTTGCGGAGGTGGCGCGGGAGTTCCTCGCTTTCGTGGCTGATGCGGAGCTCATCATCCACAACGCTGATTTCGATGTGGGATTCCTTAACGCAGAGCTGACGGTGCTCGGCCCTGACGCACCCCGGATTCCAGGCCTTTGCACAGTACTGGACACACTCGCCCTGGCCCGGCGCCTCCACCCGGGGCAGCGCAACAGCCTGGACGCACTCTGCAAGCGCTACGCGGTGGACAATACCGGTCGCGAGTTTCACGGTGCGTTGCTGGATGCCCAGCTCCTGGCCGATGTGTACCTCGGCATGACTGGGGGGCAGGCCACGCTGCTCCTCGATCCGAACGCGGGCGAGGCTGCCGCGCTCCAGCCGGCCGCGCGTGCCGTCGTGCGCGATGGGTTACGTCTCAAAGTAGTGCGCGCTTCCGCTGAGGATCTCGAGGAGCACGAACGCCATCTGGCATTGCTCGACAAGGAGAGTAGCGGCAAGACCATCTGGCGAAAATTGGGCAATCCCGCCGGATGAAGGAATCGCCGGGCCAGGCGCTGGCCGCCAACTTTCTTGGTCAGGCACCGGGCTGGTACAAGCTGACGATCGTCGGCTTTCTGATCCTCAATCCCGTCGTGGCCCTCACCTCAGGGCCCTTCGTGGCAGGCTGGCTGCTGGTCGCTGAATTCATCTTCGCGCTGGCGATGGCGCTCAAGTGCTATCCGCTGCAGCCCGGCGGCCTGCTGGCCATCGAGGCGGTCGTCATTGGCCTGACCTCCGCCGATGCCGTCTACCGGGAGACCGAGCACAACTTTCCGGTGATTCTTCTGCTGATCTTCGTTGTCGCGGCCATCTGGTTCCTGCGCGACATGCTGCTGTATGTCTTCGGCCGCATCCTGCTGGGCGTTCGCTCGAAGCGACTGCTGGCCCTCATGTTTTGTGCGGCCGGCGCCTTCCTCTCTGCCTTCCTCGATGCCCTCACAGTGACGGCGATGGTGATTGCCGTGGCGGAGGGCTTCTACCGGATCTACCAGCGCGTGGCGTCGGGCCAGCACGACGCGACCAGTGCTGGCGGGGTCGATGACGGTACGGTGCCCGAGTTGCAGCGCCAGGATCTGGACCAGTTTCGGGCGTTTTTGCGCGGCCTGGTCATGCATGCCGCGGTCGGGACGGCACTGGGCGGCGTGACCACACTCGTCGGGGAGCCCCAGAACCTGCTCATCGGCAAGGTCGCCGGTTGGGACTTCGCCACCTTTTTCCTCAAGGTGGCGCCGGTGTCGCTACCAGTGCTTGGCGTCGGCCTGGCCACGTGCCTGATCCTGGAGGCTACCCGTGCGTTCGGCTACGGTGCCGAGCTGAGCCCCGCCGTTCGCCGGATTCTCGACGAACACCAGCGGCAGGCGGATCAATCCCGGACTCTGCGTGCCCGCTGTGCATTGGTTGTTCAGGGGCTGGCGGCCTGCGTGCTCATCCTGGCGCTGGCCTATCACCTGGCCGAGGTCGGGCTGATCGGGTTGCTCATTTTCGTGCTGGCGACCGCCCTGAATGGCGTGGTGGAAGAGCAGCGGCTGGGGCCTGCGTTCGAGGCCGCCCTGCCGTTCACGGCGCTGCTGGTGGTCTTTTTTGCCATCGTCGCCGTCATTCAGGATCAGGCGCTGTTCTTGCCCTTCACGGACTGGGTGCTGACGCTGGAGGGGCGCCTTCAGGTGCTTATGTATTTCGTGGCGGCCGGTGTGCTGTCGGCGGTCAGCGACAACGTCTTCGTGGGTACCGTTTATATCAGCCAGGCCAAGAACGCCTTGCTGGCCGGTGGCATCAGCCGGGAGCAGTTCGACCTGCTGGCGGTGGCCATCAACACCGGCACCAACATCCCCAGCGTCGCCACACCGAACGGCCAGGCCGCCTTCCTGTTCCTGCTGACGTCGGCGTTGGCCCCGCTGATCCGCCTGTCCTATGGGGTGATGGTCTGGATGGCCCTGCCGTACACCGTTACCATGACGGCCACGGCCCTGCTGGCCGTCGCCTTTCTGCTCTAGTGTCACCAGCGCCAGGCTCTACAACAATATGACGACGTTCAAGAAGATAGATGACGCCAGGGTTGCCGTCGTCGGACTCGGTTACGTGGGCTTGCCACTGGCCGTGGAGTTTGGCCGGCACCTGGATACCACGGGCTTCGACATCGACCCGAAGCGCATCGCCGATCTCAAGGCCGGCAATGACTTCACGCTGGAGACCGACGCCCAGGAGCTCAAGGCAGCGAAGCATCTGCAGTTCACCACCGACCTCGAGGCACTGCGGGGGCGGGACGTCTATATCGTGACCGTGCCCACACCCATCGACGCCGCGAAGCGCCCGGATATCAGCGCGCTGCGGGCCGCCAGCCGCACGGTCGGCCAGGTGCTGGGCAAGGGCGCGATCGTGGTCTATGAGTCCACGGTGTATCCCGGTTGCACCGAGGACGATTGCGCGCCGATACTGGAGCAGGTGTCCGGCCTCAAGCTGAATCAGGACTTTTTCGTCGGCTACAGCCCCGAGCGCATCAATCCCGGCGACAAGGAGCACCGGCTGACGACGATCCGCAAGATCACGGCCGGCTCCACGCCGGCCGCGGCGACCTTCGTCGACGCGCTCTACGGGAGCATCATCACGGCGGGCACCTATCCCGCGTCGAGC
>CAYMKJ010000085.1:0-6443 GCA_964391025.1 uncultured Chromatiaceae bacterium
GCGTGCAAACAGGCGCCGATAGTTGACCAGAAGTTTGGCCGACTCGTCGGGGGTCGGCCGGAGTGAGGGGCATTGCGCCAAACCAGTACCAACGCATGAACCACCCGGCCGACTTCAGGCTTGAGACCAGGGACCAGGGCCAGACTGCCGTGCTGACCGGCGACTGGACGGCCGTGCACATGGGCACGGCCAATGAGCGTCTAGGCGCAGCGCTGAAGGGCACGGGCGGCGTGGTCATCGACGCGAACGGCATCGGCCGCTGCGACACTTCCGGCGCCTACGGCATCCTCCGAGCCGTCGAACAGGCGGCCGAGCCGGCCAAGATCAGCGCTCGCCAGGAGATCGTCCGGCTGCTGGATCTGGTCGCCCATGCCAGCACGGCGCCGCGGACGCCGGTCCTGAAGCGACGCCCGTTCTACGACCTGTTCGAGCGCGCAGGCCGGGGCGTCGTGAGCGTCGGAGTGGATGCCTACCACCTGAATGTCTTCAACGGCCAACTGCTGCTGGCCCTTGGTCGGGCGATCCGTCGGCCGGCCAAGGTGCGCTGGGCCGCCGTCTTTTCTCTCGCGGAGCGGACCGGGCTGGACGCTATCCCGATCGTCGCTACCACCACCTTCTTCATCGGTGCGGTCGTCGGCCTCCTCGGCGCGAATATACTGAGCCAATTCGGCGCTCAGGTCTTCGTCGTGGACCTGATCGGCATTGCCGTGCTGCGCGAGTTCAACGTACTGATCGCCGCACTGCTCCTGGCTGGCCGGTCCGCCTCAGCCTTCGCCGCCGAGATCGGGGCGATGAAGATGAATCAGGAGATCGATGCCATGCAGGTACTGGGTATCGATCCCTTCGACGATCTGGTCTTCCCGAGGTTCCTGGCGCTGCTGCTTGTCATTCCCCTGTTGACCTTTATCGCTACCCTGGCGGGGCTGGCTGGCGGCATGGTCGTTGCCTGGACGGTACTGGATCTGGGTCCGACAGTGTTCCTGCAGCGCATGATCGATAATGTCGGGGTGACGCATTTCTGGGTTGGTCTGTCGAAAGCGCCGGTGCTCGCGGTGGTGATCGCCGCCATCGGCTGCCGGCAGGGCATGGAAGTGGGTGGCGATGTCGAGTCCCTTGGACGCCGTGTCACGGCGGCGGTCGTCCAGGCGATTTTCGCCACCATCCTGATCGATGCAATCTTCGCCCTGATCTATATGCAGCTCGACATATGATGGACTTCGACGACGAAGCGCCGCTGGACAGGGAGGCCCCGCCCGTTGAGGTGCGCGGGCTGATCTCCCGGATCGGCGACCGCACAATCCACGATAACCTCGACCTGGTCGTAAACCGGGGCGACATCGTGGGCGTGGTTGGCGGCTCGGGTACCGGCAAGTCGGTGCTGCTGAACACGATCATCGGCCTGAGACGCGCCGAGGGTGGATCGGTGAAGATCTTCGGCCAGGACATCCGCTACGCCCGCCGCGGGCAATGGGCGGCGATCAACCGCCGCTGGGGCGTTCTGTTTCAACAAGGCGCCCTGTGGTCGAACCTCACCGTCAAGGAGAATGTGGCCGCCCCCCTTTTCGAGCACACCGACATGCTCAAGGACGAGATCGACGAGCTGGCGGACCTGAAGATCGCCCTGGCCGGCCTGCCGCACGGGGCCGGGGCACTGAAGCCCTCCGAGCTCTCCGGCGGCATGATAAAGCGCGCTGGTCTGGCCCGCGCCCTGGCGCTGGATCCGGAACTGCTGTTTCTCGACGAGCCCACCTCGGGGCTTGATCCGATCAGCGCGGCGGCGTTCGATGAGCTGATCCGCGATCTTTCCGAGAGTCTGGATCTGACCGTATTCATGATCACCCACGATCTCGACAGCCTCTATACGATCACGGACCAGGTGGCCGTCCTCGCCGACAAGAGGGTGGTCGCCATGGCGCCCGTTCGCGAGCTCGAAAAATCCGAGCATCCCTGGATCCGGGAATACTTCGGTGGTCCACGCGGACGCCTGGCGTCCGGGTCGCGGGCCGCGCGGGGAGCAGACTGATGGAGCGCAACGCCAACTACGCCCTCGTGGGCCTCGCCTCGACCCTGCTGCTGTTTGGCTTGATCGTGTTCAGCCTCTGGCTGGGGGCGTTCAAATTCGGGCAGGCTTACGACCGCTACGACATCGTCTTCAAAGGACCGGTCCGCGGCTTGTCTCAGGGCGGCGAAGTCCATTTCAACGGCATTAAAGTCGGGGAGGTCACCAGAATCTCGCTCGATACGGCCGATCCCACCCTCGTAATCGCCAGGGCCAAGGTGACGTCGGATGTACCCATCCGCGTCGACAGCTTTGCGATGCTGGAGCCCCAGGGCATCACCGGCGTGAACTATGTGCAGATCACCGCAGGGACGCCCTCCCTGCGGCTGCTAAAGGACACAGTCCCGAAAAGGAGCGTGCCGCGCATCCGCTCCGAGCCCAGCGCGCTCTCTGACCTGCTGGCCGGCGGCGGTAACGTTCTGGCGCAGGCGGCCGAGGCCCTTGATCGGATCAACCGCATCCTGTCGGACGAAAATATCAAGCACCTCAGTGGCACACTGGATGATCTCCAGGCCGTGACCGCGGAGCTGCGCGACCATAAGTCGATCATCGCCGAGGCAGAGCGCGCTCTGGTGAGCGCGAACCAGGCTGCCCAGCAGATCGGCGAACTGGCCAAGTCGAGCAACGCCCTCGTCAGTGGCGATGGCCGTCGCAGCATGGCCAAGCTGGGTGACGCGGCCACCGAGATCGAGGGCGCGTCCAGGGACCTGCACACGCTGATGGGCAAGCTTAAGGGTCCGATGGGCGACTTCGCCACCACCGGCCTCCCGCAGATCACCTCGGCCGCTGCCAGCCTGCAGCAGGCTGCCGACAACCTCGACCGCATGTTGGCCGAGGTGCAACAAAGTCCCCAGGGTCTGGTCGCCAAGCCGCCCGCGCAGGAAATCGAGGTGCAGCCATGATCCCCCCCCAAACCGCTGTCGCAAGGACCCTGATCCGGGGCCTGCTACTCGCGGCCGCGGCGAGCCTGCTGGCCGGCTGCATCTCGCTCTTCCCGAAGGCGGATCCGGCGACGCTCTACCGCTTCGGCGCCACGGCGCCGCCGGTGCAGGAGACGGCGTCAGGTGGGCCAGGCTTCGGCGTCTTCCTGACGGTCACAGGCTTTGACCGCGCCGCTGCCAGTGACCGCATTCTGACCGTCACCGGCACGCAGGCGGCCTACATCAAGGGCGCCCGCTGGGTGACCTCGTCGGTGGCCCTGTTCGACTCCGCTCTGCAACACGCCTTCGACGCAGACCAGGGACCTGCCCGCCTGGTCGCCCGGGGCGGGATCGCCAGGGCCGACTATGTGCTCAAGCTCGACGTGCGGACGTTCGAGGCCCGCTACGACAATGGCCAGGCCGCCGCCCCCACGATCGTGGTGGAGGTGCACGCAGCGCTGGATCGCGCCAGCGACCAGACCGTCGTGGGCGACCGAAGCTTCAAGGTTTCTGTCAGCGCCAGCGACAATCGGGTGGGCGCCATCGCCCAGGCCTTCGACCAGGCCGTCGCCCAGGTCCTGGGCAAGCTGGTGGCCTGGGTGGACGCTCGGGGGGATTTCGGGGAATCTGCGCTCGTGTTACCCCAAAACGACGGGCTGGCCAGGCGGCGCGGAGCTTAGTGGCAGTGCCCTTCTGGACATGAGCGGCGAGGTGACTCTGCAGACCCTGATCATCACTCTCGTCCTCTCCGGCGGGCTCGCGCTCGCTGGGCCGGCCGCAGCGCGGGCCCCGGCGCAGGCTCCTGCCGGCCTGCCGCTCAACCAGCTCGACCGGGCCAGCTTCAATGGCCTGGCGGCCGAGCTCCACCTGCCGCTCTTCTGGCGTAAGGACGCCAACCAGAACGGCGCGGTGGAGCCCGACGAGGTGGCCTATCTCTGGGGCGTGCGCCCCACCTCGTCGGCAGAGGAATGGACCGACGGCCGGACGTTCTCGCAGGCCTTCACCGCTGCCTACCTGCAGATGCTTGAGGTCAGGCAGAACGGCTACCCGAGGCAGCAGCACCCGGCCGAGCAGCGCCGTCGGGAACTCGTGCGTCAGGAACTCGCCCAGGGCCGGCCCACGCTGCTCGAAAGCGACTTCCAGCGTGGCAGCGCGGAAGACCAGGCTATCGTCGCTCACGTCCTGCGGGCTGCCGTGATCATCGAGGGCCTCTACGCCAGCCAGAACGGCGTGGCCGGGCTCGACGCGCGGATCCCTGCCGACGATCCCGCGTCCCGCATGCTTTTCTACCGGAACCAGGGGCCCTTCTGCGAGCAGCCCGGGACGGAGCAGAACCGCGACTGCGGTGCGCTTCCTGGCGGCGTGAAAAAGCTGAGCGGCCTGTATCCGGTAGCCCTCCAGCAGGATCCCGGCTTCTGCGCCGACCTGGAGAAGTCGCAAGACCGCGCGTCGCTGCTCGACCCCTTTACTGTCGTGCGCGAGGCAGGTCAGGGCAAGTTGCGCGCCGTGCCCTACAGCGTGGCGTACCGCTCCGCCATGACGCGGGTCTCCCGGGAACTGACGGCCGCCGCGGACGCTATCCACTCGAAGGAGGAGGGCGCCCTGAAGACGTACCTGCTCGCGGCGGCCCGGGCTTTCCGCGACAACCGCTGGCAGCCTGCCGACGAGGCCTGGGCACGGATGAATTCGACCAACTCCCGGTGGTATCTGCGCATTGGTCCGGACGAGACCTACTTCGAACCCTGCGCCGAGAAAGCCGGCTTTCACGTGAGCTTTGCGCGCATTAACCAGGACTCTCTCGCCTGGCAGCAGAAGCTCGATCCGCTGAAAACGGAGATGGAGACTACTTTGGCCGCCATGACGGGCCCGCCCTATCAGGCGCGCCGCGTCAGCTTTCACCTGCCGGATTTCATCGACATCATCCTGAATGCGGGGGACTCTCGAGACGCTGCCGGCGGGACTGGCGGCCAGTCCCTGCCCAACTGGGGTCCGGTGGCCAACGAGGGCCGGGGTCGTACCGTGGTGATGACCAACCTTGATGCCGATGACGATTCGAAGGCCAGGTACCTCGAGAAGGCTGGTTCGCTCTTCTGTGTCGCATCCATGCAGTACGTGAACAGCGACCCGATGCTCGAGAACCTGTCGGCCATCCTGCACGAAGCGGCCCACAATCTCGGACCGTCCCACGAGTACACCGTGAACGGCAAGGTCGACGGCGACATCTTCGGCGGGCCCCTCGCGGCCATGCTGGAAGAGCTCAAGGCCCAGACCAGCGCCCTCTACTTCACCGATTGGCTGGTGCAAAAACAGATCATCGACGAAGGGACCGCCCTGGAGATCCATGTCGCCGACATCGCCTGGGCCATGGGCCACATCGCGCAAGGCATGTACGACGCTGATGGCAAGAGCAGGGCCTACAGCCAGGTCGCGGCGGTCCAGCTGGGCACGCTCATCGAGAACGGCGCAGTGGCGTTCGACGCGGGTGCCGTGGCTGGCAACGGCAAGGATCGCGGCTGTTTCCGGGTGAATCCTGCAAAACTGAAGCCAGCCATTGAGGCCCTGGAGAGGCGTGTGCTCCACATCAAGGGTGCGGGCGACAAAGCAGACGCCGGGCAGCTCAAGTTGAGCTACGTGGACGACACGGGCCCCTGGCGCGACCTGCGCGGCGTGATTGCCGAGCGCTGGTTGCGCGTGCCGAAGACGAGTTTCGTCTACTCGGTCCGCTAGCCCTCCAGTCCCATCAGGAACTCCTTGCGGGTCTCGGGCCTGGACTTGAAAACGCCACCCAGCGCCGTGGTGGTGGTCTCGCTGTTCGCGTCCCGGACGCCCCGGGCCTTCACGCAGAAGTGCGTGGCGGTGATGCTGACGGCCACGTCCTCCGTCACCAGCAGTGTCTGGAGTGCCAGCAGCACCTGCTCCGTCAGGCGCTCCTGAATCTGGGGGCGCTGGGCGAAGAAGGCGACGATGCGGTTGATCTTGGACAGGCCGATGACCTTGTCCCTGGGGATGTAGGCCACGGTGGCCGTGCCGTCGATGGTGATGAAGTGATGCTCGCAGGTGGAAGACATGCTGATCTTCCGCACCCGGATCATCTCGTCACACTGCATCTTGTTCTCGACCACGGTCAGCTTCGGGAACGTCCGGTAGTCCAGCCCCCCGAAGATCTCGTTCACGTACATCTTGGCGATACGCCGGGGGGTGTCCATGAGGCTGTCGTCCCGCAGGTCGAGGCCCAGGACCTTCATGATCTCGGTGAAGTGAGCCTGGATCCGCTGGCGCTTTTCCTCGGCACTGAGGTCGTTCTCGACCATCGGCGTTTCCAGCCCGCGCTCGAGCAGCGCGTTGTGCACTGCAAGGGCCTCCGGGTGCAGGCCGGCTTCGGCGGGAGTGGGCCGGCCTCGAACGGCGACGAGGGACATGGCGGTGGCCGGCGGGGCGAGGGCGACTGCTGGCGATGGGCTCAT
>CAYMKJ010000086.1:0-9676 GCA_964391025.1 uncultured Chromatiaceae bacterium
GAGCAAGTCCGCCACGACCGAGGGCATTTACGAGGGACGCGATCGCGGGACGCGTTTCAGGGCCTGAAACGCGTCCCGGTTCGCGGATCCCAACGACTGGTGGTGAAGGTGGGACGTCACTAACGGTTCCGCCTGGGTCGCCTGCCGCGACCCCGAAGCGCCGATGTCCGCAGCAGCCGTTCCGCGCGCATGACATGGACAATGACTACGCGCTTGCCGTCAAAGCGATAGAAAACCCGGCAGGGCGGTTCCACGATCTGCCGGTAGCGCCATCCTGGGAGTTCGGGCAGCTTCGACCCAGTGCGTGGATGCACCTGAAGTTGCTCGACGTGAAGGAAAACGCGCCGGACCAACTGACGGGCGGCTATGGGATTTTCAAGCGCGATATAGTCGGCAATGGCGTCGAGGTCGCTGAGGGCCGGATCCGTCCAGACTATTTCAGCCATCGGGCCATTTTGGCCTTGGCGCGAGCATGAGTCAGGACTCGTCCGTCCTCCACGGCCCGCTCGCCGCGGGCAATACCCTCAAGGACACCCAGCCGACGCTGCAGGCTCTCGTAGCTTTCGACGTCGACCAGATATGCGCTGGGCATGCCGTGCTGCGTAATGAGAATGGGCTCCCGTGCGCTCTGCAACTCTGCCAGGAGCTCGGTGGCCTGGCGCTTCAGGGTGGTGACAAGCTCGGTACGCATATAGTGATACTAAAGTGCCACTTTATCGAAGGTCAAGGAATGAATCGCCAGGAATGCTCCAGATACGACTGTACCCGGGCACTGGGCGTGGGTCGCCGGCTCCCGGCCCTTGCATAGAGCCTTGGCATGTGTCCGGTATGGACCCTGGATCGGATGGCGCGCCGGGACGGATGAATCTGGGCACTGGCAGGCTATCGTGTACCTTACCGAGTAGCGTTACCAAGGTGAGCCGAGCGCCGTCAACCCAAATTTATCAATGATTTGACGGCTTTCGCGGGGTCGGATTCCTTGCCCATCCCCAGGCCAGCGGGTACGCTTCTTCCATGGCTATGCTGACCATCAAGCAGATGTCCTGGGCTGAGAAAATCCAGGCCATGGAGGAGTTGTGGGAATCCTTGAGCCGGGACGAAGATCGGCTGGAATCGCCCACCTGGCACGCTGATGCTCTGGAGGAGACCCGGCAGAATTATGCAGCGGGTCGCGAACAGCCAGTGGAATGGGAAGCGGCGAAGCAAGAGTTGCGCAAGCGCAGTGAATGAAGCTGCGGATACTGCCCTCCGCGCTGAAGGACCTCACCCGAGGAAGAATGTTCTACGCGAGACTTGATCAGGGCCTCGGCGAATACTTTCTTAATTCCCTATTCGGTGACATCGACTCCCTGGAGCACCATGCCGGTAGCCACCGAAAGCTCTTTGGTTACCACCGCTTGCTGGCCAGGCGCTTCCCGTTCGCCATCTACTACAAGACGGAGGGCGAGATGTGCGTGGTCTGGCGAGTGCTGGACTGCCGGCAGAATCCAGTCAAGACAGTCCGCGCATTGAAGTGACATCGGGGACTACCGCTCCGCTTACTGCATGACCTTCCGGTAAGCGTCTCCAGCAGCATCGCAGACGCGCCGAGCAGCGCCCAGTTGTTCTTCATGCTGATGACGGCCCAGCCCTGCTTCTTGAACACTAACCCAGTAGGGCTGGCTACTAACCACCAGTCCCGGGCTTCGACGCCCTGAACGCCTTGAGTGCCGCACCCAGGCCTGCCAGTGCGCTGAGGTGCGGGGCAAGCTTTGCCAGCGCTGCAAATCCGGTTCGGGCGCGGCTGCGCCAGCCGGCCCCCCTCTGCAGGATGTCCTGCCACAACGCCAGGATTCCGTCCTGCCGGTACGCCGACAGGACCTCGATCAACGCGGCCGCCTGGCGCAGGTCCTTCTGCGCTTTGCCGGGAGAGCGCACCCGGCGCTCCGCATACACGAGGAGCTTGTGCAGCGCGTAGCGCGCCGGATCCGGAACGTTGGCGATCACAACCCCGACGGCGCTGATGATCGCCGCCTGCTCCACATCCTCCATGACGAACTCCAGGAAGCGTAGCGGCTGCAGATTCACGCCAAGGCCCTCGTGGGCATAGACCTTGTCCCTGCTGCCCACCATCGGGGCGAGAAAGTCCACGCGCAGTTGCCTGTCCACGGCGCTGACAAAGGTCGCCGACTTGCTCTTCGGGCCGAAGCCCGGAACCGGGAGAAATCCGGCTTCGAGGCTCTCCATCGCGCCGCGTGTTTCGATCTGCAGGGACGCGGGAAGCGCGAGCTCGATGCGGTTGCCGGAGTGGGCAAAATCCAGGTCCTGCGTCCGGGCGAGGTCGCCCCAGGAAACACCGAGGGCATTGCCATAGGCAAGGAACGCGTGGGTGCCGACCAGCACGCCGCCCGCACGAAAGAACCCGATCTCGTTCAGCCGGCGGACGATGCGAAAGTGAGCCGGCGTCGTTGCCGCGCAACCCAGCATCATGGCGGCCTTTGCCAGGCGGTCGATGGAGCGGTTGTTGGTGGTCCTTGCCCTCGCGACGAGTTCGCGGAGCTTCTCGCTGTCCGGGCCGACGAAGAACTGGCGTGTGCTGCCGCCGGCGCCCTCCGTGTACTGGTAGTACCAGTAGGTCGAGCCCTTGACGGTCTTTTTGCTGAACGAACCGCTCAGGTTCCCGATGGATCGCGCGAGTTCCTGATGACGGGCGACCTCGAGAATCTCCGCATAGGCCGCCTGGGCGGAGGCGCCTTGCGCGGTGCTGAACTGCGGGGAATCCATAAGCTATACCAGTCGGTCGATTGGCCTAGTATAACGGCATTACCCCGCGTTATACTAGCCCGCCTATCAACTAGTATAACGCGGGGTCAGCATTCCCTCATTTGTCTAAAGCGAATGCGCCAACCTTGGTGGCAGGCGGAGATTACTTCTTCGGAAGAAGACTTGCGTCAACTGTGAACCCGAGAACTCTCCTGCAATCAGGCTGGCCGACGGCCAGCCTGATCGTTCAGAACCGGAATTTGACCCCCACGATGTGGACAGGCGTGCAAGCTTGACCACCTTTCGGCCGCCCAAACAGGCGCCCAACATTGGCCAGGCAGTTCGACGAAAACTACATTTGAAACTGGCCTTTAGCCGCTTTGCCCCGGTACAGGTGTAAACCATGTGTCCGGTATGGACCGCTGATTCGGTTGCGCGCCCGGACGGATTCGAACCGCCGACCCCCTGGTTCGAAGCCAGGTGCTCTATCCAGCTGAGCTACGGGCGCATCAAAACTATTTTGTCGCGCCTCACGGCGCTGCTACTTTCTCGCGGCAGCCATCTTCTTCATGAAGCCGTCGAAGGCCGTACCGTATTCCAGCAACACCGGGCCGCAGTGCGCGTTGCCCTCCATCGCTTTCCACCAGGTTGCCAGGCGACCACTGTCGGTGGGATCGGTGATGCCGAAGTTGCCGGCGGCCAGGATCTTTTTCAGCATCATCGTGGTGGCGCTGAGCGCGCAGTCGCCGAGCGTGGGTGTGGCGCCGACGCAGAACGGGCCGCTGCCCATCGCGTGCTCGGCGTAGCCGAAGGTCTTGGCGAGTTCCTTGTTCGCCGTCTCGATCACGGCCTGGTCGCGCGTGGCGGGATTCATCTGGCGGAACAGCGGGCCCACCTGCTGGGCAATGTAGAGATCGACGATGCGCGCGATCAGCCGCGAACGGGCCCGGTCGTAAGGATCCGCAGGCAATCCCGACTTCTGGGGATACACGTCTTCCAGGTAGTCGCAGATGATGGTGGATTCGCCGATACCCTTGCCGTCCACGTCGAGCGTCGGCATCTTGCCGATCGGATTCAGCTTCAGGTACTCGGGGCTCTTGATGCCGCCGGGGGCTTCGGCCAATGGCAGGTCGATGCCCTTGATCTTTGCGTACATGACCACGCGGGCAACGTAGGGTGAGGCAATGGCCCCGTAAAGCTTCATGGTTTTCTTCCTCTAGTTCAGTTCGGCAATGTCGAAATCGCGGACCACGCCGTCCGCCCGGAAAATCTTGAGCAGGATCGCCACCCGCATCCACATGCCGTTGCGCTCCTGCCGCCAGTAGACGGCGCGGGGATCGTCGTCGACCGCCGGTGCAATCTCCGGGCCGCGGGGCAGCGGGTGCATGATCACGGCGCTCGGCTTCAGGCGGGCCACGTTTTCGGGCGTGATGCTGTAGCCAGTGTAGTCGATCTCGCGCGTCTCGCCGACCGTGTCCCACTCCGTCTGCATGCGCGTGACGTAGATCGCGTCCAGCGAGGGCAGCACGTCATCCAGCGTTGCGTCGTCCACGAAGGGGATGTTGTGCTCCGTCAAATGCGCCTTGACGTCGGGTTCCAGCGCAAATTGTGGCGGCGCGATGAGCACCAGGCGCACGTTGCGGTAATTCTTCATCAGGTAGCACAGCGAGCGCACCGTGCGCCCGCGCTTCAAGTCGCCCATCAGGCCGATCACCTTGCCGTCGATACCGCCCTGGTCCTCGAAGCTGCGGTCGAGGGTGTAGATGTCGAGCAACGCCTGGGTGGGGTGCTGGTCCTGGCCGCTGCCGGCATTGATGATCGGTACCGGCCGGGGAATGCGGTTCATCAGCGCCGCCGCCCGGGCCGCCTCGCCGGAACGCGGCGTGCGCATCACGATCACGTCGACGTAGGAACTGAAGGTGCGGATGCTGTCCTCGAAGCTCTCGCCCTTCACCTCGGACGACGTGGCCGGGTCCCGGATCTCGCTGGTCCGGATCCCCAGCACGTGACAGGCATTATTAAAGGAGAGGAAGGTGCGGGTGGACGGCTGGACGAAATACAGCATCGCCCGCCGGTCGGGCAGCAATCCAAGCAGGAAGCGGGCCCCGTCCGGGTGCTTGGCCAGGAACCGCACCCGGTTGGTCAGGTCACAGAGATCGTCGAGCTGGGCCCGGTCAAACACGCGGGGGTCAATCACGTGAAACAGCTGGACAGCCTCCGACCGGGGAGATGACGGCATGAATGTTCTTTCGTGTTTTTTGACCGCGGCGAATAGTAGCAGCTGCGCACGGTAGCGAGAACCACGTCCCGATTCAGCACGCCGGCTACCGGCTGACAAGGCGCAGGCCGGGTATACTCCGCACGGGTTTTCTGATTCGTACTTCGGCAAGGGAGTGGGCAAAATGGCTTTTCGACAGATCGTCGTTGCGATCACCGCGGCGTGCTTTCTCGGACTCGGCTTCCAGAGCACCGCGTCGGCAAGCGTGATCGGAACGCAGGACTACCTGTCTGCAGAGACGCGCGCCAGTCATCTGGCCGGCATCAACGCGGCACTGAGTCGGGCTGACGTGCAGGCGGAGCTCGTGTCGCTCGGCGTGAATCCAGCCGATGCCGTGACGCGCGTGGCGGCGCTCTCGGACGCAGAACTGGCGCAGGTGGCAGAGGAAATGCGCACGCTGCCCGCCGGAGGTGACGGGCTCCTCGCCGTTATTGGCATCGTCTTCATCGTGTTGCTGATTCTCGAACTGACGGGTGTCACTGACATCTTCAAGAAGATCTAGCGGAACCGTCGTCGCGGCGATTATGACGGCGACCATGACGGCGACCAGGGCCGTGAGCTGGGCCCTGGCTGCCGCCCTGGCGCTGACCGCCTGCACAACCCGCCTGCCGTCGTTCCCCGAGGATCCACGAGTCGAACTCGCCGGCGTCCCGTTTTTTCCCCAGACGATTCACCAGTGCGGTCCGGCCGCACTGGCCACCGTGCTGGGAGCAACCGGCGTCAGCGTCACACCCGAGCAGCTGGCACCACGGGTGTATATCCCCGGACGCCGCGGCAGCCTGCAGGTCGAGATGCTGGCCGCCGCACGCGGCCACGGTCGCCTCGCCTACGTGCTCGAACCGCACTTTGCCGAACTGCAGGCGGAACTCGCCGCCGGCAATCCCGTGCTCGTGCTGCAGGATCTCGGAGCACTCGGCATCCGGCGCTGGCACTTCGCGGTGGTGACCGGCTTTGACCCGGACCGTGACGTTCTCATCCTCCGCTCCGGGACCGAGCGGCGGCGTGTCGAATCGCGCCAGCGGTTCCTGCGTTCCTGGCAGACCGGTCAGAACTGGGCCGCGGTGATCACCCTCCCCGATCAGCCTCCCGCCACGGCAACCGGCGGCGGCTTTATTCGCGCACTCACGGCCACGGAGCGTTACCTGTCGCCACAGTCTGTCGCTACAGCACACGCCACCGCACTCGCTCGCTGGCCGGCAGACCCACTGGTACTGCTGGCCAATGCCAATCAGGCGTACGCCGCCGGGAAGCTCGACCTGGCAATCACGCAATACCGGTCGCTACTCGCCATCGACCCCGGCCATGTGGCCGGCCGGAACAACCTGGCGAGCGCACTGCTGGATGCAGGCTGCCCGCAGGTCGCTTTGGCCGAAGCGGAACGGGCGTCGGCACTGCTCGAGGCCGGTTCCCCGCTCGCGGCTTCCGTGAACGATACGCTGGCGAGGACGGTGGCGGCGGCAGCCGTCGGCTCCTCAACCTGCCGAGCCGAATAACTCTTCCAGCTTCAGGATCAGCCGGCGGGCCTCCACCGGCTTGCGCAGCAATGCCACGCGCGACACGGACTCGATGCTGGCCAGCACCGGTGAGGTATCACCGCTCAGGATGACCGCCGGCAGGTCGCGTGAAGCGGTCGCGCGCAATATTTCCAGCAACTCGAGACCGTTGCGGCCATCACCGAGGTGGAAGTCGCTGACCACGACATCGATCTCCTCGCCGTGGCGGGCAAAGATCGCTTCGGCGGCCGCAGCGGAATCTGCCGTGCGGATCGGGTAACCCTCGAGCCCCAGTACCAGTTCCAGGGCGTCACGAACCGCGGCATCGTCCTCGATGACGAGCACGCCGGGCTTCGGCACGGCAGACAGGTTTGCAGTTGCTCCCCGCTGAATGGCCCGGCGGGCGGTCGACTCCACCAGGTTCGCGACCGGAATATGTACCGTGAAGGTCGTGCCGTGCCCGGCCTCCGACCGCACGTTCACCACGTAACCGAGCAACCGGCCAATCTGCCGGACGATGGTCAGGCCCAGGCCAAAGCCCTTCGGCCGTGCTCCCGGCGTGTCCACCCTGTAGTACTCGTCAAACACGCGCTTGAGTTCCGCGGCCGGTATGCCCACGCCGGTATCTGCAACCTCGATCGTCAGGTGCTCGGCGTCCCGATTGACGGCAATCGTTACCCCGCCCTCGCGGGTGTACTGAATGGCATTGTTGACCAGGTTCTGGAGCATCTGGCGGAGCAAGACCCGATCCGTCGTCAGGCACGCGGTGGTGAGCGCCACGTCAAGCGTCAGGCCGCGAGCCGTTGCCACCTCCCCGGCTTGCCGGCGGATATCGGCCAGCACGTCGGCAAGGGCCACTACGTCCAGAGTCGGCCGGATACTGCCGGACTCGAGCTTGGTGATGTCCAGGAGGGCATTCAGCAAGTCAGCCATTGACTCCAGCGCATCCTGCTGGCGCTGGACCAGCTCCAGGCAGGCAGCATCGCTGAGCTTCCGGCCGAGTGCCGCGTTCAGCAATTGCAACGTCTGCAACGGCTGGCGCAGATCGTGGCTCGCGGTGGCCAGGAACCGGGTCTTGGTCTTGTTGGCGCTGTCGGCTTCTGCCTGGGCTGTACGCAGTGCATCGGTGATCTGCCGCCGGTCGGTGACGTCCCGGACTGCCGCGAGCACGAACTCGCCGCCCTCGTGCGTGACCGGGGCCAACCGGATTTCGGCGGGAAATTCGCTGCCGTCCTTTCGGCAGGCAGACAGCGCAACAAGCCGGGCCCCCATTTCCCGCGTGGACGGCGCCACCGAGAACCCGTTCCGGAAGCGCTCGTGAATATTCCTGGCGCGCTCGGGCACCAGTCGCTCGATGTCTTGCCCCAGCAGGTCGCGGGCGTCGTAACCGAACAGCGCCGTGACTGCCTCGTTCACATAAACAATGCGCCCCTGGTCGTCGACGAGCAGCAGGGCGTCGGGCGCCTGCTGGACCATGTGTTCGGCAAATCCGGCGCCTGTCACGGGCGCGGCCACCGTAGGGGGAACCCCTTAGAGAGCGTGATCGGGCGACGGCTTAGGATCATTGTCCACATGAATACGCCCGATGATCAGCCGTGCGGCGCGGGCACGCAAGCACGGGCATTAGAAGAGCCCATGGCAACCGGCACTGACCAGCACGTATTGAACGACCTGGCAGCCGGCTTCGCCCATGAACTGAACCAGCCACTGGCGGCCATCGCGGCCTACGCGGACGGTGCAGCCACGCTGTTGCGTCGCGACCCCGAACACGCCCTGCAGGCGCTGGGCATCGTCCAGGCCATTGCCGGCCAGGCACTGCGCGCCGGCGAGGTCATCCAGCAGCTGCGCGACGCTGCCCGGCCACAGCCGCAGACAGGGCTGCCGCTGGATCCCAATGCGCTGCTGCGAACCGTGTTGCCCCTGCTCCAGTCGCTGGCCACGCAGAAGGATGTCGGGCTCGTGATGGAATTACGCACACCCGTAGCAGCAGTCCACGGTGATGCTGACCGCCTGCAGACCATGCTGGTGCTCCTGTTCAGCAGCGCACTGGATACCGTCACGCGGTTGCCTGCGGACCGACGAAAGGTCACGATAGCCACGGACGATGGCGGTTGCACCGTGCAAGTCTCCGCCACCGAGCCGCAGGGCATGCTCTTTCAGCTGCATTTGCCCCGCGCGGACAGCTGAGCGGCTAACAAACGGATGGACGGCATGGTCAGTGCGAACAGCGGCACCACCGAGATCGGCACGGTCTTCGTGGTCGACGACGATGACGGCGTCCGGACCTCCTTGGGCATTCTCCTGGATTCTGCCGGCTACCGTCCCGCCACGTTCGCCTCGGCAGCCGAGTTTCTCGAGCAACACGACCCGGCCCGCCCCGGGTGCCTGCTCCTCGACATGCGCATGCCGCTCATGAGCGGTATGGAGCTGCTACAGACCCTGTCCGAACGCGGTGCGTTCCTGCCCGTGATCTTCATCACTGGCCACGGCGATGTACCAATGGCCGTCGAGGCCATGAAAAACGGTGCCTTCGATTTCCTGCAGAAACCCTTCGGCCAGCACGACCTGCTGGAGTGCGTGGCCCGGGCACTCAAGGCCGACGAGGAAGCCCGCGAGGCCTTGTTGCTGACCGAGGAACTCCGCCGCCGGCACGGCACGCTGACCCCGCGCGAGAAGGAGGTCATGGGCCTCGTGGTGGCCGGCAATGCCAACAAGGTCATCGCCATGGATCTGGGCCTGTCCGAACGAACCGTGGAAATTCACCGCGCCCGGGTCATGGAGAAGATGACGACCCGGTCGGTGGCGCACCTCGTGCGGATGGCGCTGGCCCTGGATCTCCCCGGTCCTCCTCAAGGGGGCTGACGGCAGCCGCCTCGAGATTCTCGAACTGGCCGGTGTTCACGGCCCAGAAAAATGCCCACACGGCGAACCCGCACAGCGCGAGGCCGAGTGGCACCAGCAGGTAGAGAATGGTCATGCGCGAACCCGGCGCGCGTTTAACACGACGAGGACCGAACTGACGGACATACCCACCGCCGCGAGCCAGGGGGGAAGCCAGCCGAGAGCCGCGAGCGGAATGCCGGTCAGGTTGTAGGCCGCTGCCCAAACAAGATTCTGCCGCAGCACCTGCCGGGCACGGCGGGCAACCACGACCGCGGCCAGG
>CAYMKJ010000087.1:0-7802 GCA_964391025.1 uncultured Chromatiaceae bacterium
CGCCCCGGTACTGAAGGCTGCAATCCTGCGCGCCTGCAGACGTGGCGTGGATGTGGAGATTTTCCATTCCCACCGGGACTCGCTGGGCGTTACCCACTTCCCCTGGATTTCCGCCTCCATCCAGTACGGCTCGGTTTTGCAAGAGGGCGCCCGCATCTACGAAAACCGCGCGGGCGAACATTCCAAGGTGCTGCTGGTGGACGATCGGGAAGTTGCCGTGGGCAGCTACAACCTCGAGCATGCAGCGCACGACCGCCTCATCGAGGCGATGATCTTTTCAGACGATGTGGCGCTTTGCGACCGCTTTCGCGCGCTGTTTGCGACGCTCAGGCGCAGCCCTGGCAATGTGGCTCTCTCACCGGGCTGGCTGAGCGACCTGCCGTTGGAACTGCAGGTCAAGCGCTGGCTATACCGCCCGCTGCAGCGCTGGATGTAGTTAGAGTTCAGTCAGGTTCGGGTTCGGCGAGGATAGTGCTTGCCGCGAGGCACCCGCTCCCGCTCTCGGTGCCGAAGACAATGAGCTTCTGGTCAGGCTCCAGGTCAGCCAGCGAACCCCGGGTGCTTTCGAGGCTGCCGCCACTGTCATCCACGAGGAAGATGTCGGCATCCCGGGCATCGACGCACCGGTCACCGTCGTCCGTACTCATCGTCAGCCGCTCGTCCCCGACATCGACGTCCAGCACAAAGCCATCCAGCACGATCTCGCCAGGGCCCCGGTCCGCATCGATGACGACCATGGCGGTTCTGAGCACATCCTCACTGGCACCGGAAATCGCCAGCACGGAATCGACGATCGCGAGGGTGCCCGCCTCCAGGTCCAGTCGGCTCAGTTCGAAGCCGTCGGCGGAAAAGACCCTCGATTTCGGGTAGAGCTGCGCTGCAAGGGGCCCGTCGGTGGAGATTCCCTGTCCCGGTGCCAGGACGATACCGAAGCGATCGGTGCCGGAGTCAAACGGCGTCGTTACTGTTCCTGCGAGTCTCTTGAAGGCCCCAAGCGGGCCTTCCTCGATGATGTACGCATCAACGCCAAAACGGTCTCCGCTGGAGCCACCGTCGTCGTTGTCGCCGTCCTCATCATCGGAATCCTCGTCCTGATCGCTCTCTTCGTCGTGCTCACGGGGCCGCAAGCGGCCGACGATCGTAGCCTCGTCGCCCACGGCCAGCTGGAGGTATTCCTGAGGCAGGCCGTCCTCCCCAAAGATGCCGGTGGCGTCATCCGTCCTGACGCGAACACACCGGTCTGGGTCGCCGCGACGCTGATCCTCATCGGTGGAAGATATCAGCGCCGTCTGGCACAGCCTGAACTCGCCGTTGTCTTCAATAGCTGCAATCTCGCCATGGATCCGGGTGAGCCCCGGTGCTGGCAAGCCGTTGGCGATATCGACAAAGACGACGGGCCGGACGATGACGCGGCCATTGCCGGTCTCCGTGATCTTCAGCGACTTCTCCATATCGAAATCGACGGTGATCACCAGCGTCGCGCCCGGGGCCACGAAGAACGGGCCCCGCGGATTCAGATCAATCTTCCCGTTCGCGACCAGCTTCGCAACGATCGTCTCGTCGACAGTGCCGTCATCGTTGAGCTTCACCAGTTCCAGATTGCTCAGCTGAAGCCGTATCTTGTGGTAGGTACCAGCAGGAACTTCGTCGTTGACCGCGAACAGCTCCGTGTAGTCGGCCAGTCTCAGGAGGTCAACGGTCTCGACGCCCGAGAACAGGACCACCGGCCCGCTTTCGCCGAGCAGCTCAATGGACGTGATCGTCGCCAGGGCCTGATCCACCTCACTGGTTGGCGCGTCGGTAAGTGCGATACCGACTGTGGCGAACTGGGAATTCGGTGCAACACTAACGCTGCTGCCACTGCCGCCACCGCCACAGGCAGCAAGGGTCAGGAAAGCAGCGGCGATCAGAATTGACGAAATGGACTTGTGCATGGGGAGAGCTCGGAAAGTGAAAGATAAAAAAGTTTAGCTCATAAGACGGCCGCGCGCCCCGGGCCGGGATTACGTAAAATCCGGCACGAACGCCGGACTATACTTGCAGCCCTGAACCGTCGAGACTGCTTATGGATCCAATAACAACCACACTCCTCGTCGCGGCGTTGACCTTCGGTGGCGCGCTGTTCGGATTGTGGTTGCGCCGTGTGCTTCCGGTGCACCATGTCAACGACGAGTCCCGGGACGTCGTCCGGATCTCGATCGGCCTGGTCGTGACCATGACTGGCCTCATCCTCGGTCTGGTGGTCTCGTCGGCCAAAGGTACGTTTGATACCGCGAACCTTTCCGTCCAGCAGAGCGCCACCGACATGCTGACTCTGGACCGGGCATTGAAACTCTACGGCGGCGAAACCCTGGAGATCCGCCGGTCGATCCGTGACGCGACAAACAAGCGACTCGTTGCGGTCTGGCCTGAAACGCAGTCTGCCGCTCCTTCTGCGGACGATCTTCGAGTCGATGTATCGCTGGAGCAGGTCATGGTACAGGTCCTGGCACTCAGACCCGCCACGGACTCGCAGCGGTGGTTGCAGTCTGAGGTGCTGGACCTGATCACCGACCAGGAGCAGAAGCTCTGGCTCAGGATGGAGCGTCAGGAAACCACGGCCGGACGTCCCTTCAGCATCGTGCTGACCGCCTGGCTCATTGTGATCTTTGTAAGCTTCGGCCTCTTCGCTCCGCGACACGCAACGGGTATCGGCACCCTGCTCGTCTGTGCGGCATCGGTCGCGGCGGCGATGTTCTTGATTCTGGAACTGGAACACCCGTACCAGGGGCTGATCAAGGTCTCTCCAGCCCCGCTGCAGTTTGCCCTGTCACGGCTCGGCGATTAGGCAAGGTGCTTGCCGTTCCTGCGCCGAGTGTTCACGCTCCTGGAAGCCCGTGATGTGTAGTCTTTTTCTGCGGGAATGGGTGTTCCATTTACGAGGATAGATTCTATGTCGTCTGACAACCCCCGAGTCGGATTTCCGGGTTGAGGTCAGTGCCATTGCGTAACAGGGCGAAGCACACTGAGGCCGGTAAGGCCACCCGCGAAGAGGGCCCCCTGAAAAGCACGCCGGCATCAGAACCGGAACGTTGCCCCCGCCATGACTTCCCACTGCAGCAGCAGTTCGCCGCTGGCGAGGAAGGCGCAGCGCGACCCTGCCGGGCCCGAGCCGCAGAACACGGCGCTGTCGCTGTCGATCACCGAACCCAGCGCCCGGCCCTCGAGGCGCAGGCCGACGCGGCTCTCGGGGAAGAAGTAGGCCCCGATGCCAATCCCGAATCCGAACACCGTGTCCGACTCGTAGCCAGGAGCATCGGGGCTCAGGTGCGCCGCGCCGATGCCCGCAGCCAGGTACGGCCGCACCGCTCCCTCGCCACCCACATAGGTGCCGCCGACGAGGTAGTGGGTGATGTCGATCTTGAGACCGGGATCCACCGCATCGGGCACCTCATCGAGGCCGACTGACTGGCTGGTGAAGGAAAACTCCCACTCCGTGTAGGCCCCGCCCAGGTCCTGGAAGGGCGCGTTGATGATCAGGCCGAGCGTGGAAGCATCGTCGAGGCTGATGTTCTCGCCGGTCTGCTCGCCCGCGTCATTCTCGCCATCAAGGGAGCCGCCCATGCTGTAACCGATCACCGGCGTGATGGAGAACCGGTACTGGTAGGCCTCCCGGGCGTCAACGATGGTGGCCGCCGTCAACAGGAGGACGGCGACCGGAAACAACAGGATGCGCATTCTCAAACTCCGACCGGTGGGGCCCAATGGGAAGTATAGGGGCGGCCCGACCCGGCCGGTGTGCAGCGGCTCACGGGCTCCGCCCTGCGATGAGCACTTTGGCGGGCACAATGGGAACATACAAGGACAATCAAAGGGCCTCTTTTGGTCACGGATTCGCCGTAGACTTTCGGGATGATGGCTGGCGAACGGGAGAGACTATGAGCGACAGTCCCTTGGTGAACCGTGCAGCACGTATCGCGGGCGCCCTGACCTGCCTCCTGGCAGCGGGTTGTGCAGGGGTAGACCGCGCGCAGCCGCAGGAGCCGCCCAAGCCCGCGACGCAGCCCGCGACGCAACCGGCGACGCAGGCTGGGCCAGTGGCGGCTGCCGAGCCGCCCCCAGTTGCCGCGCCACAAATCGCGCCCGCCGCTGTCGAGGCGCACCAGACTCGCGTGACGCCGGCCCCACCGCCTCCGGTCGAGCCGCTGCGCCCCGCGGCACCGGGCAGCGCTGGCAGCACCAGACCGCCTGCGCCGGCCAAACCGCCAGCCACCCTGGCCACGTCGCGCGCGCCCGCCCCCGCCCCCGCGCCGCCGGTCCCGAAGGCGGCCGCGCCTGCTGTTGCGCCCAGGCCGTCCGCAGCACCGCTCGATCTGGCGTCTCTCGAGACGCGACTGCGCGACACCAGGGCCATCGGCGTGTTCACCAAGATTTCTCTGAAGAATCAGGTCGACGACCTGCTGGACCAATTCCGCGCCTACTACAAGCGGCAGGCCAGGACGACTCTCGCCGAGTTGCGCCGACCCTACGACTTGCTGCTCCTCAAGGTGCTTTCCCTCCTCCAGGACAGCGACCCACCGCTCGCCCGTGACATCGTCGCCTCGCGCGAGGCGATATGGAGCATCCTCGCAGATCCCAGGAAGTTCAACGAAGCCAATCTGATGGCAGGAGAAACGCAATGAACAGACCTAGAAGGAGCCTGACCCTCATCGTTATCACCACGACGTTCTGCGGCGGGCTGTCTCTCGCCGCGGACGACACTGCCAGTGACGTGACAGTCGCCAGGGACATGACGGCCGTGATCGCTCTGCAAGGCTTACCCTGCGGGCAGGTCGTCAGCGCCCGGCAACAGGGCGAGAACGACTACCTCACGACTTGTCAGGACGGCAACCGCTACCGGGTGTTTGTGAATCCCGACGGCCGGGTGATCGTGGAGAAGAAGTAGGGCCACTTTTCCCTGCTCCTTGCCCCATCACCCGTGGCGAAATCCACCGCGATCGCGTACCGCCCGGGGCAGAGCGGTTTGTACACCGCACCCGAAGAACTGCGCGAAGTCTTCTTCCGGGAGTGAGTATCGGGCGCATGGCCTGATCAGGGCATCAGCCCGAACCAGGCGGCAGCCAGCAGCGCGCCGATGCCGATCGCCGTTCTTGCCCGTTGCGGTTGCGGTGCAAGCTTCTCGACCGCCACCGCGACGGTGATGGCCGCGACCCAGGCGAGATTCATGACGCCGCCGACGAAGAGCAGCAGCATCAGCCCACCACAGCAGCCGACGCACCAGCCGCCGTGGGCGAGCCCTGCGCGCAGATCCCGGAGTGGACCGCTCCGGCGCCCCACGATGAATCCCAGCGGGGAGTGGCAGCGGTCGAGACACGCGGTTTTTGCGGCGGACCACTGGTACAGCGCGATGGCCAGCAGCAGGACCGCAGCGAGTCTGCGCGTACCGACCACCCCCATGGCGTCGATGAGCCCGGCGCGGATCAGTGCCGCCTGGGCGAGAGTGGCCGCGGCGGAAAAGCCGGCCCAGACCACGAAATAGCCCAGCAGAAATGCGAGGGTCCGCGGATGCCAGCCGGGCTGGTCCCGGTGCATGCCCCGGTACATGATGCGGTCGTAGAGCAGCACGACGGGCGCGACCGATGGCGTCATCATCGCCACCATCATGACGAACCACATGGCGAGCGAGAAAAGCAGATAGGCCGGCGACCAGACGTCACGAACACCCGTCGGCATCGGCATCGGCACAGCCGCGAGGTAAAACCACCCGAGGGCCGTCATCACCAACAGCGCGCCGGCAACGATGCGGTTCTGCCGGCGGAGAATTCCAACCAGCAGGGCGCCGTGGCCAGAATCCGGCAAACCGGTCGTCCTGTCGTCAGGCAGCCCGCACCACCCCGTGGCCGGTTATATCGAGCCGCGTCAGGTGCGCGTGCCGCCCTTTCCAGGACAGGTCGATCGGCGAGCTGCTGCGGGTCATGACCGTGCTGCTCGCGAGCTCGGCTTCGGTGAACTCGAACCCGTCGGGCAAGACCAGCCGGGCACGCTGCGCGACGCCGGTGATCGGGTTGCGGATGGGCTCGGCCCGCGCCTCGATCAGGCCGTCGACGATGAACTGCGCCGTGCGCTCTTCGAGATCGATGGCGAAGCGGATTGGCAGGAAGCGCGGCTCGTGGACCTTGGTGAGTGTCGAGAAAAACACCTGGAAGAACGTCGCCCCCGGCTCCGTCTCCTGGCCTGACATGATCTTCAGCAGCGCCTCGCGCTGCTCGCTCGTCGCGCGGACGTCAACCAGCGGCAGGCACTCCCCGTTGCCCTCATGAATGGCACCGGGCCAGGCAAACAGCCCGCCAAAGGTCAGGCCATCGAGACGGGTGTTGCCGAAGTGGCCACGGGTGATCTCGAAGCCTGCCGCCGCCCGGCAGGTGCCGTCCGTGGGTGGCGCCATGACCTGACAGGGACAGCCCCAGTCGCAGTTACAGCTCGAGTAGTCGTAACCCTGAATCCGCCAGTCGATCATTGCCATGGGGGTTCTCCCAGGAAGCGTTAAGGTATTAGTAGCCTGCTCCGGGGATCGTGGCCTGTCCAGTGGGCTGTGGCACCGCCGGTGCTTCGGTGGGCGTCTCAACGAACTGTAACTCCGCCAGCCGCGCGTACAGCGGCTCACGGCGCACCAGTTCGTCGTGAGTGCCCACATCCACGATGTGGCCCTGGTTAATGACGACGATGCGATCGGCTTTCAGGACGGTCGCGAGCCGGTGCGCGATGATGATCGTGGTGCGATCCCGCATGAGGTGCTCGAGCGCCGCCTGCAGCAGGCGCTCGTTCTCCGCATCGAGGGAACTGGTGGCCTCGTCCAGCAGCAGGATTGGCGGATCCTTGAGAATCGCCCGGGCAATCGCGAGACGCTGCCGCTGCCCACCGGACAACCGGGTGCCCCGCTCGCCGAGGAAGGTGGCGTAGCCCTGGGGCAGCTCGCGGATGAATTCGTCGGCCACAGCGAGCTTTGCGGCCTCCTCGATCTCGGCATCCGTCGCATCAGGCCTGCCGAAGCGGATGTTGCCGAGCGCCGAGTCGCCGAAGATCACGGTCTCCTGGGGCACCACGGCGATCCGCGAGCGCACGGCCTGGGGATCGGCCTGGGCGATATCCACGCCGTCAATCAGGATCCGGCCCTGCTGGGGATCGTAGAAGCGCAACAACAGCTGGAAGGTCGTGCTCTTGCCCGCGCCGGAAGGCCCGACAAAGGCAATCCGCTCACCGGGGCGGATGTCGAGCGTGAACCCCGCCAGCGCACGCTGGCCCGGCCGGGAGGGGTAGTTGAAGCCCACGTTCTCGAAGCGGATGCGGCCCTGGCCCGGGCTCGGCAGTGCCACCGGATTCACGGGCGCCTTGACGTTTGGCTGGGTATTGAGCAGCTCGATGAGCCGCTCGGTGGCGCCCGAGGCCCGCTGGATCTCGCCCCACATCTCGGTCAGTGTGCCCGCGGAGGTGGCGGCAAACAGCGCGTACAGCACGAACTGCCCGAGCTGCCCGTAGGTGATCTCGCCGGCCAGCACGCTGCGGGCGCCCATCCAGACCACGAACGTGATGCCGCCGAACACGCAACAGAAGGTGATGAAGCTCATGATCGAGCGCACCCGTGTGCGGGCGATGGCGGTGTCGAAGCTCGTCTCCACCACATCGCGATAGCGATCCGCGAGGACTCCCTCGGCCGTGAAGGCCTGGACAATCTGCACCGCGTTCAGCGATTCGCTCGCCATGGCGCTGGTGTCGGCGAGACGGTCCTGGGAGGCCCGCGAGAGGTTGCGCACTTTCCGGCCGAT
>CAYMKJ010000088.1:0-16897 GCA_964391025.1 uncultured Chromatiaceae bacterium
GCGTCGCCGCGATGCGGGAATTCACCGGCTTGCGGGGGCCGGAGACACCCGACGAGCTGTGGCTGTTGGAGCACCCGCCCGTGTACACCCTCGGGCTCAATACCAATCCCGCGCACCTGCTCGCGGCCGGGACCATTCCGGTGGTTCAGACGGATCGCGGTGGCCAGGTGACGTACCACGGACCCGGACAGCTCGTGGCCTACCTGCTGCTGGACCTGCAGCGCGCCGGGCTTGGCATCCGCCCGGTCGTGTGCGCGCGGGAGGATGCCGTGATCGCCCTGGTGGCCGCGCACGGCATTAGTGCTTCTGCACGGCGGGAGGCGCCCGGTGTGTATGTCGCTGGTGCCAAGCTCGCGAGCATCGGGCTGCGCGTGCGCCGCGGCTGCACCTATCACGGGCTGGCACTTAATGTTTCGACAGACCTGGCGCCCTTCGCGGGCATCAATCCCTGCGGCTATCCGGGACTGGCGGTCACGTCGCTTGCGGTGCTCGGCGGGCCGACGGACCTGGAGCCGGTCGGCACAACATTCGCTGCGATCCTGCTGTCGCGGCTCGGTTTGAATGTTGGAGCGCAGGTAGGAGCGCCTTCAGGCGCGACCAGTACCTGTCGCGCCTGAAGGCGCTCCTACCTGCGCTCCTACGTCCGCGACTGCAGCTTACAAACCGTCTCGTTTCCTGCGAGCCAGTAGCCTGTCGAAATCTTCCAGGATGTCCGCCATTGCAGTCGCCACCGCGAATTCCCCGACCCACTTACGCACGGCATCAATGTCCACGTCGGGATGCGACTCCAACAGGCTTTCGATGTCCAGCAGATCCTGCGGCCTGTGTGCCACTGCTTTCATGACCAGGAGATCCTCGACGCGCGGCAGTCGCAGGCGGATTCCACCCACCTCGTAAACCTGCCCGTGGTCGACGGCGCGACCGCCAACGCGGCTTCCCACTCCGATTCAGACATCATCACGAGCGCGTCGATATCCTGCGTAAACCCTGGTCGCCCGAGAAACGATACGGCTACGCCGCCGACGATGACCCCCGGGGTACGAATGGCATCCAGCCAACGCCCGAGATCAGCCAGTGGCCCAAGAAGGCTCCCTGGAAGCGGGTCAGCCATCCAAGGCGCGATGAATGCGGGCCCAGCGCTCGCGGACGGCCTCCACCTGCAGCTCCCGATCGGGATCCGGAGGGAAGAGATCCCGGGAGGCCATAAGCGTGCTGAGCTGACGCGCTTTCGTCTCGATCGAGGTTTCCCGCAGCTCTTGCGTCTGCGCCTGCCTGACCAACTTCCAGCGGGCCAGGAAAGCGTGGGCCTGTTCGCGAGTGATGGAGGTCATGGCGAAATCATACGCTTGTAGTTCGAGTATAAGCCGACACAATCCCTTTCTTCCGCGCGCCCCAGGGTCTGCGGGCTGACGTTCTGCTCCCTTCTGGCCGACAGCTCTCAGCTCACCTAGAACGCGACAGGCTGACCGAGAACACTACTTCACGTTCGGAATCTTCACGACGCTGCCTTTTGCCTGGGGGTCATCCGGATCCTTCACCACGGTCACGTAGAGGTCGTTTTCACCGGGACCGGACGATAGCGCCATTTGGGTGGCGCCGATCGACAATCGACAAATCCTCTTTGCCAGGTCATCGCCAATTCCAGGGCTAAGGCGCAAACTGGTGAGATGCCAGTCGTGACCGAAATCGTTCGAACGACGTGTCCTCGCGACTGCTACGACAGTTGCGGTATCCTGGTCGTCAAGCACGATGGTCGCGTCGCCCGGGTACGCGGTGACCCCGAGCACGCGATTAGTCGCGGCACGCTGTGCGCGAAATGCTCTGCCGGTTACAACCGCGAGTGGCGCGACCCCAAGGCTCGTCTGACCCAACCGCTGCGCCGCGTGGGGCCGAAGGGCGAGGGCCGATTCGAGCCGGTATCGTGGGAGGTCGCCCTCGCGACGATTGCGGAGCGATTTCAAGCGATCTCCGCGACCAGCGGACCCCAGGCGATCATCAACGCGCATTACACCGGGACTATTTCCCTAATCGCCTTGCTGTTTCCGCAGCGGTTCTTCCACCGACTGGGCGCCACCGAGGTGACACCCGACACCATCTGCAACCTGGCGGGCCAGATCGGCTTGAGTTACGTCTACGGCACCGGTGTGAGCGGTTTCGATCCGCGCACGGCCCGCGACGCTGCCACGATCATCGTGTGGGGCGCGAACCCGTCCGCGTCGGCGCCGCACACCCACAGTCACTGGCTGGCCGAAGCGCCGGGTCGCGTGATTGTCATTGATCCAGTACGCACAGCGACGGCGGAGGCCGCCGATCTGCACCTGCAGCCCCGTCCGGGAAGTGACGCCGCGCTGGCCTTCGCACTGCTACACGTGCTCCGCCGCGATGGATTCCTGGATCGAACATTCATTGCCGCCCACACCATCGGGTGGGAGGAGCTTGAACCCTCGCTACAGGAATGCACTTCGGCGTGGGGCGAAGCCGTGACCGGCGTGCCAGCCCGCCTCATCGAAGAGGCTGCCCATTGGTATGGCAAAGGGCCGTCGCTGCTGTGGCTCGGTCAGGCACTTCAACGGCAAGCGACCGGAGGCAATGTCATCCGGGCCTGCGCGATGCTTCCCGCTGTGACGGGCAATATCGGCAAGCCCGGAGCGGGCTTTCTCTTTCTCAACTGGGACTTGAAACTTCCCGAGCGTTTTCTCGACGACGCATACCTCACCGCGCCTCACCTCGCCGGGAAGCCGGTGCCCCACATCAGCCACATGGATCTGGCCGCTTGCCTGGAAGATCCGACGCGGGCGCGGAGCCTCGTGTGCTGGAACATGAACATTGCTGCCTCAAATCCCGAGCAGGCCAGGCTCCGTCGCGCACTGTCCCGCGAGGACTTGTTCTCTGTGGTTCTGGATCTGTTTCCGACGGATACGACCGACTTCGCCGACCTGGTACTGCCCGCCGCGAGCTTCCTTGAATTCGACGACCTCGTTGCCGGCTATTTCCAGTTGGCGATCTCGGCACAGGTCAAGGTGATGGAGCCGCTCGGCGAGTCGCTACCGAATCAGGAGATCTTCCGCCGTCTTGCCCGCGCGATAGGGTACCCGGAGCCCGAACTCTACGAGTCCGATGACGACATCATCGCCACGACACTGCGCAGGACCGGACTGGGACTCGACTTCGCCACGCTGGCTAGCCGCGGCACAGTGCCTGTTTCGGCCGAACCGCTCATCACATTCGCCGATTTCAGGTTCCCGACTCCGAGCGGCCGCATCGAGATCGCATCCGCCCGGGCAGAAGCTGACGGGCATCCCCGCGTGCCACTGCCTCTCGCGGATGCGCGTCCGACGGGAGCGCGGCTCCGACTCCTGTCGCCTGCTTCATCGTGGCGGTGTAACAGCAGCTTCGGCAACGTCGCGAAGATGACAGCGCGCGAGCCGACCGCCACTATTGCCCTGCATCCCGCGGACGCTGCCGATCGGCACCTCCGCGCTGGAGATCCCGTGATTGTGGCCAACGAAACCGGCCGCCTGAATTTGCGCGTGGTTCTATCCGACGCGATCCCGAGAGGTGTGGCACTCGCTCACAAGGGGAAGTGGCCAAAACAGCAACAGGACGGGGCCAACGTCAACGTGCTCAATCCCGGTCAGCGGACGGACATCGGTGACAGTACGGCTGTCCACGGCGTTGAGGTCACCGTTGTGCACGCGTGAGTCGCTTGATCATGCGCTGGGGCACAGGGTCGATGGGGTTAGTATCCAGGACAGGTGTCTGCCAACCTGGACACTGCGTGCAACTGGGAGGCTGCAAATGTACCGCTTCATCATCGCCACTCTCGCCCTCGCCGTTACGCTGGCCGTTACGCTGGCCGTTACGCTGGGCGTTACCCCGGCGATGGCAGAAGCCCCGACGTTCACCCCCGCTGAGACTGCGGCTATCTACAAGGCCGCCGGCTTCACCCTGGAGGGCAGCAAGGTCATCGGCTGTGATGCCAGTGATCCGAGCTGGCCACGCTCAAGCTTCTTCATCGAAGCGGTGGACTTAAACGCCGACGGCAAGCCCGAGGCCATCGTCAGCGAAGGCAATATCGCCTGCTATGGCGGAGCCGAACAGGGCTTCACCATCCTCGCCCGGAACCCCGACGGGACCTGGCGCTCGCTGGGGGCCCAGTCCGGCGCCACGCGGGTGCTGAAGACGCGCCACAACGGCTGGCTCGACATCGAGTTCGGCGGTCCTGGCACGCAGGCACAGCCGGTGCTGCAGTGGAATGGGACGAGCTATCAGTAGTTCCGCGCCAGGGGGCGTCGGGTCGTGACTAGGTTACAGGTAGTCGCGCCTTTAATTCGGCATCCAGCGCCAGCAGGCGCTCGGGGGTGCCAACGTCTGTCCACCTTCCTGAGTATTCCTCCCCGGTCACCGCGCCCTGCTTCGCGGCGGCCCGCAGCAATGGCGCCAGTGGAAAACGCCCGGGCACGGCGTCCGCAAAGAGCCGGGGATGGAGGATCGAGATGCCGGCGAAGGTGCGGGTGTCCGTTCCTGAAGCCGGGCTCGCCGCGATGCGGTCACCGATCAGCTGGAAATCCCCGCGCGGGTTGTGGGCCGGGTTCGGCACCAGCACGAGATGCGCCAGTGTGCCGGCCGGCAGGGTCCGTCGGGCGAACGGGTAGTCGCAGGCAATGTCGCCATTCACCACCCAGAAAGCCCCGGGGCCGAGCAACGGCAGCGCATGGCGAATGCCGCCGCCCGTTTCGAGCGGTTCCGGGCCCTCCTCGCTGAAGGCGAAGGTCACGTCATACCGTCGCCCGTCACCGAGGTGGCTCCGCAACTTCTCCCCATGCCAGGAGAGATTGACGACGAGCTCACGGATCCCGGCCCGGGCCAGCGCCCGAACGTGATAGTCGATCAGCGGCTGACCACCCGCCGGCAACAGGGGCTTGGGCAGGTCGTTGGTCAGAGGCCGCAGCCGCTCGCCGCGGCCGGCCGCCAGAATCAGCGCACGCATGCGGGACATGGTAAGGCGAAAGCGGGCCGACCTGACACGTGCGGCCGGTATACTTCCGTCCTGCACGAACGACCAATTCCGGGGGACTCTTGCGCCGCAGCCTGCTGATCCTTCTGCTGTGGACGGCGGTAGCCCGGGGCGCCGGCCCGGATTCCCGGGAACCCTTTGGTTGCCCGATAGCGGCGCCGCCGCCCCTCACCCGGACGGCAACCGACTTGCCTTCATCCGCCGGGGCCCTGGCCGACGGACCCTTTGCCGACCTCGAAGCACAAGAGGACTCCATCGACGTCATCTCCGGTGACATGAAGATGGAACTGAACGGCCCCGCGGTCTTCAACGACCGCCTCGTCCTGCGGCAGGGCAATCGGGAGTTCGGGGCCGACAGCGGCCGCTTCGACCGGAACTCCGGGGAATTTGCGGTCACCGGGCACGTGGATTTTCGCGATCCGGCCACCTGGGTGAGGGGCGAGGCCGCCCGCTACAACTCGACAACGGGGTTGTTCAGCATGGAGGGCGCCGAGTACGACCTCTTCACGGTGCCGGGCCGGGGCTCGGCCGACCGGATAGCGCTGGAGGCATCTCAGGAGTTGACGCTGACGGATCTCACCTACACCTCCTGTGCACGCGGCAATAACGACTGGCTGCTCCACGCCGGGTCACTCAATATCAATCGGGAAACCGGGACGGCAACGGCCAGGAACGCCCGCCTCGAGTTCAAGGGCGTGCCGATCATCTACACGCCTTACCTGACCTATCCCATCGACAATCGCCGCAAGTCCGGACTGCTGTTGCCGGACGTGGGCAGCAGCCAGCAGCGGGGAGCCGAGTTTGAGCAGCCCTACTATTTCAACCTGGCCCCCAACTACGACGCGACCCTGACGCCCCACTACATGTCCAGCCGCGGCTTGCAGGCGGAAGGTGAATTTCGCTACCTCAGTGGCGGGACCACCGGCCTGGTCGCCGGCACATTCCTGCCCAACGATAAAGAGGCGGGCGAAAACCGCAGCCTGATTTCCTGGCTCAACCAGTCGCTGCTGCCGGCTGGCTGGCGCAACACCATCGACGCCACGGACGTCAGTGATTCGGCCTACTACGAGGATCTCTCCAGCGGCCTTGCCAGCACCAGCACGGTCGTCGTGCTGCGCCGGGTGGATTTCGAGCGCTTCGCCGAGCACTTTTCCATCCTTTTTCGGCTGGAAGACTACGAAACGCTGGATCCGGCCATCACCCCCGAGGAGGAGCCCTACCGGCAGGTACCGCAGCTCGAGATCAACGGCTACTGGCCAAATGCCCGGTTCGGGCTCGACCTTGCGGTGGCCTCGGAGGTGACCTACTTCGATCGCGATACTGGTGTCACGGGATTGCGGACGCACCTCCTGCCCGAGGCTTCCCGGCCCGTGCAGCTCGGCCCGCTGCTGATCGAGCCCTACGTGGGCCTCGACTTCACCACCTACGACCTGAACGACGTGGCCCCCGGCGGCGCCCAGTCGCCGAGCCGGACCGTGCCCATTTATAGCCTGGATCTGAGCACGTTGCTGGAACGGGCCTGGGGGAGCCGCGGCAAGTGGCTGCAGACCATCGAGCCCCGCGTCCAGTACGTGTATGTACCCTTCGAGGATCAGAACGACCTTCCGGTGTTCGACACGATCCAGCCGGACTTCAGCCTGGTGCAGCTGTTTCGCCGGAACCGCTACGTCGGTCTCGACCGGTTCGGTGATACGAATCAGCTTAACCTGGGCATCACCACCCGTTTGATGCGCTCGAGCGATGGATCCCAGTTCCTGACCGCGACGATCGGCGAGACCCAGTACTTCAGCTCCCAGGACGTCGTGCTGCCCGGCGAGCAGCCGAGCAATGACACCGCATCGGACTATATCGCCGAGCTGGGCATGAACCTGAACGACCAGTGGAAGATTGATCTCGGCTACCAGTGGGACTCGGACCAGAGCGTCACCCAGCTGGCCGAAGCGCGCGTTCTCTACCGGGCCGACGACTATCGGGTCCTGAATGTCTCCTATCGTTTCCGTCGCGATTCCGTTCGCGAGATCGACGTGGCAGGAGCCTGGCCGGTCGGAGACCGCTGGAACATCGTGGGCCGCTACGACTATTCGCTGCTGGACAACGAACCGCTGGAGCGCTTCGTTGGCCTCGACTACTCGACGTGCTGCTGGGGCGTCCGGCTGGTCGCCCGCCGCAACCTCACCACCCGGGACGGCGAGTCAGACTCGTCCATCTCGCTGCAGCTGCTACTTAAGGGTTTTGGGAGCACCCAGAGCCCGGCGGAGAGCCTGCTCGACCGTGGTATTCTGGGCTACGACAGTTTCGATCGGTACTGACCCCCGCCACGATGATTCAGGCCAAGCTCCCGAAGTTTTTCCGCTCCTGGTCCCGGTTAGTGTTCGCGCTGGTGGGTCTGGCGCTGGTGGGTCTGGCGCCGCTCGCCCAGGCCCAGACACGGGAACTCAGTAGCAGCGGCGAGCTGCTGGATGGCATCGCGGCGCTCGTGAATGATGGCGTCGTGCTGAAGACCGAGCTCCAGGCCGAGACGGACAGCATTGTGGCCCGACTGCAGAAGCAGGGGACCCAGCTGCCGCCGGCACCAATCCTGCAGCGGCAGGTGCTCGACCGTCTCATTATCCAACAGCTGCAATTGCAGCGCGCGGAGAAGGTCGGTATCCAGGTGTCCGACGAAACACTTAACCAGGCGCTGGCTAACGTGGCCCAGCGCAACAACGTGCCACTCTCGGACCTTCCGGCAATGCTCGCCCGGGAAGGCGTGACCTACGCCGACTACCGTCGCGAGCTCCGCCAGCAGATCACCATCGACCAGTTGCGTCAGCGGGACGTTCTGCAGCGGATCAATGTCTCGCCGAAGGAAGTGGATGCTTACCTGGCCCGGCAGGAGGGCAAGGCCAGCCTGCGCGAGGAGTTTCTGCTCTCCCACATTCTCATCGCGGTGCCGGGCAACGCCACACCCGAGCAGATTCTGGCGGCGGAAGGCCTGGTGGATGACCTCTACAAGCGCCTGCAGGCCGGTGAGGATTTCGCCAAGCTGGCGGTGGCCTACTCCAACGGCCAGCAGGCCCTTGAAGGCGGCGGTCTGGGCTGGCGCAAAGGGAGCGAGCTGCCCGGCCTGTTCGCCGACGTCGCTCCCGGCCTCAGCAAGGGTCAGGTTGCTGAACCGGTCCGCAACGCGAGTGGCTTTCACCTGATCAAGCTCGACGACCGGCGCGGCAGCGAGGCGATCATGGAGAGCCAGACGCACACGCGGCACATCCTGCTGACCACCAACGAGGTGCTCGACGACGGTTCAGCGCGGGAAAAACTCAAGGCAATCCGCGAGCGTATCCTCGCCGGTGAGGACTTTGCGGCGGTGGCCAAGGCCGTTTCAGAGGATCCGCAGTCTGCGATTGAGGGCGGCGATCTCGGCTGGACAGGACCCGGGAACTTCGTGCCAGTCTTCGAGGAGCAGCTGAACAAGCTGCAGATCGACGAAATCAGTGAGCCCATCAAAACCCAGTTCGGCTGGCACATTATCCAGGTGCGCGAGCGCCGCGTTTACGACGCCACCGGTGACAAGCAGAGACAGGAGGCCATCCTCGCCATCCGGAGCAGCAAGCTGGCTGACGAAGTGGACATCTGGACCCGGCGCCTGCGCGACGAGGCTTTCATCGAGTATCGGCTCTAGTTTCCCGCGGCAGACCTCGGCATGGCGGCCGCTATTCCCAGGATTGTCATCACCACAGGTGAACCCGCCGGCATCGGGCCGGACCTGATCCTGGATCTCGCGCGCCAGCCCTGGCCTGCGGAACTCGTGATCTTCGGCGACGCCCGGCTGCTGGCGAGCCGGGCCCGGGCGCTCGGCCGGCAGGTCGGCATCGCCGAGTTCCAGGCGGAGGCCCCGCCTGTTCCAGCCCGGCCGGGGCGTCTCGTCGTTGCAGACTTGCCCCTGCCATCACCCGTGGTGCCCGGCCGGCTGGATCCTCGCAATGGGCCCTGGGTGCTCGAGTTGCTCCGGCAGGCCTGCGCGGACTGTCAGCAGGGGCTCTTCGACGCGCTGGTCACGGCGCCCGTCCACAAGGGCGCTATCAACGACGCGGGCATTCCCTTCACCGGCCACACCGAGTTCCTGGCGCAACTCACGGGCAGCCCGAACCCGGTGATGCTGCTGGTGGCCGGCCCGCTCCGCGTGGCCCTGGTCACCACCCACCTGCCCCTGAAGGCCGTGCCGGCCGCCATCACGCGACAGCGGGTGGAGACGACTGCCCGGATTCTCGCTGACGGCTTGCGCCGACGCTTCGGCATCGCTGCGCCCCGCATCGTCGTCCTCGGCCTTAATCCCCACGCGGGCGAGTCGGGGCACCTCGGCACGGAGGAAATCGACGAGATTATCCCCGCCCTGGAGTCGCTGCGGGCTCAGGGTCTGTCAGTGACGGGGCCGATACCCGCCGATACCGCTTTCATCGAAGCCAACCTGGAGGGCGTGGATGCGGTGCTCGCCATGTTTCACGACCAGGGCCTGCCCGTGCTGAAGCACCGGGGCTTTGGTAGCGCTGTCAACGTCACTCTCGGGCTGCCGATCATCCGCACCTCCGTGGACCACGGGACGGCGCTGGATCTGGCCGGCACCGGCCGCGCCGACGCGGGCAGCCTGCGGGCCGCCGTCGAGCTCGCCATACAGATGGCCGTGGAAACGTCGCTGCGCCGCTCCTGAGCTCCGCATGAAGGCGCGCAAGCATCTGGGCCAGCACTTCCTGGCCGACGGCAATGTGATCCGCAAGATCATCGATGCCATCGGGCCCCGGCCCGGTGAGCACTTCGTCGAGATCGGGCCCGGTCGCGGCGCCATCACACTGCCGCTGCTGGCCGCGGGCGTGCGGCTGGATGTCATCGAGATCGACCGGGACCTGGCTCGCGAGCTTCCTGGGCTGGTGAACTCGCCGCTGTGCACCGTGCATGGCGCCAATGCCCTGCGCTTCGATTTCCGGCAACTTGCCGGGCCGGGTGAACGCCTGCGCCTCGCCGCCAACCTGCCCTACAACATCTCCACGCCGCTGCTCTTCCACCTGCTGGGTCAGGGCCCCCTGTTTACGGACCTCCACGTGATGCTGCAGAAGGAAGTGGGCGAGCGGATGCTGGCCTGCCATGGCAGCAAGGTCTACGGCCGGCTCACGATCAGCATTGCCCTGCGCTGCCTGGTAACGCGCCTGTTCACGATCCAGCCGGGCAGCTTCCGGCCTCCGCCCCAGGTGGACTCCGTGTTCCTCCGGCTCAAGCCCCACGAGACGCCGCTGGCCGATGCCGGGACTCTGGCGGTCGCAGACCGGCTGGTGGCCCAGGCCTTCACCATGCGCCGCAAGCGGCTCAGTAACGGCTTGCGCGGGCTGCTGACGCCGGAGGAGATCCGGTCGGCGGGACAAGATGATGGCGCACGCCCCGAGGAACTGCCGCCGGAAGCCTGGCTGCGACTGGCGACTGTGAAGCCGGCGCTTGCCAATTGCGCAGCGCCTCTCTCAGAATGACTGCGTAACATGAACAAGCCAGCCACCAGGACCAGCATTCAGATCACGGTGGAAACGCTCTATCTGCCGGATCAGTCCGAGCCCGATGGCTCGCGCTTCGTGTTCGCCTACACCGTCACGATTCGCAACACCGGGGCCCTGCCCGCGCGTCTCGTGAACCGCCACTGGCTCATCACCGACGCCAACGGCAAGGTGCAGGAGGTCCAGGGGGAAGGCGTCGTGGGCGAGCAGCCGCACATCCTTCCCGGTCAGCAGCATCGCTACTCCAGTGGTGCCGTCATCGAGACCCCGGTGGGCACGATGGAGGGCAGCTACGGCATGCGCACGGACGACGGCGCACAGTTCCGGGCGGACATTCCGTGCTTCCGGCTGGCGGTACCCGGCGTCCTGCACTAAGCCGATCGATGTAGGCCCAAGGCATAGCAGGGCATGGCGATCTACGCCATCGGTGATGTCCAGGGCTGCTGCGACGAGCTCGAACGCCTCCTCGTCCGCCTCCGCATCGATCCTGACCGGGACGAGCTCTGGTTCGTCGGTGATCTGGTCAATCGAGGCCCGCGCTCGCTCGACACGCTGCGGCTCGTCCGCTCCCTCGGCAGCCGGGCCACGGTGGTTCTCGGCAATCACGACATCCACCTGATCGCCCTCGCCTTCGGCAATCGCGCCAGGGCCAAGTCCAGGGAACTGACTGACGTGCTCGACGCCCCGGATGGCGGGGAACTGGTGGACTGGCTCCGGCACCGGCCGCTGGCCCACTACCGTCCGGAACTGAATACGCTGATGGTCCATGCGGGCGTGCCGCCCCAGTGGGACCCGTTGCTCACCATCAAGCTGGCCCGGGAAGTTGAGCAGGTGCTGCGCGGGCGGCACTGTGCCGAGTACATCCGGGATCTCTACGGCGAAAGGCCAGACCGCTGGTCACCCGGACTTGCCGGACAGGACCGCCTGCGCTTCATCACGAACTGCCTCACCCGCATGCGCTATTGCGCGGCAGACGGCACGCTCGACCTTGAGGAGAACGGCCCGCCGGGCTCCCAGTCGGTTGGCCTGCACCCCTGGTTCGACCTGCCGGGCCGCCAGACTGCGATGGTCCGCGTGGTCTTCGGCCACTGGGCCTCGCTCGGCCTGTTGCAGCGGGACAATCTGCTGGGGATCGACACGGGTTGCGTGTGGGGCAAAAAGCTCACGGCCGTGCGGCTCGACGGCCCGGCAAAGACCTTCAGCGTGCCAAAAGGTACCGGACCTTAGTTATTTGGATTGTTTAGTTGTTGCATCTGCAACAACTAAACAATCCAAATAACTAAGGTCCGGTACCTTTTGCGCTACACGGCCACGGCGGCGCGGATTGCGGGGTGGGACTGGTAGCCGACGATCTCGATATCGTCGTAGGCATAGTCAAAGAGCGTGGCTGGCTTGCGCTTCAGCACCAGGCGCGGCAGCGCCAGCGGCGAGCGACTCAGCTGCTCCTCCGCCTGTTCCAGGTGATTGAGATACAGGTGGCAATCACCACCCGTCCAGATAAAGTCGCCGGGTTCCAGATCACACTGGGCGGCAACCAGGTGGGTCAGCAGCGCGTAGGACGCGATGTTGAAGGGCACGCCGAGAAAAATGTCCGCACTGCGCTGGTACAGCTGACAGGACAACCGCCCGTCCGCCACCCAGAACTGGAACAGCGCGTGGCAGGGGGCCAGCGCCATCTTCGGCAGCTCGGCGACGTTCCAGGCACTGACGATGATGCGCCGGGAATCGGGATTGTTACGAATGAGATCCAGCGCCTGGGAGATCTGGTCGATGTGCGTGCCGTCGGGCGCCGGCCAGGACCGCCACTGGGCGCCGTAGACCGGCCCCAGATCGCCCTTCTCGTCCGCCCACTCGTCCCAGATGCTCACCTGGTTTTCCCGGAGATAGGCCACGTTGGTGTCACCCCGGAGGAACCAGAGCAACTCGTGAATGATGGAGCGCAGGTGAACCTTCTTCGTGGTCACCAGCGGGAACCCGTCAGCCAGATTGAAGCGCATCTGGTGAGCGAACACCGACAGCGTGCCGGTTCCCGTGCGATCGGCCTTGCGGGTGCCCTGGTCCCGCACGTGGCGTAACAGGTCGAGATACTGCCGCACGGATTGCCTCAGCGACCGGTGGCTACCGCGGCTGGCCGGCCCCGGTAGGCAAGCCACAGCAACACGCCGCCGAAGATCAGCAGGGGCAGCGTGAGGACCTGCCCCATCGTGACCCAGCCATAGGCCAGGTAACCCAGGTGCGCATCGGGCAGGCGGACGAATTCCACCGCCGAACGGAACACCCCGTAGCCAACCAGGAACACCCCCGACACCGCCATGGTCGGCCGGGGCTTCGCAGAAAACAGCCAGAGGATCAGGAACAGGGCGAGGCCCTCCAGGCACGCCTCATACAATTGCGACGGGTGCCGCGCCTCGCCATCCACGATGAAAGCCCAGGGCACGGTGGCCGGCGCGCCCCACAATTCACCGTTGATGAAATTGCCGATGCGCCCTGCCCCGAGCCCGATCGGCACCAGCGGTGCAACGAAATCCGTGACCTGGAAAAACCCTCTCCCGAGCTTGCGCGCGTACAGCGCCATGGCGGCGAGCACGCCCAGCAACCCGCCGTGAAACGACATGCCGCCTTCCCAGATGCGGAACAGGTTCAGCGGATTCGCCGCGATCTGGTCGAACCCGTAGAACAGCATGTAGCCGATGCGGCCGCCGAGGATGATGCCCAAGGCCGCGTAGAAGATGAGGTCATCCACCTGCAGGGGGCTGATCGGTGAACCCGGGCGGGCGGCGCGCTTCTTCCCCAGGTACCAGGCCGCTGCAAAGCCCACCAGGTAGGTGATCCCGTACCAGCGCAGGGCCAGCGGCCCGATGTGCACCGCGACGGGATCGAAATCCGGATACAAAAACATGCGGCACGTATGGTACTAGACTGCGCCCCGATGAACGGCTCCGGAAATTCCCTGCCCATTGCGTCGGCGCTGCCGGAACTCACGGCGGCGCTGGCCGGAGGAAGGCGCGCCCTGTTACAGGCACCCCCGGGCGCGGGGAAAAGCACCGGTGTGCCACTGGCGCTGCTTGATGCCCCCTGGCTCGCGGGCCGCCGCATCCTGCTGCTCGAACCCCGGCGACTGGCCGCGAGGGCCGTTGCCGCCCGCATGGCCAGCACCCTCGGCGAGCAGCCGGGCCACACGGTGGGCTACCGGATGCGCCTCGACACTCGCGTGGGCCCGCGCACCAGAATCGAAGTCGTCACCGAGGGTATCCTCACCCGCCAGCTGCAGCGGGACCCGGCCCTGGAGGGCGTCGGGCTGGTGATCTTCGACGAGTTCCACGAGCGCAGCCTGCAGGCGGACTTAGGCCTCGCCTTCGTGCTCGATGCCCAGCGCCACCTGACCCCGGACCTGCGCATTCTGGTGATGTCTGCCACGCTCGAGGTTGCCGCGCTGGCGCGGCTACTGGAGGACGCCCCCATCATCACGGCGCCGGGGCTGAGTTATTCCGTCGACACCCGGTACCTGGATCGGAGCAGCACCGAGTTCATCGATCGGCAGGCGACGGCAGCGATCCGCCGGGCACTGCGGGATGACGAGGGCGACATTCTCGTTTTTCTCCCGGGCGCCGGGGAGATCCGGCGGGTCGAGCGCGCCCTGGCTGACTTGGGCAACGAACTCGGCAAGACCGTCCACGTCCGGCCGCTCTACGGCGATCTCGATCCCGAAGCCCAGGATCTCGCCATCCGTCCGGCACCCCCCGGCCAGCGGAAGGTGGTGCTGGCGACAAACATCGCCGAGACCAGTCTCACCATCGAGGGCATCCGGGTGGTGATCGATGGCGGCCTCGAACGCCGCAGTCGCTTCGATCCCCGCCGCGGCATGAGCCGGCTTACGACGGTGCGCATCTCCCAGGCATCGGCCGACCAGCGTCGCGGCCGGGCCGGCCGCCTGGCACCGGGAATCTGCTACCGGCTGTGGACCGCCGCGGAACACCGGGCGCTGTTGCCCTACACACCGCCGGAAATCGTCAATGCCGACCTAGCGCCGCTGGCACTGGAGCTGGCGGGCTGGGGTGCCCGCGATCCGGGTGCGCTGACCTGGCTGACACCGCCGCCCGCTGGCGCGCTCGCCCAGTCACGAGAGCTGCTGCAATCCCTGGGCGCGCTGGACCGGGAAGGCACCATCACGCCCCACGGCCGCAGCATGCTCGGACTCGCCGCGCACCCGCGGCTGGCTCATCTTCTGCTCGGGGCGAAGGCGGCCGGCGTCGGGACAACGGCCTGCGCGCTGGCGGCTGCGCTAGGGGAACGGGACCTGCTGCGCGGGCGGCCGGGCGAGCGGGACGCAGATCTCCGCACCCGGCTCGAGGTGCTGGCGCGGGAAATAGCTGGTGGCAGTACCGGTCGCGACGACGTGGATCGCGGCACGTTACGCCAGATCCGCCGCTCGGCAGATGCCTATGCCCGGCAGCTGGGAATTTCTACTGTCGCACTCAACATCGAGCCCGATGACGTGGGCTGGCTGCTCGCCCTCGCCTATCCGGATCGCATCGCTCGCGCCCGGGAACCCGGCTCCGGCCGGTATCTGCTCAGCAATGGGCGTGGCGCGTTCTTCGCCGAACCCCAGTCGCTGGCAAAGGCTGAGTACCTGGTCATCCCGGAACTGGAGGGCGGCGAGAAGGAAGCGCGCATCTGGCTTGCGGCGCCAGTCTCGGCAGCGGATCTCAAGCAGCATCTTGCCGACTCGATTGTGACGACAGCAGAAGTCCGGTGGGACAGCCGGGAGCAGGCCGTCGTGGCTCGCCGGCAGCGCCGGCTCGGTACGCTAGTCCTGGCCGACGAGGCGCTGCGGGACCCCGCTGCGGAGGCACTCACGGCGGCGATGGTCGGTGGCGTTCGTGAGCTGGGCCTGACGGCACTCCCCTGGAGCCCGGAGCTCCGGCAGTGGCAGGCCCGCGTTCTGCTGTGTCGCGGTACCGAACCAGACAGCCCCGAACCCTGGCCCGACGTCAGCGACACCGCCCTGCTCGCCACGCTGGAATCCTGGCTGGCGCCCTGGCTGGATGGCGTGTTGCGGGCCTCTCATATAAGACAGATCGATCTGGCGGTTGCGCTGCACGCCCTGCTCTCCTGGCCCCGGCAGCAGCGCCTCGACGAGCTGGCGCCCACGCATCTCACCGTACCCAGCGGCTCGCACATTGCCATCGATTACCTGGACGGGCCGCTGCCAAGCCTGTCGGTCCGCTTGCAGGAAGTCTTCGGCCTCACCGCCACACCCCGGGTCGGCGGTGGCCGGGTGCCCCTGCGCCTGAAGTTGCTCTCCCCGGCCCGGCGGCCGGTGCAGGTCACCCAGGACCTGGAGAGCTTCTGGAATACCGCCTACCACGAGGTCCGCAAAGAACTGAAGGGCCGCTACCCGCGGCACTACTGGCCGGAAGATCCCCATCAGGCCGAACCCACGAAGCGCGTCAAGCCACGCTAGGGAAATGGGGACAAGGGAAATGGGGACATGCCTCATTTCATCCGGGGAAATGAGGCATGTCCCCATTTCCCTTGTCCCCATTTCCCGCAGGTGTAAAGTCCAAAATGCCATGAATCTTCGCGAACAGGTGGAGGAACTGCTGCCCAACTGGCGCAGCTGGTACCCCAACCTGTTCGAGGCGGCGGTGGACCTCGGCATCCTCCGGGCCCGGGTCTGCGATCCCTCGGAACTCCTGCTGCATCGTCGCCACGAGGGTGTGCGCCAGGCGGCAGCCCAGGCCCACCGGGAAAAGTGGAACGCGGAGGGCGAGCCGGAGGAGTAGGAGCGCGTTCACGCGCGACCTCTTAATTCGGTGTCGCGCCTAAAGGACGCTCCTACGGCGCGTCCAGGGCGTAGATCAGCATCAGGATCCCCTCGCCCGCCAGCTCCTCGCCGGCGCAGTGCATACCCGCCTTTTCCACCACCCGCAGCGACGCGTGGTTCTCCGGCCGGATCGTCGCAACGAGTCGCGGCAGGCCACAGGTCGCGAAACCGAAGTGCAAGAGCGCCGGCACCAGCTCACTGGCAAGTCCCTGCCGCCACCACTGGGGCCGCAGCGCGTAGATGATCTCCGGGTCAGCGCGGCGGCGGGCGGTGACAATCCCGCAGTAGCCGGCCATCACCGGATCCCCCTGCACATACACCGCCGAGGCTCCATAGCCTCGGGTGGCGTAATCAACCAGGGACTCCCCGATCCACTCGGCGCAGCGCGGCTGGGAAAGCACCATGCCGTCGCCCACGTGACGCATCGTGCGCCGGTCGCCGCAAATCCCGTGCAGCTCCGCGGCATCCCCTGCGGTGAACTGCCGCACGGTGAGGCGCGGGGTGGTCAGGACGACAGTCATGGATTGAGAACGCCCC
>CAYMKJ010000089.1:0-5460 GCA_964391025.1 uncultured Chromatiaceae bacterium
CATGAAGCTGTATTTCAGTCCGGGCGCCTGCTCGCTGGCCTCCCACATCACGCTGCTCGAGGCAGGGCTGCCCTTCACTGCGGACAAGGTGGACATGCGCACCCGCCAGACCAGTGACGGGCAGGACTTCGCGGCCATCAATCCCAAGGGCTATGTGCCGGCCCTGGTGCTCGACGATGGCGAGGTGCTGAGTGAGGGGCCGGCCATCCTGCAGTACCTGGCCGACCAGAAGCCGGGCGCCCAGCTCGCACCACCGGCCGGCACCATGCCGCGCTACCGGCTGATCGAGTGGCTGAATTTCATCACCTCGGAGCTGCACAAGGGCTTCGGCCCGCTGTTGCGGCCCGGCGGTGCGGAGGACGTGAAGGACGCGGCGCGGGACAAGCTTGGCCTGCGGCTCACCTACGTGGCCAATCACCTCGCCAGCCGGCAGTACCTGGTGGGCGAGCATTTCACGGTGGCCGACGCCTATCTCTACACCGTGCTTACGTGGACGCGAATCGCGGGCATTGATCTCGCGGCCTGGCCCGTCCTCGTGGCCTACCGGGAACGTGTGCAGCAGCGGCCGGCGGTGCAGGCGGCCCGGCTAGCCGAGGGGCTGAAGGTCTGACTGTCCTGGACGTCGGACGAGTGGCACGGCTGGAGTACGCCAGCCCCTTCGCGGCCGACATCATCGTCCGTTACCCGGCGCTGCTCGATCAGCTCCGCACCAGCCGACGCCTGACGCGCAGCTGCGAGCCAACGGAACTCCGTGATCTCCTCGAAGCCTGGCTCACCGGGACTTCGGGCGACGATGAATTTCTCCACCGCCTCCGGCTGTTCCGGCACCGGGAACTCGTGCGCGTCATCTGGCGCGATCTCAACGAGGGCGCTGACGTCACCGAGTCCCTGCGGGACCTCTCGGATCTGGCCGATGCGGCCATCAACGCCGCGCTGAATTTCGCCAACGACCTGCTGCGTGCCCGCCATGGGGAACCCCGTGCCGAAGATGGCAGCCCCTGCGGCATGGGTGCTATCGCCATGGGGAAACTGGGTGGCCACGAGCTCAACTTCTCGTCGGACGTGGACCTGGTGTTTGTCTACTCCTCTGCGGGCGAGACCGATGGTGCCCGGGCGCTCAGCAACGAGGAGTATTTCCGACTACTGGCCCAGCGCGTGATCGACCTGCTGAGCCGGAACACGGCGGACGGCTTCGTGTATCGGGTGGACGTCCGCCTGCGGCCATTCGGCAGCGCGGGACCCCTCGCCGTGAGCGTGTCCGCACTGGAAGGTTACCTGTTGCAGCACGGGCGGGACTGGGAGCGCTACGCATGGATCAAGGCGCGGGTGGTCAATGCCTGGGCCGACGCGGAGACCCTGTATCGGGATGTGCTCCGGCCCTTCGTGTACCGCCGTTACCTGGACTACGGCGTATTCAGCGCCCTGCGCGACATGAAGGCGCTCATCGAGGCGGAGGTCGCGAATAAGGAGTTTCGCGGCAATCTCAAGCTGGGTCCCGGGGGCATCCGCGAGATCGAGTTTATCGTCCAGACGCTGCAGTTGGTGCGGGGTGGCACGGTGGCGGCGCTGCGCGAACGGCAACTGCTCAAGGCGTTGCCGGCGCTGGTACAGGCCGGCTGCCTGCCGGAGCGCGATGCCGCGGAGCTGACGGCCGCCTACCGCTTCCTGCGCCTGGCGGAGAACCGGCTGCAGGCACTCTATGACCGGCAGACTCACGACCTCCCGGCAGATCCGGTTGATCAACAGCGCCTGGCCCTCGCCATGGGGTATGCGGGCTGGCGCGCATTTCTCGCCGCGCTCCAGGTTCAGCGGAACGCTGTCGCCCGGCACTTTCGTGACATCGTCTTTCGGGGGATGAGCGGCGGCGACGACGAAAATGGCGAGCAAGCGGGCAGCGCCGAAGGTGACGCGGCCCGCCCCGAGGCAGACCTGGCCCGGGTGTGGCTGGACGACGCGGCACCGGACCTGCAGCTGCAACGCCTGGCAGGGGCGGGATTCGCGTCCCCCGGGGGCGTGCTTGAACGCATTCATCGCCTGCGGGAGGGCGGCCTGCAACAGCGACTCGATCAGCCCGGTCGCCAGCGGCTCGATGCACTGGTGCCCGCCATGCTGCGCGTGGCCAGCCGGCAGGCCGAAGCGACCCGGGCACTCGACGGCATGGTGCTGGTGCTCGAGGCCATCGGCCGCCGGTCCGCCTACTTCGCGTTGCTGAACGAGAACCCGGCAGCGCTTGAGCACCTGGTCAGCGTCTGTGCCTCAAGCGGGTTCCTGGCGCGGCTCGTGGCGACACATCCGCTGCTGCTCGACGAACTGCTGGACCCCCGGGTCTTCCAGGAGGCGCCCTCGCGGAGCGAGCTGGCTGCCGACCTGACGGTGCGGCTGTCCCGGGTGCCGGTCGACGACCCGGAAGTGCGCCTCGATGCCCTCCGCAACTTTCAACAGGCGGCCATTTTCCGTGTTGCGGTGGTGGATCTCTCCGGTGTCCTGCCGCTGATGAAAGTCAGCGACCGGCTGACCGACATCGCCGAACTCGTGCTTGAAGCCGCGCTGGCGCTCGCCTGGCAGGAGCTGGTCACCCGGCACGGTGAACCGCGGTGTTTTGTCGATGGCGAGTCCCGCGCGGCACGCTTTGCGGTCGTCGCCTACGGCAAGCTCGGCGGGCTCGAGCTGGGCTATGGCTCCGACCTGGATCTGGTCTTCCTGCACGACTCGGAGGGTGAGCAGCAGCAGACCGATGGGGCACAGTCGCTGGACAACGCCGTCTTCTTTTCGAGGTTGACGCGCCGGATCATCAGTATCCTGACGATGCACACCACCTCCGGCAAGTTGTACGAGGTGGACATTCGCCTGCGCCCGAGCGGGCAGTCCGGTTTGCTGGTTTCCAGCCTGACGGCGTTCGACCTGTATCAGCATCAGGACGCCTGGACCTGGGAGCATCAGGCCCTGCTGCGCAGCCGGGCCGTCGCCGGCGACAGCGGGGTCAAGGCCGCCTTCGAGCAGCTCCGCGTCCGGGCACTGACCACCTATGTGCGCCGGGAAAAGCTCGCCACCGAGGTCGTGGATATGCGCCAGCGGATGCGGAACGAGCTGTCCCGGGGCACAGTCGACCTGCTGGACGTCAAGCAGGATCCCGGGGGCATCGCCGACATCGAGTTTCTGGTGCAGTACCTGGTGTTGCGCGAGGCGAACCGCTACCCGGACCTCGTCCGCTGGTCCGACAATATCCGGCAACTGGAAGCGCTGGCCGCGCACGCCGTCCTGGCGCCCGCCGACGCGGAGCAGCTGGCCGATGCTTACCGCACCTACCGGCAGCGTCTGCACCACCTGAATCTGGCCGGCGCACCCGGCCTGCTGCCACGGGCCGAAACCGCGGCGCTGGCAGCCACCGTGACCCGGCACTGGCAGGCGGTGTTCTATACTGAAACTCCCGCAGCCGCTAAATAGCGCTCCATGGTCACGCCCAAGGCCCCACACAAGAAAATGCCCAAAGCAGCCCCGGAATCGGCGCTGATCCAGCCGAACGCCGAGACCCACTACGCTGTGACCCGCCTGGACCTGCCCCTGTCTTGCCCAATGCCCGGGATGTACCTCTGGAACTCCCACCCCAAGGTGTATCTGGCTCTGGAGGAAGAGGGCCGCGTGAAGTGTCCCTACTGCGGCGCTACCTACGCCTTAACCCCTGTTCGGTGAAGGGCCAGCTGACGCACCTCAATCTGTCCCGCGGCTTTCGCGGCGGCGAACGACAAACGGAACTCCTGATTCGCGGCCTGGCCGCTCTCGGTTGGAGTCAGCACCTGGTGGCCCGGCGTGGTGAGGCGCTTGCGGAGCGCTGCCGGGATGTCCCCGGCCTCCACATCACCGAGGCTGGCGGTGGCGTCGCCGGCGCTTTCCTCGCCCTGCGCGGTGCCGGACTCGTGCACAGTCACGAAGGTCGCGGTGTACAGGCCGCCTGGTTGAATCAGCTCGTCCGGGGCGCGCCCTACGTCATCACGCGGCGTGTGCAGAAGGGCCCGACGGTCTCCGTCCTGAACCGCCGGATGTACCGTTCGGCCGCCGCCGTTGTGGCGATCTCAGAGGCCATCCGCGCCGCGCTGGCCCGGCTCGAGGCGCGGTTGCCAGTCACGGTGATCCCCAGCGCAAGCAGCAGTCTCCCGGTGGACCGGGTTAATGTGAAAAACCTGCGCGCCAGATTCGGCGGCGACTTCCTGGTGGGCCATGTGGGCGCGCTCGACGACTCCCACAAGGGCCAGCTGCAGATCATTGCGCTCGCGCGCCGTTGGCAGACTGCCCGCCCGAATGTGCGCTTCGTGCTCGTTGGGGCGGGGCGGGACGAGGTCCGCCTGCGCCAGGCTGCCGCCGGTCTCGACAACCTGTTCTTTACCGGTGAGGTCGGCAATGTCGGGGACTATCTGGCCGCCTTCAATCTCTTTCTTTACCCTTCGCGCCATGAGGGTCTCGGTTCTGCGCTTATCGATGCACTCGAAGCCGGCCTGCCGGTGGTCGCCACGGCCGTCGGCGGTATTCCCGAAATCATCCGGGACGGGGAGAACGGCGTGCTGGTGAGGCCCGATGAGCCCGAGGTGCTTGAGGCGGCCGTGGCGGCGTTCCAGGCCGATGCTGCACTGTGCGCCCGTGTGGCAGCGGCCAACCGGTTGCGTGCGCGGGAGTTTTCCGCCGCCACGATGACTGATCGTTACGCGCGCCTTTACCGGGAGGTGTCGGCCCGCCAGAATGCAGAGGTCACGCTGCCATGAGGGCTGCCACTTGATCATTGTCACCGGCGGCGCCGGCTTCATCGGCAGCAATCTCGTCCGGGCTCTGAACCGTGCCGGGCACACTGATATTCTCGTGGTCGACGATCTGCGGGACGCGCACAAGATTCTCAATCTCTCCGACTGCCGGATCGCTGAATACCTGGACATGCACGAGTTCGCCACGCGCATGGCGGCGGGCCAGGAGTTTTCACCGAAGCTCGAGGCGATCTTTCACCAGGGCGCGTGTACCGACACGACCGAGTGGAACGGTCTCCTGATGATGCGCACCAACTACGACTTTTCCCGGCACCTGCTCCGGTATGCCACCGAGCGCCGGGTGCCGCTGGTCTACGCGTCGTCCGCGTCGGTGTACGGCGCCGGGCGGGACTTCCGAGTCAGCGAGGACTGCGAGCGGCCGATCAACGTCTACGCATTTTCCAAGCTGATGTTTGATCGCCACGTCCGCCACGTCACGGCGACGTTCCGGTCGCCGGTCGTCGGGCTGCGCTACTTCAACGTTTACGGACCCGGCGAGGCCCACAAGGGCAAGATGGCGAGCGTCATCCATCATTTCCGCGAGCAGCTGAAGACCGGCGATGAGATCCGCCTGTTTACCGGCAGCGACGGGTATGGCGACGGCGAGCAGGTGCGTGACTTCATCCACGTCGACGACATTGTGGCGGTGAACCTCGCGGCCTGGCGGCAG
>CAYMKJ010000090.1:0-15896 GCA_964391025.1 uncultured Chromatiaceae bacterium
GGGTAGTCGGTCTGGGTCGAGGTCAGCATCACGCCGGCCAGGCAAGCCCCGACGGCCAGCAGCAGGCGCAGGCCAAACATCTGGGGCAGGCTCGCCACGTGACCGAGGCCCGCGTAACCCGCTGCGAGCAGCACCAGGCCCAGGGTGAACAGCGCATTGCGCCCGACCCGGTCGGAAAAGGCTCCGATGAGCAGGCCCAGGCAGATCATCGTCAGCTCGGAGACAAAGCCGAGCTGCCCGGTGACGGCGCCCTGCTCGCCCTTCGGTATCTGCAGGTTCTCGATCAGGATGTAGGGCTGCAGGAAGTTGAGCAGGCTGATGAAGCCGATCGAGACGAACGCCGCGTAATACAGCGTCAGCAGGTTGCCCCGGCTGACACCCGCAGCCAGCCGCACCGGCCAGAGGTAGGCGTTGCGTACAGCAGGTTCAGCAGTCATCAGGGCGGTGGTTCATTTCTCCCGATCGGCCCTGGGCGGGTAGAACCAGTCCGGCCCCCGGCACGGTTCCGTCAGGGTCACGGTCACGCTGACCTGGTCGGCGGGAAACGTCGTGACTGCAGACAATCCGGACAGGTCCCCGCGTGAACTCATCGTACAGTGCACAGCATCGCCGTCGAGGTCCACCCAGGCGAACACGACAAGGCCCTCTCCCGTGTTTTCCGGGTACTCGAACTTATGACTGAAAGCACCGGGCGCCGCCTCGAAACTCTCGATCAGCTGCAGGGGGTGCCGCAACTCGCCCTCCAGGGACCAGGCCTGAAACAGACTCACGTAAACCTTGCCACCTGCTCCGGCCTCCGGCGGCAGCCGGATCTCACCCGTGAGTTCGACCAGGCGTTTCGGGGCCGGCGGCCCGGAGCCACAGCCGCTCGTGACACCGAGGGCGGCAAGGACGGCCGCGACTGCCCCGGCCCTGACACAAGCGCGAAATTTCACTTTGCAGCCTCCACCGCAAACGGCGGCAGCCCGAACACACGGCTGAAGTTACCCGACAGGATGGCGCGCATCTCCTCCACCGAGTAACCGGCTTTCTGCATGCCGGCTACGAAGCGCTCCAGGTGGCCCTTGACGTAACCCGGCTGCTGCGGGCCATCCGAGCCGTAAATCATCTTGGAAATGACGTTGGCCGCCTTGAGCCGCGCCAGAAAGTCATCGAGCACATTCGATGCCCGCTCTGCACCGAGCGCGCCGGGCTCAAGGTAGACATTGGGGTACGCAGCGGCGAGGCGGAGCGCGGAATCCGTAAACGTCAGGGCCTTGCGATCGCTGTCGTAGCCCGTGTGCCCGAGGATGAAAATCGTGTCCGGGTAACGGCGGATGGCCTCTTCGAGGTAAACGGGGTCTGCGTAGGGCGGTTCCGTTCGCGTTCCCGGATTGGGGCTGGTGCCCGTGTGCAAATAGATGGGCTTGTGGAGGCGCCCCGCAATTTCGTAGATCGGGTAATACCGTTCGTCGTCGAAGCGGAACTGCTGGTGCCCATGGGCCAGTTTGACACCCACGAACTTACCGGGATCTTTCAGGGCAGCTTCGAGCTTTGCGAGTTGCTCCGGCCCGTTGGTGTTCCACTGGTCGACCTTCAGGCTGGCAAACCCGAACAGCCGTCGCGGATTGAGCGCGATCTCATTGGCAACGAACTCGTTGGTCGCAGTGCCGGTGGTATGGGGACTGTAGAGCGCGAAGACACTACCGGCACTGATGCCCGCATTGTCGATTTCCCGGAGAATCGCCTTGCCGCTGAGCATGTACGGCATGAGGTAGGGCATGACCCACCGGAATGCCCGCGGCACGCGCTCGGCTACCCGCTCCTGGAATTGTGGCGTCATCGCCTCCCAGGTGCCGGTATGCAGGTGCATGTCGACGACCGCCAGACGCTGGCCCTCGATCAGCACCCCGGGTTGATCCGGGGCACGACCACAGCTGGTAATGACCATCGTCAGGAGGCAGGCGCAGAGCGCGGGCAAGAACCTGGCATTTCTGTTCATGAGCTATTATCCGCCTGCCGGGCGCCCGGCATCCAGCAGCGTGCGGGTGAGTTCCACCAGGACCGACAGCTGCTGCCGGCAAAGCCCTGCATCGAAGGACTCGATGCCGGGCACCGTGGACCAGTAGGCACTCATCTCGGTATTGAGCGCGAACGCGGGCCAGCCGCGCTCGACGGCCACGTCGGCCAGGCCGATCCAGCGGCCCTGGCCCTGGCGGGCTGGCACCCGCAGTTCGGTCCGGTGCAGCCGCTCCGCGCTGATCGCGGCTTGCGCAGCGCTGATCAGCACCGGATCGTCCTGCGTGAAGAACACGGAGACCTCCGGGCGGCCGGTCTGCAGGAAGGCAGCGCCCTGCTCCGTGTATTCGCGCTGTCCCAGTTGTTCCACGCCAACGGCGCCGACAATCCGTGCTGTCACATCGGGGTGACGCTCGTACCAGTTCACGAGATGCCTGCCCGGCATGTAGTGCTGGGGGTCCAGCACGATGAGCAGCGACCGTTGCCTCTCCGCCTGGGGCACGCGGTTGAAGTAATCGACTAGCGCGAGAATGCCGAGCGCGCCGTTCTCCTGGGTGAGGTTGGGCCCGTCGGTGTGCGTGACGAGCAGGACAAGCCTGTCGTCCGGCGTGCCATAGTTGCGTCCCGGGAGTATGCCGGTGAGAAACCAGGTCTCGGTGTCTTCACGCTCCGCAAGGAGTCGCAGGGTGGCGGCCTGGCCGCTGCCTGCCGCGGCCCGCACGGTCTTGCCCGCCACCCTGTCGAGATACAGCGCCGGCACGCCCAGTTCACCGACTTTAAGCAGCGGGAACGTGTAGATGCCCCGGGCTCGCGCCGGGCCCATGTCGAAGATCACGACGCCGCCCGCCGCCTTGCCCTTCTGGAGAATTTCACCGAACCGGCCGAAGCGCGTGGCGTAGTTCACCTGGTACCACTGGTCGGCGATCAGGCCACGGTCTTCGCCCTCAAGATCCGCCGTCGCAAACTCGTGCCCGGCTGGCGCAAACATTGGCGGCACGGGATCCGGCAGCGTCGGTATATCGAAAACCACAATCCGGCCCTCGATCGACGCCGGTGGCGACTGCGGATCGTAGTAGACGAGGGGTGCCGTCACGCCCTGCTCGCCGGTCGAGCCCGAGTAGGCCCAGTAGGAGGCGACTGGCACCGATGCGCCGGCAATCGACAGGGTCCAGCGGCGGACAGCCGGATCGTCGGCCGTGAACCAGCGCTGGTAGCGCACCGGTTCCCGGGCGAGGTCGGCGACACCGCGGGCCCGCAACTCGCGCTCCACAAACTCAGCGTGCGCCCGCCAGGCCGGACTGCCGCTGAAGGTCGGACCACCTCGGGCTTTCTCCTCGTGCCAGCGCTGCAGCGTTTTCACTGACACCAACTCAGGGGTTTGGTGCATGGGCCCGTCCGGCGCGTCCCGGCCGGCGCAGGCCACCAGCAGGGAAACGCAGAGCAACGGGAGCGCCCACGTCACCAACAGTCCGGAATGTCGCATGTCTGCCTCCAGCGCACACTTCATGGCGTAAAGCATGGGTTCCCGGCAAAGACGGGGCTGACTCAACCCTTGTCCTTCTTCAGCCGCTCAGAGAATTCCAAGTAGTCCGGCGACACGTCCTTCTCAAAAAGCTTCTGCAGGTAGATCGTCGGCGCCTGGAAGCCCTCCATGTAGCACAGGTATTTCCACCCGTCGGGCTTGCGGCGGAAGGTGGCGCTGGCCCGGTTGTCCGAGCCAAAGGGTTTGGGCGAAAAGACCACTTTCATGTCGGTGCGCATCCAGTAGGCCGCGAAGGCGAGATCCGGGGCCAGCAGCCGGACTTTGATGTCGTAGAACTTCACCCGGATCGCCTCGGTGACCTTCCGGCCGGTGGGTGCCAGGTAGCGGTTCACGGCGTCCCAGCCGACAAACCAGTTCTCCTGTTCACCCGCCAGGTAGAAGGGCTCCGGGTCATCCCGGTCCCACAGGTCCCGCAGCGCCGCCGTGTCCTGGGAATTCCAGATCACCTCCGTCCGGCGCAGCAGCGCCTCGATCTCGGCGGTCACCGTGGTCGCCGGGTCCGGTGCGGCCGCCAGGGTCGCCGGGACCGCAGCGCCAGCCACCAGGGCTTTCAGGGCATCGCGACGCTTCATGGATTGCACCTCCGGGGTCCAGCATACCGTCAGGTAGTATGGGGTTGCCGGGAGTATTGCCGATGACCACGCACGCCAGCTTCTCAGCGAACCAGCCCACGGTGCTCATCACCGGCGCCAGCCGTGGGCTCGGGCTGGCGTTCACGGAGCAGTACGCTGCCCAGCACTGGAACGTCCTTGCGACCTGCCGCGATATCCCCGGGGCCAGTGATCTTCGCCAGCTGGCAGTGAGGTTCCCGGCCATTCGCATCGAGACCCTCGATGTCACCCGGGACGACCAGGTCGGGGCACTGGCCTCGCGCTACGCGGCACAGCCTGTGGACGTGCTCCTCAACAACGCGGGCATCTACGGCAACCTGAGCCACCAGACGCTGGGCACCATGGACTTCGACGAGGGCCAGCGCGTGCTCGACGTGAACGCGCTGGGCGCACTCCGCGTCAGCCAGGCGTTCCTGCCCCAGGTCACCGCCAGTCGCCAGAAGAAAATCATCAGCCTCGGCGGCGGCCTCGGCGCCCAGAGCATTGGCAGCCTGTTCGGTGGCCACTACTTCATGAAGATGAGCAAGGCCGCGCACCTGATGGCGATGGGCATCCTGCAAACCGAGACCCGGGATCGAGGGATCATCGTCGTCATGATCTCCCCGGGCCGGGTGGACACCCAGCTGATGCGGGATTCCGGCTGGACCGGTGCCGCCCTGTCCCCGGCCGACAGCGCCCGCCTGGTCATGGCGCGGATTGAGGCGCTGGAGCCCGCCATGCACGGCCGGCTGATCACTTATGACGGCAAGATCGTGCCCTGGTAGGCCACCAATTATCATCGGGGGCAGTACTTATCCAATCCTTGCCCGCTCTCGTGTCATCCTTAGGCCTCCGGACTTCCTGAAGGAGTACCCCGTGCCAGATCTGAGCGCGATTCGCGACCAACTCCTGAAACGCCAGGCCGAGCTGAGGAGCCGCACGGCGAGTGCCAATGCGGATCTGCGCCACGAGCGGGACCCGCTGGTGGCCGATTTTGCGGATCAGGCCGTACAACGAAGCAACGACGAGGTGCTGGCGGCGATCAGCGATTCCGCCACTGGCGAGCTCAATCAGATCAGCGTCGCCTTGCGCCGCCTCGACGCCGGCCACTACACCACTTGCGCGGGCTGCGGGGCCGAGATTGCGGCGGAACGCCTCAGGACGGTACCCTACACGGACCGCTGCTCCAGTTGCGCGGTCTAAGAACCGGTTGGCGTTATTCCACCAGGAGAAAACACGTCATGACCACCCTCACGTCCCGCCTGCGCCTCGGCTTTGCCACAAGCCTGCTGGCGATGGCTGTAACAATGCCGGTACAGAATGCCTCAGCAGCCACGCCAGCCGAAGTCGACAGCAAGGTCGGCTTTGCCATGGAGCGGTTGCACAAGGAGGTCCAGGGCTCCGACGAAGTAACCAAAAAGGCCGCTGGCGTGCTGGTCTTTCCGGGCGTCGTCAAGGCGGGCTTCATCATCGCCGGTGAAGGTGGCCAGGGGGCCCTGCTGATCGGCGGCAAGATCGTCGCCCACTACGACATCATGTCCGGTTCCGTTGGCCTGCAGGCCGGCGCCGAGAAGAAGGACATCATCATGGCGTTCATGGACGCCAACAGCCTGAAGAAGTTTCGGGACAGCAACGGCTGGAAGGCCGGCGCCGACGGCTCCGTGACCCTGATCAATGTCGGCGCCAACGCCAAAGTGGATCTGACCAAGATCAATGAACCCATCCTGGGCTTCGTCGTCGGCCAGTCGGGCCTGATGGCGGGCATCTCGCTGGACGGGTCAAAAATCACGAAGTCCAAGGACTAAGCCGGACTGAGAACTTGGATGGCCCGTTGCCGGCTGCGAGGCCGGCAACGGGCTAATCCATCTGGTCCGGGGCCTCAGGTCACGCCGGCCAGCATCCCTCCGTCGATGCGCAAGGTCTCCCCCGTGATGAATCCCGACTGGTCGGAGCACAGCCAGACCACGGCACTGGCCACCTCGTCGACCGTGCCAACCCGGCCCATGGGGTGCATCGCGACGATCTGCTTTGCGACCTCGGGGTCCTTGTAAAAGAGCCTGCTCGCCATGTCGGTGGTGATCACCGCGGGACACACCGCGTTGACGCGAATTCCCGACTGGGCGTAGTCCAGCGCGGCTGTCTTGGTGAGCCCGATGACGCCGTGCTTGCTGGCGTGATAGGCGGCCCCGACCACGCCGCCAATCAGCCCAGCGACCGATGACATATTGACGATGGCACCACCACCCCGGGCCAGCAGCGCCGGAATCTCGTACTTCATCGCCAGAAACACCCCGGTCAGGTTCACGTCGATCACCTGCCGGAAGGTTTCCTCGTCGTAGTCCGCCGTCTTGACGAAGGCGCTGCCCTCAATCCCGGCGTTGTTGAAGGCGTAGTCGAGTCCACCGTAGGCCTCGACACAGGCTGCCACCATCTCTCTCACTTCAGTGGCGTGGCGAACATCCACCGGCACGAAGATGCCCTCGCTGCCGGCAGCTTCCACCAGCCGCAGCGTTGCCTCGCCCTCCGCACGCCGGCGGGCCGCCACGACCACACGGGCGCCGGTTTTCGCGAAAGCCACCGCAGCGGCCCGGCCAATACCCGAACTGCCCCCGGTAATGAGTGCAACCTTCGTAGACGTCCTAGCCATTTCGATCTCCGTCATTCACCCGGGGTCGCGTAAGGATGGGCCAATACACCGCGAGGAACAATCCGAACGCGGCGAACCACCCTGCCCCAGCGACGTCGATGAGCGCGAGAGACGACCCGGGGGCGAGCGGGCTCAGGATGCGGACGAGCACGGCGGCACTGAGCACGACGTACGCCACGACAGTCAGGGGCGCTGCTACGAGGGCCCGTCCCGTATGGCCGAGAGCCACGCGCGTGACGACGGCGAGAATCATGGTGCCGATGCCACCCATGGTCAGCGCATGGAGGGCGGCGGAGCGCGGCAACGGCAACCCGAGTGCCGTCAGGCCAAGCAACAGGTAACCGATTGGCAGCCACGCGTAGGCCACATGCAGTATCGCGACGAGCGGCTCTGCTGCGGTGGCGCGCCCCCGCCAGCCAGACAGTCGCAACGCATGGAGCGCCGCCGCGGCGAGGGACAGTGCGGCGACGACCATCGCCGGCAAGCCGATGCTGTCGGTAATTCCCGCGAGGATGACCAGGGGAATGAGGACCGTCTCGAGCCAGGCTCGCGACCGCGGCAGGTGGGAATCGCCACGCAGTCGCAACCAGTTGCCGGTGAAGCTGGGGATGATGCGCCCACCAACCACGGTGATCAGCACGAGGAGCCCGTGGGCGGTCAGGAACAGAGCAACCCGCTCTGCGCCGGGCCAGAGACCCGATCGTCCGAGGTGGAAGACCCCGTCGAGAGTGGCAAAGCCCGCCACCACTGCCGCGATGCCGAAGTTGCGCCGGCTGTTCCCGCCGATGATTTCCCGCAGCGCGATTGCCGCCAGGAGGATGGGAAAGGCCAGGTCAGCGATTGCTACGACCGCGTCGGGCAGCACCTGACCCAGCAGCATGGCGATGCGGCCAACGACCCAGGCCACCACCAACGCGCCGAGTACAGGGCCCGCGACCTTCGGGCGCCCGGTCCAGGTGGCGACGGCGGTCAGCAGGAAACCCGCGATCGCCGCGCCGGCAAACCCAAACAACATTTCGTGGGCGTGCCAGGCCACCGGGTCCGTGGCCGCCGGGGCCCAGCCAAGACCGTGCAACGCCGCCAGCCACACCAGCACCGCAACCATGCTGAAAAGTCCGCCCAGCAGGAAAAACGGGCGGAAAGCGACGTTCAGTATCGTCCAGGAATTCCCGGCCATGGTCATCGCAACATTCGGTGACGGCGAACAGGGAGGGATTCTATGCCCTTAGCCTGGACTTTCGAGTAATGGGTCCGTCAACCAGGCGGCTGAAGCTCCGGAGGAGCCAGCGATGGGAACTCGATCGACCGTTTACCGGCCTGTTTAGTTGCCCGGGTGGCGTCCTGCGCCGCCGAGGGCGTGACGCCGAATTGACGCCTGAACATCCGACTGAAGTGCGAGAGGTCGTTGAAGCCCACCGCGTAGGCCACCTGGGTGACCTGCGCCTGAGGGTTCTCCAACAGCCGTGCCGCTTCCTTCAGCCGGAGATGCACCACGTAGTCGCGAAAGGAGACTACGAAAGCTTCCTTGAACGCGCGACCGAAGCGGAAGGGACTCATGCAACAGAGGCGCGCCATGTCCTCGGCCACCAGCCTGGAGCTCAGGTTGCTCTCGATAAAGTGCAGCGCTGGCAGCAGGGATCTTGCCGACATCACCGCCGCTGGCACTTCATCCGGCATCGGCACGGACATTACCGGCATATCGCGGGAAGCCTGATTCCGCTTCACGATGACAATGTCTTGGAGCAGCATGAGGCACCGATCGACATCGGCATCCGGGACAGGTCTGACCAGGTAGTCCGTGAACCGGCTGCGGAAAGCCCACACTGCCAGGGCCTCGGAATGCTGCACGGTCAGGAACACCATCGGCACCGACGGGTGATCCGCCTTCAGCCTTTCGGCCATGCCGAGGCTGATCTTGTCGGGGTAATCGAAATCGAAGACCACCGCGTCCGGCCGCACACTCAGCACCTGCTGGTCCATCGGTCGCTTATTGTTGGCGGGGACGATCCGGCAATACGCTGCCATGCCGGCTGGCACCTCCGGCGCCGTGCCTTCTATGGTCATGTCCACCCACAGCAGCTTAAGCGAGTCCACAACAGCCATCCTTCATGGGGGCAACCAGCATCTGCCGGTCTCGGCGCCCGAGCTGTTTGCATACTAGATACCCGGCGCGAACTGCTGCCGTGAACTGCTTTGCGCTATGACAAGACCCCTGCCGGCAAAGCGTGAACGCCATCACGCTGATTCCGGATCGTCCGACTTGTTCCCGGCGGATACCACCCTTAAGTCGGGCGCGTAACGTCGTCACGGGCGGGCACTGTGTGCACCACGTCTAACTTCCATGCTTTGCCTGTGCCATGCCACTGCAAAGTTCCAGGATTGCGCAGCAAAGTCCTAACAAGCGCGAGCCGCCGCCGACTATAAATACGCCCACGTTCTAGGAGGCATTGATCGCTCAGCAGTAGCGCACCAGCGACGCAGCTGAGGGGTTGGCCACGCGAACCGACTGACCCGGGACTTTCGCCGGGCCGCAGTTTAGAAGACGTCAACAACACAACAGAGGTGAGTGAGCAATGAAAACCCAGCTGATGAGTTTCCTTCGTGACGAACAGGGCCTGACCACCGTCGAGTACGCCATTGCAGGCGGGCTCGTGGGTGCTGCGGTCATTTTTGCCTTCCAGGCTCTTGGCCTCAAAGTCGGTGGTGTTATTACCAACATCACGGCTCTGCTGCCTTAAGACGCGGGCTGAAACACGAGCAGGGGTGACCGTAACTCACCCCTGCTCCACTTCAGCGGAACTTTGGCCAAGGGGGTGCGCCGCACCCTCCGGAGATCTTGGGGATGTGGGCTTCTGTGGTTGTACTGGCGGTCGGGCTTCCGGCGATCTGGATCGATACCCGGACACACCGGATTCCGAACGTGCTCGTCGGCAGCACCGTGCTCGCGGCCTGCGCCCTGCAGGTGGGCTCGCATGGCACTGCCGGCATCGGCCTCGTCCTGGGCGGTGCCGCCGTGGGATTGCTTGCCTTGCTCCCGTTGTACGTTGCCGGCGCCATGGGCGCGGGTGACGTGAAACTGATGGGCGCCCTGGGCGCCCTGGTCGGACCGCAAACCGCAGTGCTGGCGGTCGCTTTTACGCTCGTCGCCGGCGCCGCTCTGGCGCTTGCCGCCCTGGGCTGGCGCCGCTGGTCGGTGCTCGAAACGCCGGCAGTCGAGGCGATCAGCGCTCAGGCCAGCGCTCTGGCCGGCCGGATTCCCTACGCCGGGGCCATCGTCGCCGGCACGCTCGCCGCCACGTTGATCGGTCTGTAAGTGTTAGTCGAATCGCCAGGCAGGGTTAAGCAGAGCATGGACACTGCAACGAAAACCAGCGCCCAGATCGCGCCCGGCCTGCTGCCGCGGCTGCAGAAGCTGGCGCCCCGGCCCGTACGACTCGAAGACACCGGGCTGCAGGAGACCTTCGTCGCTGACCTGTTGTCCAAGCACCTGCTGCAGGGCGGTGTGCTCACCATGTCTGAGCTGACGACCAGACTCGCGCTGGCCGGGCCCATCATCGAGACCGTCCTCACTTTCATGCGCAAGGAGGCGCGCATCGAGGTCCGTGGTCCCGCCACCGGGGACGCGGCCTCCAGCCTGCGATACGCACTGACCGAGCGCGGTCGGGCCAGCGCCAAGGAAGCCATGTCGCGCGGTGGTTACGTCGGCCCGGCGCCGGTGCCACTGGATACTTACACGACGATCGTGCGTGCCCAGACCGTGCACGACCGCTCCGTGACCCACCAGTCCATGAAAGCCGCGTACGCCGATGTGGTCGTGCGGGACGAGATCCTCGGACAGCTCGGGCCGTCGCTGAACTCTGGCCGTGCGATCTTCATCTACGGACCGCCGGGCACCGGCAAGACCTACCTGACGCAGCGGATGTCGCGCGTTTTCCCGCAGGTGACGCTCATTCCGCACGCGATAGTCATCAATGAAGCGGTGCTCGAGATCTTCGACCCGGTACTCCACCGGCCGCAGGACATGTTCCTGCCAAACCCGAACATCATGCTGGAGCACGGCTTCGACCCGCGGTTCGTCGCCTGCCAGCGGCCCGTGGTAGTCAGCGGTGGCGAGCTGAGCGCGGACATGCTGGACGTGCGCTACGACCCGGACACCCGGAATTTTCTCGCACCACTGCAACTCAAGGCCAACAACGGCATCTTCATCATCGACGACATGGGCCGGCAGCGCGTCGCCCCGGAAACAGTCTTCAATCGCTGGATTGTCCCCCTCGAGGAAAAGAAGGACTACCTGAGCCTTGGCGCCGGCCAGCACTTCAGTGTGCCGTTCGACGTGGTTCTCGTGTTCTCGACCAACCTGCACCCTACGGACCTTGCCGACGAGGCGTTCCTCCGCCGCATCGGCTACAAGATCGAGTTCCACTACCTGCGGCCCGACGAATACCGCCGCATCTGGGGCCAGGTCTGTGCCGAGCACGGCATCAGCTGTGACGTGGACGTGCTCGATCACGTCATCGAGGACCTTCACCAACGGCAGGGCACGCCCATGGCGCCCTGTCATCCGCGCGATCTTCTCGGCATCGCCATGGATCACGCGGCTTACCTTGGCCAGCCACGCCACGTCACCCGCGAGCACATGGACTGGGCCTGGAAGAACTATTTCATTTCACTCAAGCCAAGCGAGCATTCGGCGCACGCAATGGCTATAGATGGAGGACGCTAGAGATGTTTAATAAAAGAGGCCTGATGCTCGTCTTGCTGTCGGTGGTCATTGCGGCCGGCGCAGCCTGGGTCGCCAACAACTACGTCAAGACCAAGCTCGCGTCGGCCATCGGAGGCGAAACCGCCACGGTTTCGGTCGTGGCCGCGGCCATGAAGATCCCCTACGGGACCAAGATCGAGTCGCGGCACGTCAAGATTGTTGATGTGCCGGTAAGCATACTGCCCCCGGGCGCCGTCCGCGAGTTCAAGGACATCGATGGCAGCGTCGTCAAGGGCGATATCCTCGATGGCGAGATCATCCTCACGGAGCGCATTGCTGGTGCCGGGGCCGGCAGCTCGCTCGCCGCACTGGTTGAGCCCAACAAGCGGGCCGTCACAGTCCGGGTGAACGACGTCATAGGCGTGGCCGGATTCCTCCTTCCGGGCAACTTCGTGGACGTGCTCGGGACGCGCCTGGAGACGAGCACGACCCGGCTGGCCGTCACCGAAACCATCATCAATATGGTGAAGGTGCTGGCGGTAGACCAAACCGTGGCGACGAGCAAGAACGAGCCGGTGGTCGTTCGCGCCGTGACGCTCGAACTCGACCCCAAGCAAGCCGAGTTGCTCGTCCAGTGGGAGGAACAAGGCACCATTCAGCTCGCCCTGCGCAACCCGACCGACACCCTCGTGCTCGTGGCCCAGCAGCCGCCGCCGCCAGCGGCCGCGCCCGCGCCACGGCGGGCCGTCAAGCGCGCTGCTCCGACCCAGGGATCCAGCGTAATCCTGATTCGCGGGACCAAGGTGCAAAACGAAAAGGCTGACGGTTGACACGACCCGAAAGACTGGCTCCCCAGGGAGTCCGTCGACCTCATGGAATGGAAACCAAGGACAACATTATGCGTTACCTGCAATTGCTCACCAGTCGCGCCACGCTGATCGCAGCAGCCGCTCTGCTTGCCTTCCCGTGTACGCTCCAGGCGCAGCAGTCGACCGCTCCCGCCCTGCACGGCGGCTCCAGCGAAGCGCTGGTGGTGCCGCTGTTCAAGTCGAAGGTGGTCCGACTCGAAGCACCAGCCTCGAGGGTTTCGGTCGGTAACCCCGATATTGCCGACATCCTGATCCTGCGGGCCACTCAGCTCTATGTGCTGGGCAAGGACCTCGGCACGACCAACGTGCTGCTCTGGGACAGGAGCGACCAGCTCATTGGCACCGTCGCGGTCGAGGTAACGCACGACCTCGAGTCCCTGAAGGGCAAGCTGCACGAACTGCTTCCGGCCGAGACCATCCAGGTCTATTCGAGCCAGCGCTCGATCGTGCTCGCGGGTCGCGTGTCCAGCGCGCTGGCGATGAACACGGCGCTGCGTGTGGCCGACGGCTACCTCGCCCAGGTCAGCACGGCCAAGGACGAGACCGAGTTCAAGCAGGAGGGCGGCTCCGGGCGCGACGATCGCGCCGTGGGAACGGTGATCAATCTCATGGAAGTGTCCGGGGCGCAGCAGGTCATGCTGAGCGTCAAGGTGGCCGAGATCAACCGCTCCGAATTGCGCTCACTCGACGCGAGGTTCAATGCCGCCGGCCTTACCGGCAACTGGAAGCTGGGCGGTGTCAACGGCGGTGCCCGCTTCCCCGACGTGGTATTCAACGACGCAACCCTGGGAGCAAGTGGACGGATTCCGGTCCTCGGCGGCGTCGCGCCCTGGGGGCCCGCCATCAGCGAGTTCTCGCCAAACCCCCTGACTATTGGCGACAAGGGGCTGTTCGCCAGCTTCCTGAGCGATGACTTCCTATTCAACATGGCGCTCAACGCAGCCAAGAACAAGGGCCTGGCCAAGATTCTTGCCGAGCCCACGTTGACGACGCTGACCGGGCAGGAAGCCAAGTTCCTCTCTGGTGGGGAGTTCCCGATCCCGGTTCCCCAGGGCAACGACACCGTCACGATCGAGTTCAAGGAATTCGGCGTGGGGCTGAAGTTCCTGCCAATCGTGCTCGGGTCTGGCGACATCAATCTGACCATCAATGTCACGGTGAGTGAACTGGTCCCGACCAACGACATCGTGATCGATGTCCCGGATTCGCTCTCCCGGTTCGTGGTGCCGGCGCTGACCAAGCGCAGCACCAGCACCACTGTGGAACTGAAGGACGGCCAGACCATCGCTATCTCGGGCCTGATCAACGAGAGCTTGCGTGAGGCTGTCAACAAGTTCCCGGGACTGGGTGACCTGCCCATCCTCGGCTACCTGTTCCGCAGCCAAAGCTTCCAGAAGGGCGAGTCCGAGTTGCTCATCGCGGTGACACCGCACCTGGCGAAGCCGATCGCGGCAAAGGACCTGCGGCTGCCCACCGACAGCTTCGTCGAGCCCAATGACACAGACTTCTACATCATGGGCCGGATGGAGGGGAAGAAGCCCGCCAAGACCGAGACCCAGCAGGCAGGTGGCACGGATGGCGAGTTCGGTCACGAGGTTCAGTAACTAAGGGATATGCACATGAACACGATCAAGATTTTTCACGCTCTCGCTGTCAGCGGATCGCTGCTCGCGGCAGGCTGTGCCACCGGCCCGGAGGCCGTTGAGGCCGACTTCGGCAATTCGGTACGGCAGATGACGCAGGCGCAGATCGCCAATCCGGCAGCTCCGGTGGACAACAATCCGATCGATCACGGCGACGGCTCGCGCATCAATGCGGCGGTCGAGGCCTACCGCAAGGGCGTCTCCGACCCGAAGGATATCAAGCAGGACATCATCATCAGTAACGATAACTAGGCAACAGCCGAGCACTGGGTAGAACGCGATGAAGCACGCTGCACGTAGACGGGCGGATCGCTCGACCCTGCCAGGTGGGCAGGGCGGAGCGATTCTGGTACTCATTGCCGTAGCCATGCTGGCTATCCTGGCAATGGCCGGCCTCGCCCTTGACGGTTCGCACATGCTGCTCAACAAGTCACGACTGCAGAATTCAGTCGATGCCGCAGCGCTCGCCGCCGCCAAGGTGCTGGACCAGTCGGGCGACGTCATTGGCGCCAGAGCTGCCGCGATTTCGTTGCTCGGGCTGAACGGCACGGCGGCCGGCAATATGGAACTCGGCCGGTCCATATCAAGCGGCGGACTGACGGTGACGGTGGAGTTTTCCAGCACCCTTCAGCCCTTCAGTGCCGGCAGCACGCCCGCCGAGTACGTGCGGGTTCACGCGCAGAACTTCCGGATGCCTGCCTGGCTCATCCCGGTCATCGGCTTCAATGACAAGGTGGTGGGCGCCAGCGCGGTGGCGGGACCCAGCCCGACGATAGTGCGGGCCTGCAACCTGGTGCCGCTGGTGGTGTGCGGCACGCCGCCGGCCCAGGGAGGCGCGGCGCCCTACTGGGGCTTCCAGCCCGGGCTGGTCCATGTGCTGAAATCGGCGTCCGGTAACCAGGGGCCCATCGGGCCCGGTAATTTTCAGCTGCTGCGCCTCGGCGGTAGTGGCGCTAGCGTGGTTCGTGAGAATTTGGCGGGCGGCTACGACGGCTGCCTTACCGGCGACACGCTCCCGACCCAGCCCGGCAACGACGTGGGGCCGGTCACCCAGGGCCTCAACACCCGGTTCAACAGGTACACGGGGCCATTGGGCAGCTCCCGGGATATCTACCCGCCCGACGTCGTGATCCGACAGGCAACACCGGCCCTTGACTACAACGACACGACCGGCCAGGTCACCCAGGGTGGCACGGCCATCAGCAGTGCGTCACAGGTCAGCTTCAACTACAGCGACTACACGAATCGCGTCGAAAGTGGCAACTTCGATCTGCAACCGGCGCCGGCCGGTCCCGCCGCTTTTGAGCGCCGCATCATGCCGGTGCCAATCGCAGACTGCACGGGAACCAACAACGGCCAGACCGATCTGCCGATCCTCGGCGTCGGCTGCTACTTCCTGTTGCAGGAAGCCCAGCAGCAGGGCACCAAGTCGAGGATCTACGGGGAATTTGTCGCTGACTGCGAGGCCGGCGGAACGCCAGGGCCCGCCCCGACCAGCATCCCCGGGCCCTACCGCATCCAGCTCTACCGAAACTTCGCCAGCGGCGATTCCTGAGCCCGGGCAACCTGCATGGACAGAAACCGAAACAAAGCAGCGCAGGCGGGGCTGGCCGTGGTGGAATTTACCATCGCGTTGCCCCTGCTGCTGCTTCTGCTCCTCTCGGTCGCCGAGTTCGGCCGCGTATTCCACCAATACAACACCCTCACCCGCGCCGTCCACGACAGCGCCCGCCTGGTCGCCTCCCAGGCATTACGGGGCCAGGCCCGGACCGTCAACCTGGATGCCGCCCTGGTGGCGACGGCGCGCAGCCTCGCGGTGTACGGCAATACGGCTGGCACGGGTGCCGCCCTCCTGCCGGGCCTCACCCCGGGCAACGTCACGGTGCGCGACCTGGGCGGCGGCA
>CAYMKJ010000091.1:0-10255 GCA_964391025.1 uncultured Chromatiaceae bacterium
GCGGACTCGCCGCCGCCGCTGATCGCGCTCGACGCCACGGTAACGCTCGCCAGCAGTCGGGGCGAACGGACGCTACCGCTCCAGGACTTTTACCGGGAGGACGGCATCCGGCATACCGCGCGGGAATCCGACGAGATTCTGACCATGGTCACGATCCCGCCCACGACCGACCGGCTGGTCTTTCTGAAGGAAACCGCGCGCCAGGGCATGGATTTTTCCTACGGTGCCATCGCGCTTCGGGCCGACGGCCATGGCACCACCGCCAGCCGGCTGCGCATTGTCCTCGGTTCGCTGACCACAGCGCCCCGCCTGCTGACCGGGGCGGCGGAGCAACTGGCCGCTCTCGGGCTTGGTGATGACGGACTCGACGCCGCCTGTGCCACGCTGCGCGACGCGCTGGGACCGCTTACCAACCTCTATTCGCCGGCGGCCTACAAGCGCGAGTTGGCGCGGATTCTGCTGCGCAAAGCGGTGCATGAACTGCGCCAGGAAAACTGAGGAGATCAGGGCATGAAGAAAGGTTTTATCACTCTTCACGTCAACGGCGACGCGCACGAGGTTCTGGTGACTTCCCAGCACACGCTGCTCGACGTCCTGCGGGGCAAGCTGAAGCTCATGGGTACCAAGGAAGGCTGCACCACCGGCTCCTGCGGGGTGTGCACGGTCAACAATGGGCGCGGCGAGGCCGTGCTCTCCTGTCTCACGCCTGCCCTGGAGTGGGATGGCCAGTCCATCACGACCATCGAGGGACTGGAAAGAAATGGCCGTCTGGCGCCCATCCAGCAGGCCTTCGTCGAGTATCACGCCGTGCAATGCGGCTTCTGCACGCCGGGTGTGATCATGTCCGCCCAGGCCGTGCTGAACGCGACGCCGACGCCCACCGAGGACGACATCAACGATGGCCTGGCCGGCGTGATTTGCCGCTGCACCGGGCATATCAAGGTGAAGGAAGCGATCCGGCACGTGGGCGAGTTCATGGCCGGGCCCGGATCCAGGCCCGGGGAGTGACGGCATGAGCAAGCCTGAAAGTCTCAGCGTCATCGGCCGCCGCCAGCCCCGGCTGGACGGCTTCGAGAAAGTGTCGGGCCGGTCCGTGTTCACCGACGACATCGTGCTGCCGGGGATGCTCTATGGCCGTATCCTGCGCAGCCCCCACCCACGGGCCCGGATCCTGCACATGGACACCTCCAAGGCGCTCGCCCTGCCGGGCGTCAAGGCCGTGGTGTCCAGCGCGGACGCGCCTGACATGCTGTTCTCGGACAATCAGCCCCTGCTGGCGAAAGGCTTCGTGCACTACGTCGGCGAGGAGGTCGCCGCCGTCGCCGCCACTGATCCGCTGATCGCGGAAGCGGCTCTGGACCTGATCGAGGTCGAGTACGAACTGCTGCCCGCCGTCACTTCACTGCGCAAAGCCATGCAGCCTGACGCCCCGCAGCTGCACGAGTGGGGAGCCGGCAACGTGGCGCTGACCCACGAGAAGGATTTTGGCGATCCGGACGCTGCCTTTGCGGCCAGCGATCTTGTGATCACCGACGAGTTCCGCTCACCGGTCCAGCACAACACGCTGGCGGAACTGCATGTCGCGCTCGCGGACTTTTCCAACCCCGACAAGCTCCACATGTGGACTCCGACCCAGGGTGCACCGATGTACCAGATGGCTCTGGCGAAGGCCTTCGGTCTGGAGACCAGCCAGGTGCGCATCGTGTACGGCAATGTGGGCGGCGCCTTCACCGGGCGGGGGCGGGCGAAACCCCACCATTTCATCGCGGCGCTGCTGTCCCGTCAGGCCGGCAAGCCTGTGAAGATCAAGGCTACGGGGGACGAAGAATTCATCATGTTCCGGGGCTCTGGCGAAACCCGGTACCGCTTCCGCACCGGCGTCACCCGGGACGGAAAGATCAGGGCCCTCGAAGCGGATGTGACTTTCGATGCCGGCGCCCACGCGGAGTGGGCCATGATTCTCTGGCTGCCGGCGCCCTACCTGAACTGGCTGTACAAAGTCGACGCCGTTCGCTACCGGGGCCGCTTCATCTATACCAACACGGTGCCCAAGGGGTCCCACCACGGGGGCATCTTCGGCCGGCTCTCGGCAGGCTGGATGCAGCACCTCAACCACGTGGCGGAGGAGCTCGGCATGGATCCGGCCGAGTTCCACCGGAAGAACGCCATCGAGCCGGGCCACCACGCGCTGGATGGCAGTGACTTCGCGTCCTGCGGCCTCAAGGAGTGCATCGACCGGGTGGTGGAGCGCTCAGGCTGGACGGCCAAGTACGGCAAGCTGCCTCCGTACCGGGGCATCGGCATCGGCATCGGCGCCCAGGCCTCGGGCGGGAAGAATGCGGCCAACGACACCTCGGCCGCCATGCTGAAGGTGGCCGACGACGGCGTCGTGACGCTCTACACCGGCATTCCGGACATGGGGCAGGGTTCGCACACGGTCATGGGCATGATCGCCGCCGAAGTGCTGGGGGTGGAACCGGAAGACATCCGTATCGTGGGCGGCGACTCGGACATCACGCCCTTCGACTGGGGCGCGTTCTCCCAGCGCGGCACCTTCACGACCGGCAACGCCGTCAAACTTGCCGCGGAGGACGCCCGTGCGCAACTCGCCGGCATTGTCGGTAGCCTGCTCGGCGTTGGCGCGGCCGACCTGGAATTTGCCCACCGGCGAGTGTGGGTGCGCGGTGAGTCACCCGACGCAGCCGGCAGGTCCTTCAGTTTCCGCGAGGCGCTTGGCAAGGCCTTCAATGGCGTCCAGGGACTGGCGATCATGGGCCGCGGGTCCTTCAACTCGCCGCGCCCGTCCGGGTCGCTGGCCTATTCCTTCGGTGCCCAGGTGGCCGAAGTGGAGGTAGACCCTGAATCCGGCGCGGTCAAGGTGATCAAGGTGACGGCGGCCCACGATCTGGGGCGGGCGCTCAACCCCCTGGCGGTGGAAGGCCAGCTGGACGGTCAGGTCTTTTCCGGCATGAGCCAGGTGCTGTACGAAGAATGCCGGATGGACGGCGGCCAGATCCTCAATCCGTCCCGTCTCGAGTACAAGCTGCCGCGGACCTACGAGCTGCCCGAGGTCGAGTACATCCTGGTCGAGACCATCGACCCCTATGGACCCTTCGGTGCCAAGGAAGTCGGGGAGGGCCCGATCGTGGTCACCATGGCGGCAGTCGCGAATGCTGTAGCGAACGCTGTCGGCGAGATGCTGCCCCAGATTCCCATGACACCCTGGCGGCTGCTGCGCGTGATCCGACACCGGAGAAACCACTTCGCCGCTGCGGACTGAGGTTGGCCGTCAGTTCAGGAAGAACTTGAGTGCCGCGATATCTGTCTTGACGCCCGCCCGGGCCTTCTATGCGCCGGAGCCGGGTTCTCTTCTGAAAAATGCAGTCTGACCCCAATTTCCGGGAGCGACGCCGGATTGTAAAGATTATCGTCGGATCAGATGGGTTGATAGACAGCCTAGTAAATCAGAGAGGAAGCTGACAAGAAATCGTATTCCGGCTTTAGCTCGTGTGCGTTCGCCACCATTAACGTTTGCCAGAACCAATCATTCCGAGTTAATCCGAAAGCGGAGGTTGACCAAGTGTTCAGGTTACTTTTTAGTAAATTGATGGCGGCGCTATTTCTCGTATTGTTTGCATCATCAACAGTGCAAGCGGCTCCCAGAGGCTGTCCATCAGGTCAGTCCCTGATAGGCAAAGACCCGGCAGGAAACAATGTTTGCCAACCGACCGGCCAGCAGCGACTGGTAGCGGTAGACGCCAATGGCAGGATTCCGCCCATTCACGTTAGTGACGAATCGTGGAGTCGATCTGGGTTCCGCGGAACCTACTTCCGGGATGGCGCTGCCATTGCAATCAATGTGTCCTATTTACGATTCTTGTCTGGTGACATTAAAGTCCTGTATGAGCTGGCCGATTGTCAGGGCAATGCCTACGTTTCTCTGCTGAAGGGGACCCCAACTACAATTATTAGCCCGTTATTAGCATTTGCCAACAACACCCTCTATCAGATTGACCCCACGGTTGCTGACCCAATAGCTATTAATTCCTCTGTTCAATCCTTCGGCAATGGCACCTACGGCAATGGCAACTGCGTCAATGTAGAGCCATCGACCTTTATTGCGCATCCCACAACGATTGTTGCCGCGGATGTATTTGCGTTACCTTTGCATTTGGAAGTCAGGTAGACCGCCGATATTTCCGGGTCAGACTGCAATTTACGCGGTCGCCGGAGATGCCAGCCGCACGGCCCGCTGTGCCTGAGATCAGTTGCGGCTTTCTGCGGCGCGCAGCTTGGCGGCCATGCTGCTGAGCATCGGGAACGCGATCTCCGGGTGCTCATCCAGCAGCGTCCGGAACGTCCACTTCTCGAGTGCAAAGGTCGTCATGCCCTCTGGACCGGCCACCACGTCGGCCGTCCGCGGCCCGCCGTCGATCAGTGACAGCTCCCCGAAGTAGCCACCGGGACCGATGGTGCCGATCGGCGTCCCGCCCTTCCGCACGTCTGCTGATCCCTGCAGGACGAGATGGAAGAGGACGCCCCGCTCCGAGAAGGCCCGGGCCCCCGCCACCGACTCGCCCTCGACGGTAACTTTCTCACCGGGAGGAAAGCGCAGCTCCGCGCCGGCCTGCACGAGCTTCTTCAACGTCCGATGCGACAGTCCGGAGAACAGGTCCGTCGATTCAAGGAATCTGACGGTCGTCTCTGTGGAATCCACGTGGCTATCCTTTCATCTGATTCAAAGGCGAAGCCCTACCGCGCTCTGTGGACCCCGGAATTATCCTGCCCCAGAGGGCACTGATCGTCAATGCGTTGGGCACGCAGCGGAAATCGGAGGGTCCCCATTGGGAGACGCCTAAGTGCCAGAACGCCCGGTATTCGTCACAACGGCACCTTCGGTGCCTCGCGTCGTTCTTCGACGCGACCTGTGTCAGGCAATTTTCACGCCGCTCGAAATGGCAGATTCCCTCGAAAATGGCTGTAAACCCGCCAGATGGGGCACAGGCCGGGCGACAGCTAAACTGTGAGCGCGGCATCGGCCGCAGAAATTCCGGGGGAATGAAGCGCTGCTCGCTCAATGCAGTGACTCCCGGCGATGGTGGCGAAAGCATTCATACGGCCAGTCTGCACATGACGTTAGAATCCTGGCATGCGAGTTCCAACACGAATCGCCGCATTCTGGGGGCTCGGTGCCTTCGCCACCACCACGATGATGAATGGCGTGTCGATCGTCCTGCTGTTCTTTCTCGTGACTATCGTCAAGCTGGAGCCTGTCATCGCTGGCGCCCTGCTGTTCGCATCGAAGTTGCTCGATGGGTTCATTGATCCGCCGATCGGCGTGCTGAGCGACCGCACGGAGAGCCGCTTCGGGCGCCGTCGACCGTGGATGCTCGGTGCGTCGTTCTTCTGCGGCCTGTCCTTTGCCTTGCTCTTCAACGTACCGGCGACAGCCGGCCAGACTGGCGTGTACCTGTTCATCGGCGGGTGGCTCTTCGTCTACACGGTGTCCTACGCCGCGTTCACCGTGCCCTACCTGGCCATGCCGGGCGAGATGACCGACGACTACCACGAGCGCTCGCGCCTGATGTCCTGGCGAACTGTCTTCATGACCTTCGGCACCCTGATGGGCGCGGCGGTGCCACCGGTCATGGTGTCGGCCCTGGGCGGCGATCGGCCAGCTTACGGAAAGATGGGGATCGTGGTTGGTCTGGTGATCTTTGCCGCCATGGTCCTCACCGTCTTCGGGACCGCTGGCGCCCGGCAACGGCCCCCGGATCCGGCCCCGCTGTCCCTGGTGGAGAACTTTCGGCTGTTGCGCCGCAATGTGCCGCTCCTCGTCCTGATGGGGACAAAGATTCTGCTCTACATTGGCCTGGCGGCTTTTACGGCTGTTCTGCTCTTCTTCTTCTCCAGTCTGCTTAAGAAGGATTCTGGAGCCGTGGGCGCCTACTTCGGTGTTTTTTCCCTGGCCACGGTGCTGTTCACGCCGGTGCAGCTCTGGGTCGGCCGGCGGTTCGAGAAACGCAGCGCGTACCTGGTGTGCATGGGGGCCTACTCGCTCGGCATGGTGTCCTGGCTGCTGGCGACCCCGGCTGAGCCGGATCTGGTGCTCTACGCCCGGGGCCTGTGGCTCGGCGCGTTCAACGCGGGCCTCTTTCTGTTTGGCTACTCCATGCTCGTGGACACGTACGCCTGGGACCATCAGCAGACCGGTCTGCGGCGGGAGGGGTTTCTGGCGTCGGCGATCAGCCTGGTCGAGAAGTTTTCCCTCGCCATCGGGCCGCTGATCATCGGAGCGCTGCTTTCCGGCATGGGCTTCGACAAGAACCTGCCGCCCACCGCGGACCAGTCGGCCGGTGCCAGGCAGGCGATGTTGATCGGCTTTGTCTGGATCCCGGTCGGGACCCAGTTGCTGGCCATGCTGCTGCTTTACTGGTACCGCCTGGAGAAGCGGAACCTGGGCATCGCGGAAATCCCGCGTGCTTGAGTTGTTCGCCACCAGTATCACGCTGCTCCTTGTCGTTCTCGCCGGCGTCTATTTCCTTGGTTACCGCCATCACCCCTGGGACATCTACTACCCGCAGCTCGCCTGGCTGCGGGCGGGTATGTATTTCTGCTGCTGCTATCTCTTGTCCTACTGGACCGGGGCCATGGAATTATTGGTGACCCAGCCGATCGCCACGCCCGGGCAGCTGGTGGACCCCCGATGGCAGGTGTTCACGGCCGGCGTTTACGTCTTCATCGTTGTTGCCTATGCCGGGGTCTGGTCCTACTTCACGCCGGTGTTCGAGCGGCAGAGCAACCGCCTGGTCTCGGCAGTGTTCGGTTTCCTGTGGGGTTCCAGTTCCGGGCAGCTGTTCCTGTCAGTCTGGCTGTTGGTGGGCAAGCTCGGCATGCCCGACTGGGGGACCTGGCTGGTGACCTTCCTGATCCTCGGCGCGTACCAGCCCAACTGGCACAACATCTACTGGGATCACTACATTGCGCCCGAGCACGACACGCCGCTGACCCAGAAGATCAAGGCGCTCGGTTGCCACATACCGAATCTCGCCATAGGTCTGACGCATCTGGTCCTGTATCACAGCTATTTCGTGTTCGTGAGCGCCCAGGTGATTGCCTGTGTCTCGGCGGCGCTCGGGATGCGCTACCCGGCGCCCTGGGTGGCGCCGAGTGCGCTCAACTACGCCCACCGGACCCACGCCAAACCACCCCGTTGCACCGGCTACGTCCCGAAGGATCCGCTGACCGATCCGTACACACCGTTCTACCCGGGCTGGCGCGGGCCGAAGGGCCCGTAGGAGCGCCTTTAGGCGCGACTCCAAACTCATGCGCATCACTACACTCCGCGACCGCCTCCAGTCCAACGGCGCACGGCCCGTGCACGAGGCTCGCCTCCTGCGGGCCTGGACGCGGGGACTGCCGCTGGATGGCGGCGGGGTACCCGAATTTCCGTCGCGCCTGAAGGCGCTCCTACAGACGATTGCCAGCGATCTCCGGAGTCTCGCGACAATCCGCTCGGAACATCCCGGTGCCGACGGGTCCACCCGCCTGCTGCTCGACCTGGCGGACGGCCAGTCGGTGGAGACCGTGCTGCTCCCGCCGGTTGGCGTTTGCGTGTCTACCCAGGTGGGCTGCGCGGTCGGCTGTGTGTTTTGCATGACCGGCCGCGAGGGCTTGCTCAGGCAGCTCGGCAGTGCCGAGATCGTGGCGCAGGTCGGGCTCGCTCGTGCCCGGCAGATTGTCCGCAAGGTGGTGTTCATGGGCATGGGCGAGCCGGCGCACAACCTGGACAATGTTCTGGAGGCCATCCACCTGCTTGGTACCGCGGGGGACATCGGCCACAAAAACCTGGTGTTTTCCACCGTGGGTGACCGGCGCGTGTTCGAGCGGCTGCCCGAGGGGCCGGTGAAACCGGCGCTCGCCCTTTCGCTGCACACGACGCACGCGAAACTGCGGGCCCGCCTTCTGCCGCGTGCACCGCGCCTCGACGCGGAAGAGCTGGTGGAGCTCGGCGAACGTTACGCGCGCGCGACCACGTACCCGATCCAATACCAGTGGACCCTGCTGGAAGGCGTGAACGACGGTGACGATGAGTTGGACCGCATTGTGGCTCTGCTCAAGGGCAAGTACGCCGTGATGAACTTCATTCCCTACAACACCGTGGACGGGCTGGAATTCCGTCGCCCCTCCTCAGAACGCGCAGCCGAGATGGCGCGTTACCTGAATCAGCGCGGCGTGCTGGCCAAGCTCCGCCGTTCAGCGGGTCAGGACGTGGAGGGCGGGTGTGGGCAGTTGCGGGTGCGGGCCCGAGGGGCTACGGCTGTCGCGTGAGCTGGAGTGTCAAGTTGCGGCGTCGATCAAACGAGGGTCATTGTTCCTCGGCGAATTCACGGCTCTGCTGACCGTGTGCGCCAGCATCTGCGCATCCGGGTAGGGACGCAGGCAATCGAGAGCGGCGGGCGGGTCGCCGGCGAGCCAGGTCGCGTGATCCTCGCGCCTGAGGATGGCCGGCATGCGGGCCTTGCTGTTGTGGATCTCAGCCATGAACGGGTTGGCTGGCATGGTGATGATCGTGCAGGACTCGAGCACGGCGCCATCGGCGGCCGTTGACCCATCCCACAGTCCGGCGAGGCCGAACACGGGCTGGTCAGCGAGATGGATGTACCAGGGTTGCTTGCCGGATTCCCGCACCTGCCACTCGTAGAAGCCGAGGGCGGGCAGGATGCAGCGCTGACCGCGCTTCCAGGGGCCGCGATAGCTGGCAGCCGTGGCCATGGTTTCGATCCGCGCGTTGATGGTGCTGAGTTTGAGCGGCACGCCCTTGGCCCAGAACGGGACCAGGCCCCAGCGGATGAGTTCGCAGGCGCGGTGGCCGTCGCGCTCGCGGACGACCGGCACCGGGGTGGTTGGTGCGATGTTGTAGCTCTCGAAGAGTGGCGGCGGCCGGGTGAGCGCCCAGTCCCGTTCCAGGGCTGCTTCGAGTTTCGAGACGTAGCGACCGCACACAGTGTGAGTCCTCTGAAGACGGGCGGGATTATCCGCCAGCGGCCCCGGCGCCGGCGGGCGCATACTGGGCTTATCCGCGAGGTGGGGAATGTCGTTGTGAAGGACGAAACGGCCCAGGTCTCGGCCCGGACCCTGGAGCACTACAACCGGCATGCGGAGGACTTCCGCGCCGGCACCCGGGATCACGACGTCAGCCAGAACGTCCAGGCGCTGCTGCGGGCCATCCCGGACGACCCGCCCCTGAAAATCCTCGATTTCGGTTGCGGTCCCGGCCGGGATCTCGAGACGTTCCGCCGGTTGGGTCACCGCCCGGTGGGTCTGGACGGCGCGGAGCAGTTCGTGGCGATGGCGCGGGCGGAGACGGGCTGCGAGGTCTGGCACCAGGACTTCCTGCAGCTGAACTTGCCAGACGCGCACTTCGACGGCGTGTTTGCCAACGCTGCCCTCTTTCACGTGCCCGGGCGCGAGCTGCCCCGCGTGCTGCGCGAGTTGCACGCCACACTGAAGCCCGGCGGGGCGCTCTTCAGCTCGAACCCCCGGGGCGACAACCAGGAGGGGTGGAATCAGGACCGTTACGGTGCGTACCACGATCTGGAGTCCTGGCGGCGGCAACTGACCGACGCCGGCTTCACCGAAATCGAGCACTACTTTAGGCCCGTGGGCCTGCCCCGGGAGCAGCAGCCCTGGCTCGCGAGCGTGTGGCGGCGGCCCGCGATTTCCGGTGAATGATCAGGTTGCCACCCAATCGGGTAGAGTCGTCGGCGCCATGTCGATCAGCCTCGTAGAAATCGGCCGTGACGGTGTCATCGGTGAACATGCCCGGGATCCGGGCATCGAGCTGGCGGGTACCGCTGCGGCGGTCTGCCAGGCGACCGCGGAAATGTACAAAGCCACGGGTTTTACGCCGCCGTGGATCGGCTACCTCGCAGTATTGGCTGGCCAGGCCGTCGGTACCTGCGCCTTCAAAACCGCGCCCTCCGATGGCGCCGTGGAAATTGCTTACTTCACATTTCCCGGCCACGAAGGGCAGGGCATCGCCACCGCCATGGTGCGCCAGCTCATCGACATCGCCTACGCCACAGATCGCCAGCTCAAGATCATCGCCCACACACCGCCGGAGCGGAGTGCGTCGAACGCGATTCTGCACAAGATCGGTTTCCTCCTGCTCGGGGACTGGGAGGATCCGGTGGCCGGCACCGTGTGGGAGTGGGAATACATTCGCTGAGCCGCGAACTACTTGCCCGTCGCC
>CAYMKJ010000092.1:0-4393 GCA_964391025.1 uncultured Chromatiaceae bacterium
CCAGGACACCGGGGGCCACTCGCCGCACTCGAGCACCGCGGCGCTGCCGATCAGGACCCGGCAGAGCGGGACGCTGGTCGCCATCGGCGACACTGTCGATCCCGGCCTCACCCGCACGGCCACGAAAGGTGACTTCGCGCCCGGCACCGGTCGTGGCAACACGCCCTTGCGGCGTAACGCCGCCAGCGCGTCATAGATCTCGCGGACCGGAAGGCCGTGCACGCGCGCGTACCCGCTCAGCGTCAGCCCTTCGCGGCGCGAGCACTCGCGATGCTCGAGCGCCCACTGTTGCTTCTCCGTCAGCTTCTCCGCCATCACGACACCTCCTGAGTGAACCGCTCAGCAGCGTGCCGCTAATCGGTTCAGGAAGGAAGGATGTGGTAAATAGAGCGCTTACAGCCAACTACCATCGGTGGGTGCCTAATACTTTCGGCTGGTTTCGCGCAGTTTTGCTTAGTTTTCCCCAGTGCCGGGGAAAGATATTAGGCACTCCCCTGCCCCTACACGGCGGCACTGGTCCGGCGAAAACTCAGGTCAGGACCCAGCACCTCGGGGAAACTTTGCACAAAATGCAAACTTGACGAATCGGGACTCAGCCCCCGGGGCGTTGCCTGTTATCCCATGACACAGGACTGTGCAGTACTGATCCACGCAAAACTCTCGCACGGCGGGTAACCCCAGTTTTGCCCAGCCCTTCGATGCAGACGTTTGCATGACTGGCGGTGGCTCCCCGCCACTTTCCTTCTCAAGCGCCGCCAGGCGCGCGATGAAGTCCAGCGGCTCGAAGACCACGTGGGTGGTGCCGTCCCGGTAGGGCGTCTTCAAGGTGTAGCGCACCTGACCCTGACCGGGCTTGTTGAACGCGAGGTAGACACGTGCCGGTCGCACGCGCAGCGGCATTCCGTCCACCAGCACCACGTCGCCCTCGGCGACCTGCGTGCCGAGTACCGCTGCCGCCCCGTTCACCGTGACTCGCCCGGCCTCGATCCACTGGTCGGCCTCGCGGCGTGAGCAGGCGCCGGATTCACCGAGGTGCTTGTTCAGACGCATGGGCCAAGTGTAACGCGACGATGTCGGATCACTGCGCAACGAGATCCGGATCGAAGGCCAGCCGCGCGAGGCGCATGCGACCGTTCGTCGGGTAACGGGGAGGGTATACACTTTACTCGGATGCCGCCGGGAGCCGGACTGCCGCCATGCAATTCGTAGGCCGCGACGCACAACTCGCGGAACTCGATCGATTCTTCACTCGAGCCATGGCCGGGCAGGCGGCGGTTTTCTTCGTCACCGGTGAGCCGGGCGCCGGCAAGACGAGCCTGGTCACGCAGTTCGTGCAGCAGGCGCAATCGCGCACGCCATCGCTGCTGGCCGCATTCGGCTCATGCGATGCGTACACGGGAGCGGGCGACGCCTATCTTCCGTTCCGCGAAGTCCTGCAGCAGCTCACCGGGGATGTCGAGCAGTGTCTCGCCGCCGGCCGGACGAGCCGCGAGGGCGCGTCCCGGCTGGAGTCCTTCGCGCGGTTTGCCGGGCGTGCGCTGATCGAGAACGGAGGGGACCTCATTGATGTCTTCGTTCCGGGCGGTGCACTGCTCACCAGGCTGGGCGGCAAGGCGGCGCAGAACCTGCCGTGGGCGCAGCAGTTGCGCCGACGGATCTACGCCGCCGCCGACGCCCCCGCAAGCAGGTCGCTGCGGCAGGAGAACGTCTTCGAGCAATACACTCAGGTGCTCGAGGCCATGGCCGCAGAGCACCCGCTGCTGCTCGTCCTGGACGACCTTCACTGGGCCGACAGTGCGTCCATCAGCCTGCTGTTCCATCTCGCGAGGCGGCTCGCGAAGTCGCGGGTCCTGGTCGTCGGCGCCTATCGAAGCGAAGAGCTTTCGCGGCCACTCGAAGGCAAGCCACACCCGCTGCAGGGCGTGGTCGCGGAACTCACTCGAATATACGGGTGCGTCACACTGGATCTCGACAACCTGCACGAGCGGGGCTTCGTAGACGCCCTCGTCGATGTTCGGCCAAACAGCCTCGATGATCGATTCCGCGACTCGCTCGCTCGTCAAACGGCCGGCAATCCGCTGTTTGCCGTCGAGCTGCTGCAGAGCCTCGAGTCTGACGGCGTCCTGGTCGAGACTCCGGAGGGCATGCTTGTGCAGATGGCGCCGATCGAGTGGCGATCGCTGCCGAGTCGCGTGGCCGGCGTCATCGAGAGCCGTGTCACGCGACTGACTGCAGCTCAGAAGGATATCCTTGCGGCCGCGGCGGTCCAGGGAGAGGAGTTTGTCGCCGAGGTCGTGGCCCGAGTCGTGCGCTCGGATCGGCGCGACGTAATCCACGAGCTGAGCGGCCCACTGCAGAAGGAGCTGCGGTTCGTAAGCGCAATAGGTGTCCAGGAACTGGCCGGAAGGCGGCTCGCCAGATACCGGTTCCGGCACAATCTGGTGCAGGATTACTTCTGCCGGCAACTTGACGACATCGAGCGCGTCGAGTTGCACGGCGAAACGGGGCTGGCACTGGAGGAAATCCATCGCACCGATCCGGCGGCCGTCGCGGTACCGCTTGCAATCCACTTCACTGAAGCCGGCGACTGGGCGCGCGCCGTCCGGTACCGCATGCTGGCCGCCGAACAGGCCGTGCACGCCTACGCGCACGAGCAGACCATCGAGCACCTGGGTCAGGTACTCGCCATCGCAAAGCGAAACGGCGTGGAGCTTGGCGGCTCGACCCTGAACCTGGCGTCCGTGAATGAAACCCTTGGCGATGAATTCCTGGTGATCCGACGCCTGGACGACGCGGCGGACAGCTATCGTGCTGCGCTGGGCCTCGCCGACGTGGCACAGCGCGTGCCCCGCGCGCGTCTGATGCGAAAGCTTGCACGCGTGCACGAAAGGCAAGCAAGTTACCAGGAATCGACGGCAAGCCTCGCATCGGCGCTGGTCACGCTGGGTGACGTCGACGCGGCGGACCCTGCACACTGGTGGAAGGAGTGGATCGAGAATCAGCTCGCCGTATCGTTCGTTCAGTACTGGCTGAGCGACATGACGGGACTGTCCGCCACGGACGCCCGGTTGCAGCCTGTAATCGAAATCTGGGGCAGCCCGGTCCAGCGCAGCCAGTTTCATGCTGCACGCGCGAGGCGCGGACTACGGCAGACACGTTACTGCGCTGACGCAGCAACGCTGGCGGATGCGGAACGGTCGGCAGCGACGCTCGACGATTCTACGGACCCATTCCTGCGCGCGGAGACGACATTCCTGCTTGGTTTCACGCAGCTCTGGGCCGGGCACCTGGACGAAGGCGGCGAGACACTCACGCGGGCGGCCGAGCTCTCCCGCCGGGTCGGGGATGCCATGTATCGCGTGCGGTCCCTCGTGTATCTGGCGGTCGTAAGGCGCCGCCAGGGGAATGTCCCGGAAGTCGGGCGGCTGAATGACGAGGCGCGAGACCTGATACGGCAACTGGGTTCCGACGACTACCAGGCTATCGTGCTGGCGGAGGATGCCTGGCTCGCCTGGCGACGTGGCGCATTTTTCGAGGCGACGGATGCCGCGGCAGCGGCGATGAAATTCTGCGCTGAACATACGCCCAATTTCCCGTTTCAGTGGCCCTGGCTCTGGGTCAAGCTCGCGCTCGATGAGCAGGCCGGACGCATACGCGATGCGGCTGAGACGGCAGAGACAATGCTCCGGCCGTCACTCGCCGGCCAGCCCGCGAACCTGGAGGCGCAACTGAGGCGCATCGTGGCTGCACGATCCGATGACGAAGAACCGGCACTCGAGCGTGAACTCGGCCACGCCGTCGAACTCGCCGGCGCCGCCAACTATCTCTAGAGGACCGCCCGGGACGCCGTCGCCACCCAGGGTCCTCGGTGCGACCCGCATCGTAGTGGGGAGGATAGGCCATTCAAAGCGCCTGCTGTGAGCAGGGCCGGAGCGAGTGGTGCCGACGGGCACCGAGTCTCGCTGACCAGTGCGCTCACCCGTCGTCAGCCGGCGCCTGAATCTCCCCCGTCCCACCACGTTCTCGCACCGCACAAGCCCCGCGGCCCAGCGCGGCCCGGCCGGTCCGCACCCGGCAATGCGTCTGACGTCCTGATCTAGCCCCCCTCCAGACGGCCCGCTGGCGGACCCCGCACCTCGGGCCGCCGCCCGGCGCCCGCCCGCTTAGGCGGTTGGGTCTCGAGGTGCTCCAGAATCTTCCCGATCACCGCCGGGTCATCGACGCAGGCAATCACGGTGCACCTGACCCTGACCGGTGAGCGACAGCCGGCCCTCGGCAATCGCCGGCCGGGCGATGTAGCGGCACAGCCGCTCCACTTTCTTTCGTTCATCGGCACCGGCGGCGACGCCCGCGTGCAGGGAGAAGCCGTCGGCGCTGGCCAGGAAGGGCTGGC
>CAYMKJ010000093.1:0-9525 GCA_964391025.1 uncultured Chromatiaceae bacterium
GGCCGGATGCTCAACGAGACCCTGGGCAAGGTGCACTTCTGGCTTACGTTCCTCGGCGTCTATGCGGTCTACCTGCCGATGCATTACCTGGGCATCCTCGGCGTGCCACGCCGTTACTTTGCGATGGGCGGCACCAACTTCATTCCGGAATCGGCCCAGTCCCTGAACGCCAGCATCACGGTTTCCGCGTTGATCGTCGGCGTCGTGCAAGTGGTGTTTATCTTCAACCTGGTCTGGAGCCTGTTCAAAGGTCCGAAGGCCGGCCCCAACCCGTGGGGCGCCACCACGCTGGAATGGCAGACCCCGGATACGCCGCCCAGCCACGGCAACTGGGGCGCGCACCTGCCGGTGGTGTATCGCTGGGCCTATGACTACAGCGTCCCGGGCGCCAAACAGGACTTCATCCCGCAGAACCAGCCGGTGGATCCGGCGTTGACCGCCGGACGGGACCACGGCATCAAGGGGTGAGCATTTCGGGACTGTTCCTGCTGGTCGTCGCGGCCATCATCGGCTGGTGGCTGTTTGCGCGCCAGCTGACCGCCAAGCCCTGGGAGCAGAAGCAGAGCGAGGCCGACGACCAGTATGGCGGCGGGGCGTCGCTCGCGCTCGGGCCCGCCAGAGCGGGCCTCTGGCTGTTCCTCGGCGTCATCACCTCGTTCTTCGGGCTGTTTATTTCCGCCTATCGCATGCGGATGATGGTGCCCGACTGGAGCCCGCTTGCCGAACCGAACCTGCTCTGGATCAACACCGGCATGCTGATCCTGAGCAGCGTGGCTTTTCAGTGGACGCGGGGCGCGGCAGACCGCGGCGATGCGGGCAGGGTAAAAGCGGGACTGGGCGCAGCCGGCCTCTTCGCCCTGGCCTTTCTGGCCGGCCAGCTGCTGGCCTGGCAGCAGTTGAACGCGTCCGGGCAATATCTCACGAGCAATCCGGCCATCGCCTTTTTCTATCTGTTGACGGGGCTGCACGGCCTGCACCTGCTGGGCGGGCTGTCAGTCTGGGGCAGGACCACCGCCAGGATGTGGCGTGGCGGCTCCCCGCTCGGCGACATCCGCCTGAGCGTTGAGCTCTGCACGGTGTACTGGCACTACCTGCTACTGGTGTGGCTGGCCCTGTTCGGTCTGTTGTTGATTACCTGATGAAGGTCCTATGACACACACTGCGCTGACAAGCACTGCAGATTCCGTCGCGGTTCCCGGCGGCTTTCAGGGCGTCACTGCCGACTTGTCCTCGGACAAGCAGGCCTTTCCCGTGCCGTGGGGCAAGGCGATGATGTGGATCTTCCTGCTGAGCGACACCTTCATTTTCAGTTGCTTCCTGATTTCGTACATGAACGTGCGGATCTCAACCACGGTACCGTGGCCAAACTCGAGCGAAGTCTTTTCCCTGCCGATCGGGGGCACCGATGTCCCGCTGATCCTGATCGCGATCATGACGTTCGTCCTGATCACCAGCAGCGGCACCATGGCCCTGGCCGTGAATTATGGCTACCGCCGCGACCGCGCGAAGACCGCCGCGCTGATGCTGATGACGGCGGCTTTCGGCGCCATCTTTGTCGGGATGCAGGCGTTCGAGTGGACCAAGCTGATCGTGGAGGAGGGCGTTCGGCCCTGGGGGAACCCGCTGGGCGCGCCCCAGTTTGGCTCGTCGTTTTTCATGATCACGGGTTTCCATGGCGCCCACGTGTCGGCCGGCGTGATCTACCTGTGCGTCGTGGCGGCGCGGGTTATGAACGGGTTCTACGATCGCAAAGGCTCCTATGAGACCGTGGAGATCACGGGCCTGTATTGGCATTTCGTCGATCTGGTGTGGGTCTTCATCTTTGCGTTTTTCTATCTCTGGTAGGGCGAAAGTATGGAAAAAGCAGAAGGGCAACAGCATCCCCTTTCCACTTATTTGTGGATCTGGGGACTGCTGTTTGTACTCAGCACGTTTTCGTATCTGGTCGACTATTTTCATGTTCAGGGCTACCTGAGATGGTCGCTGATCATCATATTCATGTTGCTGAAGGCCGGACTTATTGTCAGCATCTTCATGCACATGGCGTGGGAGCGGCTGGCGCTGAAATTGGCGATTCTCGTTCCGCCGCTGTGCCTGCTGGTGCTCATCGGCCTCATGTTTATCGAGGGCGACTACACCTTCCTGACGCGGGTGGGTGCATTCCTCGGGTGATGATCTGAGGCGGCGATAGCGGGCAGCACGGGCGCTACGGCGCCGGAGTTTGCTTCTCGGGGGCCCCGCTTGCGGGGCCCTCTGCATTCGGGCGCCGGCGATAAAAGCGCATCGTCGCTTCCTTCGGTGGTGGCCCGGCGGAGTCACAATTGCTGCAGGCGCCCGCCGTTCGACTAACTGCGCGCCGCGCCCAGCGGCGCCAGAGCAAGCGTCCCGCGACCAGCGCCACGATGCCAAGAGCAATGAATTCCTGTGTGCCGGGCATGGTGGCTTTGCCTGTCAGCTGCCCAGCTGGAAGGCCAGTAGTGCGCCCAGATAGCCGAGGCTGGTCATGTAGACCCAGGCAAAAGCCGGCCAGCGCAGTGAATTGGTTTCACGCCGGATCACCGCAATGGTAGCGGCGCACTGCAGGCAGAAGACGTAGAAGATCAGCAGACCGACGGCCATGGGCACCGTGTAGACCAGGGTGCCGTCGGCGCGCGTGGCAGTTTGCAGCCGTTGGCGCAGGGCGCCTTCCGTGTTGTCGCTCTGATCGCCCACCGAATAGATGGTGCCGAGCACGGCAATGACGACCTCCCGTGCGGGGAAGCTGGCGATCACGGCGGCGGACACTTTCCAGTCCCAGCCGAGTGGTGCGAACACGGGGGTAACGAACTGGCCGAGGCGTCCGAGCCAGCTCTGCTCCAGGTAGGCGCCGGCTTCGGCGGCGTGGAGGGTGGCCAGGCGCTGATCGCGTTCGGTGGCCGACAGCGTGCTCGCCTCGATCGTTTCCCGCTCCGCCGCGTAGCCCTCGCCAATCTCGCTGGGCCGCGGAAAATAGGCCAGGGCCCAGACGAGGATCGCCACTGAGAAGATCAGCGTACCGGCCCGCACCAGAAACACGCGTCCCCGATCCACCAGCTTCAGCAGCATCGAGCGCCAGTTGGGCAGCCGGTAAGGCGGCAGTTCGATCATGAACGTCGGCGTCGGGCCGCGCAGGACGGTGCGCTTCAGCAGCAAGGCCGTCAGCACGCCGCCCAGGATGCCCAGCATATAGAGGCCCAGCATGACCAGACCCTGCAGGTTTACGACGCCGCCCACGAAGTGGCGGGCTGGTACGAAGGCGGCGATCAGCAGCGCGTAGACCGGCAGGCGCGCGGAGCAGGTCATGAAGGGCGCGGCCAGGATGGTCGCCAGTCGATCGCGACGATCGGGAATCACGCGGGTGGCCATGATGCCGGGCACCGCGCAGGCAAAGCTCGACAGCATGGGAATAAAGGACTGGCCCGAGAGCCCGACCGATCTCATCAGCCGATCCACCATGAAGGCCACCCGCGGCATGTAGCCCGAGTCCTCGAGGAAGATGATGAAGGCGAACAGGATCAGGATCTGGGGCAGGAAGACGATGACGCCCCCGACCCCGGCAATGACCCCGTCCACGATCAGGCTGGCCAGCGCGCCTTGCGGGAGCAGAGCGCGAACCCCTTCGCCCAGGGCAGCGGTCGCCCCGGCAATGAGGTTCATGAGAGGCGTCGCCCAGGAGAAGACAGCCTGGAACACGGCCGCCATCACGAGCAGGAAGAGCAGCGAACCGATGACCGGGTGATTGGTAATCCGGTCCAGCCGGTCCCCAAACGTGACCTGGCGTGGAGCCCGTTGCTCGGTGCGGGCCACGATGGCGTTGATCAGGCCGTAACGGGCGGTGGCCTCAGCTTCCGCCAGGGAAACCCCGGCCCCGAGCCGGCGGCGCAGCGCCGCCAGTTCACCACGAAAGGCATCGCCAGCCGTCATCTCGAAGCGCCGTTCGGCACTCCCTTGCGCATCGATCAGCGCCCGTTCCACCTCGTAGTCCTGCAGGTGGGAGCCCGCGGCCCGTAGCCGCTGACCGAGGTCGGCAGCCGCGTCGCCCACCTCGGGCAGAACCCGGAGAGGTGTCGGCGCCGGCGCGTGGATCGCGCTGGTCAGTGCCCGGCGCAGCGCGTCAAGGCCGGTGCCCCTCGAGGCCGATACGGGGACAACGGTGGCCCCGAGCTGCTTCGCCAGTTCAGCGCTATCGATGCGGATTCCGCGACTGTCGGCCACGTCCGACAGGTTCAACGCGACGACGAGGGGGAGGCCGAGTTCCGCAAGCTGCGTGACGAGGAAGAGATTGCGCCGGAGGTTGGTCGCGTCGACAACGGCCAGCACGGCCCGCGGGCGCGGCAGATCCGTGACGTGCCCCAGCAGCACGTCGATCGCCACCATCTCGTCGGGGGACTGGGCAGCGAGGGAGTAGGCGCCGGGGAGATCCACCAGCGTCACGGCCTGCCCATCCAGTGTGATCTGGCCTGTGTGTTGCTCGACCGTAACGCCGGGGTAGTTCGCGGTCTTCTGGCGCAGTCCCGTCAGGGCGTTGAAGAGCGTGCTCTTGCCGGTATTCGGATTGCCGATAAGCGCAATGACGGTGGCGGGGCCCTGGGGAGAAAGCGTCATGTCTCGCGAACGACCGTGACCCGGCGGGCTTCCTCGCGCCGGAGAGACAGCGCGTAGTCCATCACCGCCACCTCGATGGGGTCACCGCCGATCGCCCGGCGGGTGATCCGCACCGCCGACCCGGCGAGCAGGCCGAGGGCCATAAGGCGTTGCACCACGGGGCCCTGACCCACGATGCCCATGATGGTCCCGGCCTGGCCAATTTTGAGTTCGTCCAGCGTCATGGCTCAATTCTAAATGAGAATCATTGTCATCTGGAAGCCCAAGCGGGCACCAGCATGCCGTCCGACAGCAAAACATGAGGACGGCCCTTGGGGTATCAGGGAAAGTGCGGAGTGCCGGGGCGGGTGGGGGACTAGCGGCTGCGGGCGGCCTTCTGGCCGTCGACTTCCTGCATATAGGCACGGGCGAACTCTTCGGTGAACAGCTGGGGCGGGCCGCCGTCCTCCCGCTGGGTCAATGCCGGGTAGCTTTCCTCGTAGAGCTCCCAGTACTTGAGCTTGTTCCCGCTGGAGAGCAGGCCGCCGCGCTTCAAGCCCTTGTCGAAGCGGCTCTTGAGCTCTTCCGGGTCAAACCGTTCCACGTAGTCCTGCACGGCTCGCAGCATCGCCTTGACCAGTGCCTGCTCGTGCTGGCGCACGTCGCGAAAGCCGGCACGGACCGCCTCTTCGGCGCCGAGGTATGCGCCTTCGCCCCGATCGTTGAACAGGTACCGCAGGGCTTCATCCACGCTGGGCGAGAACTTCAGGGGATTGTTCTGGGCGGCCTGCATCACCGTCTGCGGCAGGCGGAATGTATCCTTCATGTGGCTGCGTTCCCGCAGCAGCTCCATGAGACCGCTCACCATCACGCGCAGCAGCTTGCCGGAACCCTGCAGCACTGCGGCGGGCGTGTTGCCTGCGATGGCCTCGGGCTTGATGCCCGCACCTTCCAGGAACAGGGCCAGCGCGCCTTGTTCGGAATCGCTGGATGCGGTCGCCGTTGCGGTCGCGGGTTTCTTCGGCGCGTTTGGCACCGCAACCGGACGTACCGGGGTGCCCTTGGCCCTGGACACGACGGCCTTGGCGGGTGCGAGATGGCGCTGCAGGTTAGAGTCGCGCATCAGCTTGTCTTCTGAGACAAGCATCAGTTCTACCGATTCATCTTCCGGGACGAGCTGGGCCCGTACGATGGAGTCGCGCATACCGTCATCGTCGCGCAGTTCCTCATCGCCACCGCTGATGTCCACGGCGACTTCGAAGTCGCCGATGCGCAGCTGGTCGCCGTCGAACAGGCGCTGGGGGTGGCCCTGGCCGACCGGCGTGTCGGCGCCATTCACGAAGACGCCGTTCCGGCTGGTGTCAACCAGGTAGTAGGCGCCGCCCTGATAGTCGATCATGGCGTGGCGGCTGGAGACATACCGGCTGTCGTCAGGCAGCACCCAGTCACTGTCCGGGCTGCGGCCAATGGTGCCGCCCACGGCCGGAAATTCTCGCACGCGCTGATCGCGCGGCAGCTTCTTGCTGTCACTGGTGACGCGAAGACGAAGCGGCATGGCAGTCCCTGACCCAGGTGGCATGATGACCGATAGCCCCGACACGCAACGCGCGTCCGATCACACTTCGGGGCTATACTGCACACCCCCCGATCCGATCCGCCCATGACTGCCAGGCACCTCTACAAAGTCATCTTCGTCAACCAGGGTAAGGTCTACGAGATCTACGCCCGAAGTGTGACGCAGGGCACATTGTTCGGCTTCATCGAGGTCGAGCGCCTCGTCTTCGGTGAACGCACCACCGTGGTTCTCGACCCCTCCGAGGAACGGATCAAGACCGAGTTCGCAGGCGTGCGGCGTACCTACCTGCCCATGCACTCCATTCTGCGGATCGACGAAGTCGAGAAGCAGGGCGTGAGCAAGGTGACGGTGGCTGAGGCCGGTAACGTGACCCAGTTTCCAGGTCCCATTTACACGCCGGGTGGTTCCGGCGGCTCGGGTAAGTGACGCCACCGCTCGTTTCAGCGCTCGTCGCACCGCTCATTTGGCCCGGCGGCACCGCGCTCTCCGGGTTCCGACTGCAGAAACTGCTGGGCGACATCCGGGCACAAGTGCCTGGCGTCAGCGGCGTTGCGGCCCGGTTCCTGTATGTGGTGGAGCTCGCTGAAGCACTGACGGTGCCCGCTGAGCAGACGCTGCGCAGCCTCCTGGAGGATGGTACGGCTGCCAGCAGCGAACTGCCGGATGCCTGCCTCTTTGTCGTGCCCCGGATGGGGACGATTTCCCCCTGGTCAAGCAAGGCCACCGATATCGCCCGGAGCTGCGGCCTGGCTGCCGTGCGTCGGGTTGAGCGCGGCGTGCGCTTCAGCTTCGCTACCCCGCAGCCGTTCACGCCCGAGGATCAGGTGATCATCGGGCCCCTCCTGCATGACCGGATGACCCAGAGCATTCTCCCGGGCACCGTGCCCGACCACGCACTTGCGGGGGCGCTCTTCCTGGTGGAAGCGCCCCGGTCCCTGTGCCACGTGCCGCTGCTGCGCGAGGGGGTGGCAGCGCTGGACCGCGCCAACACGGACCTCGGTCTCGCGCTATCGACCGAGGAGATTCGCTACCTGGCTGACAAGTTCGGCGCGGAACGGCGCGACCCGACCGACGCCGAGCTTATGATGTTCGCGCAGGCCAACTCGGAGCACTGCCGGCACAAGATTTTTAATGCCCAGTGGGTCATCGACGGCGAGCAACAGCCCCAGAGCCTGTTCCAGCTGATCCGTTCCACCCACGCGACGAATCCGCGCGGTGTGCTGAGTGCTTACCGGGACAACGCTGCCGTGATCGAGGGGGCCGTTGCCAGCCACCTGCACGCCGACCCGTTAACGGGGGAATACACCGCCATCGTTGCTCCAGTCCACACGCTGATCAAGGTGGAAACCCATAACCACCCGACAGCGATCTCGCCGTATCCTGGCGCTGCCACCGGATCTGGCGGAGAGTTGCGTGACGAGGGGGCCACCGGCCGTGGCGGCCGGCCCAAGGCAGGGCTCACCGGGTTCACCGTCTCCAACCTGGCGCTGCCGGGGTGGGAGCAGCCCTGGGAATTGCCGGCGACAGCCATCGGCAGGCCGGACCGGATCGCCAGCGCGCTGCAGATCATGCTCGAGGGGCCAATTGGCGCCGCGTCGTTCAATAACGAGTTCGGGCGGCCAAACATCACGGGGTATTTTCGGACCTTCGAACAGCCAGACCCGCGTGATGCGAGCCTGGCCCGCGGCTATCACAAGCCCATCATGCTGGCGGGTGGCCTCGGCAACATCGCGGCACCGGATGTGGAAAAGGCCGATCCGCCCCCCGGTTCGCTCGTGATCGTCATCGGCGGGCCCGCGATGCTGATCGGTCTCGGCGGCGGCGCGGCGTCCTCCGTGGGTAGCGGCGCGAGTTCCGCCGATCTCGACTTCGCGTCCGTGCAGCGGGGCAATCCCGAGATCGAGCGCCGCGCACAGCAGGTCATCGAGGCCTGCCGGGCGCTGGCCGCCACGGCCGGCCGGTCGAATCCCATCCTGATGGTCCATGACGTCGGTGCCGGCGGGTTGTCCAACGCCGTGCCCGAGCTGGTGGACCACGCTCACCGTGGCGGACGCTTCGAGCTGCGTGATATCCCCAGCGCGGACGACCGCTTGTCACCGCTGGAGATCTGGTGCAACGAAGCTCAGGAACGCTACGTGCTGGCGATCGCACCGGGCGATCTCGCCTGGTTCGCCGCGGTGTGCACGCGGGAACGCTGCCCCTGGGCCGTGCTCGGTGCCCTGGACGACACCCGCCGCCTCGTCGTGACCGACCGGGACTCGGGCGAGACGCCCGTGGACATGCCGCTGGAGACGTTGCTCGGGAAGCCACCCCAGTTGGTCCGCCATGTGACTCGCGAAGCGGTAACCCGCGAACCACTCCATCTCTCGGGGATCGAGCTGGCTGAAGCGTGTCTGCGCGTGCTGCGCCTGCCGGCCGTGGCAGACAAATCCTTCCTGATTCACATTGGCGACCGGACGGTCGGCGGACTGGTGGCCCGGGATCAGCTGGTGGGGCCCTGGCAGGTGCCGGTGAGCGACGTGGGGGTGACGGCGCTCGGCTTTGAGACGTTCGCCGGCGAAGCCATGGCGATGGGCGAACGCTCACCCGTCGCGCTGCTCGACGCGCCCGCCTCGGGTCGCCTCGCCGTGGGCGAGGCCCTGACCAACATCGCGGCGGCGTCGATCCGCGACGTCGCCGAGGTGCGGCTCTCGGCCAACTGGATGGCTGCCGCCGGTGCACCCGGCGAGGACGAGCGGCTCTACGACACCGTGGCGGCCGTGAGCGCCCTGTGCCGGGAACTGTCCATCGCGATTCCGGTGGGCAAGGATTCCCTGTCGATGCAGACCCGCTGGCAGGCAGCGGGGGCAACACGTGCCGTCGTGGCGCCCGTCTCGCTCGTGGTTTCCGCCTTTGCCCCGGTAGATGACGTCCGGCGCACGCTCACGCCCGAACTTCAGCGCGAAACCGGTACAGAGCTCTGGCTGATCGATCTTGGTGCGGGCCGCAATCGTCTGGGCGGTTCCAGCCTTGCGCAGGCCTTCGTGCGCACCGGCGGCGTGCCGCCCGATGTGGACGCGCCGAACCTGCTCGGCGCCTTCTTCGCCGCCATTCAGGAACTAAGTACGGCCGGGCTGCTCCTTGCCTATCACGATCGCAGCGATGGCGGCCTGTTCGTCACCCTGTGCGAGATGGCCTTTGCCGGCCGCGCCGGCCTCGACGTGCAGCTCGACGCCGGCGGGCGTGAACAGCAGCTTGGGGCGCTGTTCGCCGAGGAACTGGGCGCGGTCATACAGGTCCGCGATGCGGATGCCGACCGACTGAAGGCGTTGCTGAGTCGCTACGGGCTCGGAACGCTGGTGCGCCGC
>CAYMKJ010000094.1:0-3284 GCA_964391025.1 uncultured Chromatiaceae bacterium
GAGCGACCACTACGGCCGGCGACCCGTGTTGCTCGGCTCGCTGGCGGCCTTTGCTGCGGACTTCGTGGTGATGGGACTCGCCACCACTGTGGGCTGGCTGTTCCTCGGGCGGGCCCTGTCCGGCGTGTTCAGCGCGACCCATTCCGTAGCCGCCGCCTACCTGGCCGACGTCACGGCGCCTGAACAGCGCGCCCGCAGCTTCGGTCTCCTGGGCGCGGCGTGGGGCCTGGGCTTTGTTGTGGGGCCGGCGATCGGTGGCCTGCTGGGGGAGGCCAACCCCCGCTTGCCGTTTTTCGTGGCGGCCGGGCTGGCTGCGGCCAACGTGGTCTACGGCTACTTCGTAATCCCGGAAAGCCTTGCACCGGCCAACCGCCGCCCGTTTTCCCTGGCGCGCTCCCATCCCATCGGTGCCTTCCGCCAGATGCGGCGCTACCCCGTGGTGCTGGGGCTGCTCGGCGCGCTGTTTCTCTACCACTTTGCGCATGACGCCAATCCGGCGACGTGGACTTACGTGACCATGGCGAAGTTCAACTGGACGACCCGGGAGGTGGGCCTCTCCATGAGCTTCGTCGGCGTTTGCGCGGCGCTGGTGCAGGGTCTGGCCGTGGGACCCATCGTGAAACGGCTCGGCGAGCGCCGCGCCATGCTTATCGGCTTCACGCTCTTTACTGTCAGCTTTCTCGGCTACGCTTTTGCGACAGCAGGCTGGATGATGTATTTCTGGATCGTGCCGTTCGCCTTCGGCACCATCGCCAGCATCGCCGCCACGGCGCTGATGTCCAGGCAGGTGCCAGCCAACCAGCAGGGCGAACTGCAGGGCGCGGTCTCGAGCCTCCGCAGCATCACCGCCTGCATCGCGCCGTTACTGATGACCGGGCTCTTCAGCTACTTCACTTCCGCCTCAGCGCCCGTGCAGTTCCCGGGCGCGTCGTTCCTCGCGGCGTCGGTGCTGACTCTTGCGGCGCTGCTCATGGTGCTCGGCGTCCTGCGGAAAAGGGGACATGCCTAATTTCCCAATGGGGAAATTAGGCATGTCCCCTTTTCCGCTCCTACAGCACCGCGACGACGGGCGCGTGGTCGGAGGGCTTCTCCAGCTTCCGGGGCGCCACGTCGATGGTGGAACCGGAGCACTGATCCGCCAGCGCTTTCGACACCAGGATCAGGTCGATGCGTAACCCGCGGTTGCGCCGAAAGCCCATCTCCCGGTAGTCCCACCAGGAGTAGGCCTTTTCGGGCTGGTCGAAGAGGCGGAATGTGTCGACGAGCCCCAGGTTCAGCAATGCCTTGAGTCGCTCCCGTTCGGGCCCGCTGCACAGAACCTGATCCCGCCAGAGCTCCGGGTCGTGCACGTCCCGGTCTTCGGGGGCGATGTTGAAGTCGCCGACGATGGCCAGGCGCTGATGGCGCTTGAGTTCGGTGGTGAGGTAGCCGGCCAGGGCATCCAGCCAGTCCAGCTTGTAACGGTACTTGTCGGAGCCAACGCTCTGGCCGTTCGGGACGTACACGTTGATCACCCGCGTGCCGTCATAAGTGGCGGCGATCACCCGGCGTTGCTCGTCGCTGAAGTCGGGAATGCCAGTCGTCACGTCAGCCGGCTCGGCCCGGGAGAGCAGCGCGACGCCGTTGTAGGCCTTCTGGCCGTCCAGGACGCACCGGTAGCCCGTGGCTTCGATCTCGGCCAGCGGAAACTTGTGGGCCTCGGTCTTGAGTTCCTGCAGCGCCAGCACGTCCGGCTCGTGACTGTTCAGCCAGTCCACGACGTGGGTCAGGCGCTGGCGGATCGAGTTGACGTTCCAGGAGGCGAGTTTCATGGTGGCCTTATTGGTTCCTGTTCCTCCGTTTGCCGATAATATCCGGTCCGTCTCGTCAGGAGTTCGTCATGCGATCACTCAATGTTCTCACGCTTCTAGCGAGCCTGGGCATCAGCACCCTTGCCGGTGCGGAAGAGGACCTGCTGGCCGCAGCCCGCGCCCGGTTCCAGCCCATTCCCCTCAATCCACCTGCACTGCCCGGCAATCCCGCCACACCAGCCAAAGTCGAGCTGGGCAGGATGCTGTACTTCGACCCGCGGGTCTCGGCAGGTCGCCCGGGCAGCTGCAATTCCTGCCACAACGTCGGCCTCGCAGGTTCGGACGGCAACGAGACCGCCATCGGCCACAGCTGGCAGCAGGGCGGCCGCAACACGCCGGCCATTTTCAATGCCGTCTTCAATACCGCCCGGTTCTGGGACGGCCGTGCCCAGGATGTCGAGGAGCAGGCCGGTGGTCCGCGGTTCAATCCCATCGAGATGGCCTTGCCGCAGGCGGAGCTGAGCGATCAGCTGGCGACGATCCCCGGCTACGCCGCCGCGTTCGCGGCCGCATTCCCGGGTGAGCCCGCCCCCGTCACGCTGGCGCATGCCCAGAACGCCATTGCGGTGTTCGGCGCAACCCTGATCACGCCGAACGCGCCCTTCGACAAGTACCTGCGGGGCGACGCATCGGCACTTACTGCCACGCAGAAAGAGGGCTTGCAGCTCTTCATCAGCAAAGGCTGCGCCGAGTGCCACAACGGCATCAATCTGGGCGGGAACATGTACGCCCCATTCGGCATCCTGGAGCGGCCTGGCGCCGATCTGCTGCCCCGGGCGGACAAGGGCCGCTTCATGGTGACCGAGACCGTGGGCGACCAGTATGTCTTCAAGGTTCCGAGTCTGCGGAACATCGCGTTGACGGCACCCTATTTCCATTCCGGGCGGGCCTGGGATCTGGGCCAGTCGGTGGGCGTGATGGCCGTCAGTCAGATCGGCGCGCCAGTGAGCGCCGAGGAGATCCAGAAGATTGTCGTGTTTCTCGAGAGCCTCACGGGCGAGCAGCCCGGAATCGTGTACCCGATCCTGCCGCCCAGTGTGGCTGCCACGCCGCGATCTGAACCCTAGTTCCGGGGAGGCCGTGGCCACCCCTCTTCCTGCCCTCTGGCACGCACTCGACGCCGCGTCGGTCGTGAAGCGTCTGGGCAGCGACGCCTCCGTCGGCCTGTCGTCCCAAGCTGTAGCGCAGCGCACAGCTGAGCATGGCCAGAACGCGCTGCCCGAGCCGCCGAAGCGCTCGGTCTTCCTGATTTTCCTGCGCCAGTTCAAGAGCCCGCTGATCTACATCCTGTTTATCGCGGCGGCGCTGGCCGCGGGCATGGACCACTGGGGCGACGCGGCGGTGATCCTCGCCGTGGTGCTGGTCAACGCCCTGATCGGGTCCTATCAGGAAGGGCGCGCCGAGCGCTCGATGGCGGCACTGCGACGGTTGTCT
>CAYMKJ010000095.1:0-4721 GCA_964391025.1 uncultured Chromatiaceae bacterium
AGCGGGTCTGTATCGACGGCGACGCGCAGCCCCTGATCGACTACCTGCGAGACTGGGATGCCCAGTTCGACCAGCTGGACTCCGAACTCGCCACCGACGGCCCCTTGTGCCTCACCTACGAGGACGACATCGAGCAGGACCCGCTGGTGGCGTATCGCAAGGTCTGCGCCCACGTCGGGCAACCGCCGGAGAAGACGGAGGTGCGCTACACACGGACCACGGCTCAGTCGCTGACGGAGATCGTCACGACTCTGGCTGCGGTCCGTGAAGCACTGGCGGGTACGGAGTTCGCCTGGATGGCCGACTGACTCTGGCCCATGGCCTAACCCTGCGCCTCGATACAGACCCCCGGGGACCGGTGGGGCTCCCCGGCTGGCTCAGGTGCCCCGTGGACGCCCCGTCTCCTGATGCTGCCGCAGCAACTCCAGTTTGCTGTGGTAGGCGTCCTTTAACGTCTCATCGCCGGCCACCGCTTCCGCACGGGCCATCCAGCGTTGCGCTGACGTGGCGTCGCCGCGCCGGAGATACGCAAGCCCCAGCAGGGCGTAGAAACGGTCCTCGTTTTTCTTGTGGCTGATGGCAAAGCGCAGGTGTGTGATCGTGTCGTCGTAGTTCGCGGCGGCGAACGCGGCCTCGGCAAGCTGATAACGGTAGTAGGGATTCTGCCGCCGGTGCTGCTCGATGCGGCCACGGAGCGCATCCGCTTCCGGGAACCGCCCCTCGGCGCGATACAGCCGCTCGAGATTGCTCAGGGCCACGAGTTCCCGCGGGGCCACGTCCAGCGCGTGCCGCCACGCGGCTTCGGCCCAGTCTGGCTGCCTCGCGCGCTGATAGAGCGCACCCAGATTTATCCAGGCCGGAACGAACTGCGGGTCCGCTGCAATGGCCTTTCTGAAGTTCAGCAGCGCCAGCAGGGGCTCGCCCGCCTCCATCCTTTCGACACCGACGTTGCTGTAGTAGTGCGCGCGGGCACGCTCGTCGCTGATCACTCGACGAGCATAGGAGGCACGGAAGTCAGCCATGTTGAAATCCACCACCTGCTCACCCCGGCCGCCGACGTCCACGCGTGTGTTCATGTGCCGGTTCTGAATCAGGAGGCCACCGCTCAGGGACCAGTCCGGGGGCACCTCCACTTCCTGGAAGTGGACGCTCAGGCCGGCCTCCCGGGCCAGGGCGACAAACAGGTTCGTGAAGGCCAGGCAGTTGGCCCGGCGCAGCTGGAAGGTCTCGGCGGCGGTGTAGGTCCGCTCGCTGTACTCGATGACAATGCCCTCATCCTGGATCAGCACCCGCAGCAGCTCCCGCAACCGCCGGCGGCTTGATCCGTCAGGCGCCACCCGCTCTGCCACAAAGCGACGCATGCCCGGATCAACGCCCAGAATGTCCACGTCGGGCAGCGGTGGCGGCTCGGCACCACCGGTCAGCGGCTGGCCTGCGACAAGCATTGCCGGTGTGATGGTCGGTGGGACGGTATGGATCTGCGCGGCGCAACCCGCCAGCAAGGCCGCCAGCAGGCAGGAGCCGGTAACGTTGAAGTTGGCCATGGGAGCCTCCGGTTCGAGTATAGGCCCCGGGGCCCGGGCCATTGTCCCGGGCTCGATCAGCCCCCATATTCCATCGATAATCACTGCTCAAACCCCGACCTGAAAGGGCCTGGCCATGCGCCGCATCCTCGGTATCCACAACCCCGGACCCTTTCACTGGGTGGGCGACGGCTTCCCCGTGAAGACGGTGTTCAGTTATGAGACGCTCGGGCGGGAACTCAGCCCCTTCCTGCTGCTGGATCACGCGGAACCCCGGCACTTCGAGGCGGCGACCCAGCGCCGGGGCGTTGGCGAGCACCCACACCGGGGCTTCGAGACGGTGACCATCGTCTATGCCGGTGAACTGGAGCATCGCGACTCCTCCGGCGGCGGCGGGCGCATCGGTCCCGGTGACGTCCAGTGGATGACTGCGGCGAATGGCCTCGTGCACGAGGAGTTTCATTCCAGCGCCTTCACGGCCCGGGGCGGCCTGATGGAAATGGCCCAGCTGTGGGTCAACCTGCCGGCGCGGGACAAGCTGGCGGCGCCGCGCTATCAGACCGTCCTGGACCGGGACATACCGGTGGTGGCGCTACCCAATGACGGTGGTCACCTGCGCGTGATAGCCGGCAGCTTCGCCGGCCAGTCGGGACCTGCACAGACCTTCACCCCGATGAATGTCTGGGACCTGCGGCTGAAAGCCGGCCGGGCCACTGAGCTGGAGGTGCCGGAAGGTCACAATGCCGTCCTGGTGGTCCTGAACGATTCCGCACGAGTGAACGGCACCGACGACGTGTCTGGGTCGCGCTACGCGGTCTTCGCCCAGACCGGCGGCGGCATCACGGTCGAAGCTCAGGATTCCGAAGTGAAGTGCCTGCTGCTGACCGGCGAGCCCCTGAACGAACCGATTGCGGGCTACGGACCGTTCGTGATGAACACGGAGGACGAGATCCGCCAGGCCTTCAAGGATTACCAGCAGGGGCTTTTCGGCACCGTGGCTGCGGTTACCGGTAGTGTTATTCAAGCTCACTGATATCTGGATAGCCATGCGTCTGCCGTTCCTGGTCTGCGTGCTGCTGGCCGCGGGCGTGCCGGCGAGCCTTCTCGCCGCTCCTGATAGCCCTGAGGATCCACCGCTCAACGCCGCCCGTGTGGGCTGGGTACGCATTGGCCTTGAAGCGCACAAGCTGTTCATCACGGCGACGACCGTCGCCGAGTGGTCGGTCGAGGACACGAAGACGGTGGCCGGCCGACTGGTTGAGAGCCCGCAGGGAGCCGCCATTGCAGCGGGCCCGAATTTACTCAAGGTGAGTTACGACGCTGACCTGCCGGGATTGCGCTCAAAAACCACCCTCTGGATGGATCCGGGAACCGGGAACTCGTTGCAGTACGAGATTCGGGAATCGGGCAAGCGCGACCGGGAACGGATCGTACGATTTACCGATGAGGGCGCCTACCAACGCACCCGTCGTCCGCGATCCTCCGAAAGTGCAAGCGCTCCAACAACGTGGACGGACGAGAGCTCAGGATTCTGGCCTTACAACCAACGTCTGACAGATACCACGGTCCTGGACTCTCTCGGCTTGCTGTATTTCATTGCAGGATCAAACCTCGCCAGGACAAGCGACCAGCTGGAGATCCTGGTGTTTCAGAAGCGGCAGCTCGTGCGCGTGAGACTCACTGTCGATGGCCTCCACGAGGCACGGGTGGCATACCGGGCCATTGGTGATGATGGCAGCCGATCCTGCCGGGGTACGGCCGAGGCGCTGCGCATTCGCCTGACGGTGCTGCCCTACGGAACCGCCAAGCCCGACTTCGACTTTCTGGGGCTGAAGAGCGACATCATTGTCTATATAGAGCCCCAGTCCCGACTTCCGCTCCAGATCGAGGGTCGGGCCGCCATCATCGGCCGGGTGACGTCCACCCTGCAGGAAGCTCGCCTGAAGGGTGACGTTCGTTGCCCGGACCCGATTTAGAGGCTCTCAACCCAGCGCGGGCATCAGGTACTCGCCAATCATGCGCAGGCCATCCTCCGGGTCGGCGTGCAGGCGCAGCGCGACCTCATCGAGCCCTGCGGCTTCGAGTGTGCGCAGATGCCGTGCTATCCGTTCGATGTCAGACGCATCGCCGGTGAGCGTCAGGTTTTCCACGAGCTTGTCCACCACCGCCTCCGGCACGCCCTCGATCAGCGGTGACTTCGTCAGGAAAGCCTGCAGGAAGGCGGGCTTGCGCTCGGCAACCAGCGCGGCCGTCTTCGCATCCAGGAAAGTTTCGGTGAACCAGGGCAGCAGAAAACCGCGCCACACCAGTTCCTGGCGGGCTTCCGCCTGGGCCTTCGCCTTGTCTTCCTTCACGTGCCAGGCCATGAAGTTGTTCACGCGAAAGTTGCGGCGTTCCCGGCCTGCAACCGCGAGGCCGTCGCGCAACCAACGCTGGATGTCCGGCAAGCGGCCCAGCGGCGCGTCCGACATCATCATGCCGTCCGCGACGCCGCCTGCCATCCGCACCATCTTCTCGAAGGTGGCACCCACATAGATCCGGGGCGCTGCTTGAGTGGCCCATTCGGCACGGTAGTTCATGAGGCTGTAAAGATCGCCCTGGTAATCCAGCGTGAACCCGGGTTCCAGGCCCTTCAGGATGCGGACGCAGTCCCGGACCGCCGTTACCCGCCGCACCGGTTGCAGTCCCGTGACACGACTGACGGAGTGGCCCAAGCCGCCGATCAGGACAGACGAACGGCCTGCCGACAGCTCGTTGAGCGTCAGCAGCCCGTCCGCGATGCGCAGTGGATGGACCTCGTAGGGGCTGAGCGGCAACGTGCCAAGCCGGATGCGGCTCGTGGCCCGGCTCGCCAGCGTCAGCGCGGGCACCGGATCCCGCCGGGACGGGAAGCTCGATACCCACAGGGTCTGGATACCGTAGCGCTCGGCTTGCACCGCCAGGCCCTCCACGCGGGTTGCCGGCAAGCCGGCCTCGAGAATGATGTCGATCTGCATGGGTTCTCCAATGAGTATACGGCTGAGTCCGCCGGCGCCAGTGCTACCCTTCCTGACCAACCACCGAAGGCCCCCAGGATGCGTATTGCCCACCTCGCCACACTGCTGTTGCTTGCCTCGTCGTGCTCCACGCCACCTTTGCCCGCCCCGGTGTCGGCCACTGCGGGACCCCCGATCGCCGCCCGCAAACCCTTCCAGGTCG
>CAYMKJ010000096.1:0-2593 GCA_964391025.1 uncultured Chromatiaceae bacterium
GGGCGAATGATCGTGTAGTCGAGCCCGCTCGTCTTCAGGTAGTCCTCGGCCTTGGTCTTCTCCGGCGTCACCTTGCGCAGGAAATACCGGGCAATTGCCGGCATGGCCGTGAGGGAATCGCCAGCGCCAATCATCGTGACCAGCACGAAGCGCTTCACGCCGGCGACACGGGCCGCATCAACGGCGTTGCGGTTGCCCTCGAAGTCGGGCCGCGGTCCGTCGACGCTGGTTGCTCCCAGCGTGGAGACGATGGCGCGGAACCCGCCAGCGGCAGGAACCGCGGTGAGCGCAGCCGTCAGGTCCGCCGGGTTCATGGCATCACCGCGGACGATGCGCGCTCCCAGTGCCTCGGCAGCGCTCGCGTCCGACGAGGGCCGGACCAGCACCACGACCTCCTCGCCCCGGGCGCGGAGCAGCCGGACGACCTCGAGTCCGGTGGCCCGCGTGCCGCCGATCACCAGGACCGAGCCGGCCACGGGGGTAGCAGACACCGGGTTCAGCTCAGCCTTCGGCCGGTCCCCCTCCATGCCGGAGATCAGCACCCAGGCGACGAGCACGAGGAGAAGGCCAAGGAAGATCGTGAGCTTCGGATATTTCATGGTGCCTAGCGCCCCCCGCAATCCAGCCGTTGGCCCGCGATCGCGTCGGTGACCTTGCCGTTCTCGTAGGCCACAACACCGTTCACGACCGTCATGGTGATCGACGAGCGGAACGTGGTGCCCTCGACCGGCGACCAGCCGCACTTGGACAGCACGTCCTCGCGACGGACGGTGGTTGGCGACCGGTGGTCGATGAGTACCAGGTCGGCGAAGTAACCTTCCCGGACATAGCCCCGGTCCTTGATGGCGAAGAGGTCGGCCACCCGGTGGCTGGTCTTCTCCACGATGAGTTCCAGCGGCAGGGTGCCATCGTGCACGTGCTCCAGCAGCATCAGCAGGGCGTGCTGGACCAGCGGCATGCCGGACGGCGCCTGGAAATACTTCTCACCCTTTTCAGCCAGCAGGTGGGGCGCATGATCGGTGGCGATCACTGCCAGCCGCCCGTCTACCAGGCCCGCCAGAAGGGCTTTCCGATCCGCCGCCGTCTTGATCGCCGGATTGCACTTGATCAGGGCGCCCCTGGCCGCGTAGTCCCGATCGTCGAAATGGAGCATGTGCACGCAGACTTCGGCCGTGATCCGCTTGCCGTTCAGCGGGCCCGGCTCGAAGAGCTCCAGCTCCTTCGCGGTCGTGAGATGCAGCACATGCAGGCGCGTGTCGTGGCGCTTCGCAAGAGTCGTGGCCAGCAGCGTCGACTTGAAGCAGGCCTCCTCCGAGCGGATCAGGGGATGCGCGGAAAACGGCACGTCGTCGCCATACTGCTGACGGTACCGCTCCTCGTTCGCCTTGATGGTGGGTGTGTCCTCGCAATGGGTGGCGATCAACGTGGGGCATTCGGCAAAGATCAGTTCCAGGGTCTGCGGGTTGTCCACCAGCATGTTGCCGGTGGAGGCGCCCATGAAGACCTTGACGCCACAGCAGTCGCCGGGCTGCAGCGCCCGGATCTCATCCAGATTGTCGTTGGCCGCCCCGAAGTAGAAGGAAAAGTTGGCCTTCGAGCGCCCGCGGGCCAGCCGGTACTTGTCCATCAGCACGGCCCGGCTGGTCGCGTTCGGGATCGTGTTCGGCATGTCCATGAAGCTGGTAATCCCGCCAGCCACGGCGGCCGCGGATTCAGTGACCAGGTCGCCCTTGTGGGTCAGGCCGGGCTCGCGAAAATGCACCTGGTCGTCGATGAAGCCCGGCAGCAGGTACTTGCCCCCGGCATCGATGATCCGGTCCACCCGGCCGGCCGGAATCTCCCGCGCCACCTTATCGATGCGCCCGCGGCGCACCAGCACGTCGCCGGGGGTGACGCAGCCGTCGTTGCAGATGAGCGCGTTGGTGATCAGCAGGGTCTGGTCGGTCATCGGTCAGGTCAGCTCTGGTCAACTCAGGGCAAATTTGTCAGCTGCGGTGATGAGCTCATGCACGATCCCGGGCTCGAAGGCGGAATGGCCCGCATCGGGCACGATGCGCAACTCTGCCTCTGGCCAGGCCCGGTGCAGGTCCCACGCGCTGCGGAGCGGGCACACTACATCATAGCGGCCCTGCACGATGACGGCGGGAATGTGCCGGAGCCGGCCCACGTCCCGCAGGATCTGGTCCGGCTCGGCCATGAAGGCCTGATTGACGAAGTAGTGGGCTTCGATCCGGGCGAAAGCAAGCGCAAAGTGGTCCGCACCGAAGCGCTCAACCGTGGAGGCCGAGGCCAGCAGATGGCTCGTGCTCCCCTCCCAGATGGACCAGCGCCGGGCGGCCTCCAGCGCCACTTGCGGGTCGGGACCAGTGAGGCGCCGGTGGTAAGCGCTGACCATGTCGTCGCGCTCGGCGGCCGGAATGAAGGTCCAGTAGGGCTCCCAGGCGTCGGGATAGAGGTCGCTCGCGCCCTGCTGGTAGAACCAGGCGATCTCGGCAGGCCGGAGCAGGAAGATCCCGCGCAGGACGAGTTCGGTCACCCGCTCCGGGTGGGCCTCGGCATAAAGGAGCGACAGGGTGCTGCCCCAGGAGCCGCC
>CAYMKJ010000097.1:0-3612 GCA_964391025.1 uncultured Chromatiaceae bacterium
CCGGTCGGCGTGACCGAGTCGAGGCCCGGCAGCGCCACTGCGTAACTTACCCAGAAGGCAGCAGGAGGGATGAGAGTCGGCAGCCACGGTAGTGGCCTTGCGAGTAGCCATCCGAGCAGAGATGTTGCCAAGACCATCAAGGGGCTAAGACGCCACGCGTCCCAAGCGGTATCTGCGGAAGCACCGGAGCCGACGGCGTGCTGCAGAAGAATCTGCTGATAAGCCACATACGGCACGAGAGTGACTGCGATTAGCGCCAGGAGGGCAAACCAATGACGCCCGATCGTGCGTCTCGCGAAGAGACCGAAGCCAAGGCCTATCACAAAGGCGGTTGTCGCGGCGATGAGCGGAAAGTATCGCACCATCACTCAAACGTATCACGACTGAGCTCGCCGGCGGCGCTCACCGACAGCACCGCGAACGGCGCCTACGCCGACCGCCGACCGGTGGAGCGGCTAGTTAGACCCCGCTTCACCACCTTGCGCAGTTCGTCGTTGATCTGCGTTTGGAACCCGGGACCGCGGGCGCGAAAGAAGGCGATGACATCGGCATCAAGGCGAATAGTGGTCGATACCTTTCTCGGTGCCTGCTGAGGCCCGCGACCACGCCTCAGTGTCGGGGGCCCGAGCATCTGCTCCGACCACGGCGGATTCGCCGGATCAGCAGCCTTAGCCTTGAAACCTTTTGGCTTCTGCAATGTAGTAGCGCGTTTCATACTTTTCTGCCTTGCGAAGAGAGATGACGTGCGGCCCGGCAGGCCGCTCGGTGTACACCAGAACGACAACCTCGCCCCGCCAGCGCCCGAACGTGACGAAGCGCTGTTCGTCGTAGCGCTCGCGGGCGTCCTCGCGGGTTACCGTGAAGTCGTCCCAGACGGCCTCACAACCGACGAAATCGAGCCCATGGACCTTGAGGTTGGCCAGGCGCTTTCTCTCGGTCCATGTGACCATGGCTGGAGTGTAGTAACAATTAAGTCAGGTAGCAATGCCCGGTCGCAGCGGGGTCTAACTACTCATGGGGAGACAAAGTGACGGGAATAATCCCGTCACTTTGTCTGGATATGTAGATCGACGCACACGCAGGTTCCTGTCTCCATTCATGGCGGCCCGCAACTCGGTGGGCGGTGGCGCTGGAAGGATAGGGAGCGTGGCACATGAGGGCGCGGGGCTGCTCGGCCGGCGTGGAGCAATTCTTGACCCATCTGGCGGTTCACCGCAAGGTCGTTGTGAAGAGCGCCGTGTCGCTTCCGGTCGCGGCTGAAGCCGCTCCTACGGGAGGTCTGTGCGGCGCCAGGCTCCGTCCTGCCAGTTGATCTCCCAGGCCGGCCAGTAGGTATCGTCCAGCTTCAGCGTCAGCACTTCCAGCTGATTGTTCCAGGTCAGCGTGGTCAGGCGCACGGCATCCCGGTTGCGCTTGGTGCGCACCACGTCAATGAACTGATTCAGATCCGCGATGGGAATGCCGTCCACCTGGGTGATCCGCCGCCCGGCATACAGGCCGTAGCGGGAGGCCGGTGAGCCGAAGGCGAAATAGGCAACGTACACACCCGTCGGTTCCACGCCCCGCTGGGCGGCCATATCCCGATACGGCGCCTGCAGCAGTGCACCCGCCCACATCACGGCGCGCCGCACGCCATCGCCATTCAGGGCGACCGTCGCCACGTCGAGACGCAGAACCAGGCCATCGCGCAGGACCTCGACAACCACTGCCGCCTTCTGCACCCGTTGCTCCACCTCGCGAAAGCGCGTCGCCGGCTCTTCGTCGATGGTCAGCAGCAGGTCGCCAGGCTGGAAGGCGCCTGCGGCGGGCGTCCCGGCCACAGTCCGGGACACACTCAGCAGGCGCCGGCGCTCCGGGTCGTGGTCACCGATGCGCCGCGCCCAGTCGGCGGACAAGCCGAGCCTCCGGGCTGCAGCCAGAGGCATCTGGGTCCACTCGACCTCAAGGGAACGCAGCTCCCGGCCCGTCGCGACCAGGTCTACCAGTTCGCGAACATACTCAATCGGCATGCCCCGGTTCTCCTGGGCAAGCTCGCCGGTGCCCTGCCAGGCAAAACTGGACCAGAGCGCCGCCACCTCGCCTTTGCCGTTTACAACCACGCCGTCCAGGTCACGCGGCCCATTGACCAGGTCGAGGGTCTCCAGGTTCGACTCCCGGAAGCGCATGGTCCGTGACAGCGGGTAGGCAACCGGCTCGAACGAAGCAAAGGTTGCCGCCTGGGAGGCGAGCTTGTCGCCATTGCGCAGACCCGCCACCCACAACTCCTCGCCGGGTTTGGGCGTGCGCGTGGCAAAACGCGCGGCCGTCACTGGCGTGCCGGCAATGAGAGCGGGATCGTAGGCCACGAGGGCCAGGTTGTGCAGCGGATGGACGTACACCACGCGGCCCGGGATCTCGAGGGAACCGCCGAAGGTCAGGCGCACGTCGCCAATTGCCTCGGGGATCGTGTTGCGATCCACCACGACATAACCGCGCTCGGCATCGACAACCAGGCCCGTGCCAAAGTAGTGCTGCTCCGACACCCCAGATACCGTGTAGGGCATGTCGAAGTTAACGAGCACGAGAGCGGTTGCGATCTTGCGCAGTCGCGCTTCGGGCTGCTCAACGAGGCGGGCAACTCCGCCTTCCGGGGGCGGCGCCTCCGGACCGGGATCCAGCGACCGGCAGGGCCACTCCCCGAGACTGTCGTCACGGCGGCAGCGCACCGCCGGAAACCAGCGCCGATCCATGCGCGCAACGCGGACCTTGCTGGAACCCGGCTCCTCGAGCGTAATGAAGCGCACCGTGAACCTCTGCTGATCCGCTTTGCCCGCCAGCAGGCGCTCCAGGTCGTCCAACTGCCGCACGGGCTCGCCCTCAATGCCCACGATGACGCTGCCGCGGGGAATGCCGGCAGCGGCAAACACGAAACCGGGGTTCGCGACGTACAGGCCCTCGGCGGCCCGGTTGAAGTGGCGCGCCTGCTGATAAGACAGGTTGTTGAGGACCGCATCGCCAACCTGCAGGTACTCGTCCGGGCTGAGTTGATTGAGATCCTGCACCGTGACGGAAAACTTAAGCTCCTGGCCACCGCGTTCCACCGTCAGCTCCACCGGTTGGCCGACCCGGTCATCCAGAATCGTTTCCAGCGGTGCAAAGTCGGTGAGGTATTCCCCGTTGATGCGGACCAGGATGTCGCCGACCTGCAGCTTCCCGTCGGCAGTGCTGCCGGGCAGGACCTCGCTCGCCACCAGCATGCCAATGCCTTCCGGAAATCGCACCCGAACGGCGCGCTCGCTGGCCTCCCGCAGTCCCAGCCTGCGCAGCTCGTCGAACGCCGTGTATTTGAAGATGATCCCGAGCGTCCCGCGGGAGACAGCCTCCCCGGCCTGCAGCAACTTCAGCGCCCGCTGCACGCGATCGAGTGGCAGGAAAAAGCTGGATGCCGCCTGGTTGCTGGCCCCGGCGTTGAGGGCAATCACGCGCCCTTCGATGTCGATCACCGGCGAGCCTGACGACCCCCCGGACGTGCCGGACGCCGCCTGCAGGTAGAAGGTGTTGAAGTCGTTGTACTTGCCCCGCCCGTATTCCGGCGCTTCGCGCCGCAAGCGCGCCAGTGTGCCGGAAAGAATC
>CAYMKJ010000098.1:0-1561 GCA_964391025.1 uncultured Chromatiaceae bacterium
CCGTTCAGGCGTCGCGCCCTCCTCGCGGCTGCAGCTGTCGTGATCGGGGTCACCCAGCCGCTGCGACTTCTGAAGAAAGCCGGTGAGTTGCCGGTGCCGGCGGATTCAGAGGTGGCTCCGGTTTTTCGGACACGGGTATAAGTGGATTTCGGGCCGGGCACCGACATGACCGGAGGTACGAAGTCCATGAAGAAGCCGAGACGGAACCACTCAGCGGCGTTCAAGGCCCGGGTGGCCTTGGAGGCGATCCGGGGTGAGAAGACCGTGGCGCAGATTTCCGCGCACCACGAGGTCCACCCGAACCAGGTGACGAGCTGGAAGAGCCAGCTGCTGGAGAACGCGGCAGCGATCTTCGACGGCACTGCGGTTGCCACCGACGGCCGGGAGCGGATCCGGGAGCTGCACGAGAAGATCGGCGAGCTGACGGTTGAGCGGGATTTTTTAGAAGGGGCGCTCGGGAAGTTCCCCGGCCTGAGCGGCAAGCGATGATTGAGCGGGGGTCTGGGTTGGCGGTGAAGCGCCAGGCGCAGTTGTTGGGCCTGAGCCGGTCGAGCGTGTACTACCTACCGCGACCAGTGTCGGACCGGGACCTGGTGCTGATGCGGCGGCTCGACGAGCTGCACCTGGAGCTGCCGTTCTACGGCTCCCGCAAGCTCGCCGACCAGCTCCGGCGGGAGGGGCACGCGGTGGGCCGCCGGCACGTGGCGACGTTGATGCGCCGGATGGGCATTGAGGCGCTGTACCGCCGGCCACGGACCAGCATCCCGGCGCGCGGGGCGGCGATCTACCCGTATCTTCTCTCGGGTCTTCGGCAACCGCCTGGAGTTCTTCGCTGAACTCCTTGCCATCTGGCGCCTCGGAGCATGCGCCGTTCCGGTCGACGCACGTCTCACGGCATTCGAGGTCAATACACTCATCTCTGCCGCGAGTCCCCGCCTCGCCGTCGTGGACGATGCCACCGAGCCGTCAGTCATTGCGGCACTCGGGGCAGCGGGCGTTGCGACAGTGGCCACCGGCGAGACAGGTGTTCAGCAGGCCACCGTCGGGCTGAGCCGCCTGGACGATGACGCGCTCATCCTGTTTACCTCGGGCTCCACCGGCGCCCCGAAAGGCGTCATCCACACGCATCGCTCCCTGCGCGCCCGGTGGATGTCGCTGCGGGATCAGCTCGGTGTCACCGCTTTTTCCCGGACGCTGTGCCTGCTACCCACACACTTCGGGCACGGGCTGATCTGCAACAGCCTTTTCCCCTGGCTGGCGGGCCAGGATCTGTACATCACACCGCCCTTTCGGGCCGACATCATGCTGCGGCTTGGGGCGCTGATTGATGAGCACCGCATTACGTTCATGTCCTCCGTGCCGTCAATGTGGCGTCTGGCTCTCAAGCTGTCCCGACCTCCAAAAGAGGGCACGCTTCAGCGTATCCACTGCGGCTCGGCACCCCTCTCTGCCCATGTCTGGGAAGACATCCGCACCTGGACGGGTACCCGGCAGGTGTGCAACGCCTATGGCATCACGGAGACCGGCAGCTTCGCTGACGCCACGACTGGTGAGATCTCCC
>CAYMKJ010000099.1:0-8891 GCA_964391025.1 uncultured Chromatiaceae bacterium
GCCGGCAAGTAGCCGCGCAGGCGGGCCGAGAACTCCTGCAGCGCCTCAATACCGCTGGCCTCCGCCCGTGCGCACCACTCGCGCAGCTGGCGCACCAGCGCCTCGTTGCTCACGTTGGCCTGTTCCCAGACTGCCGCCAGCTGCTGGCGGAACTCGTGCACGGTGCGCAGCGCCTGGTTGTTGGCGAGCAGGTTGGCGAGCCGGGCGCGGGCCTTGTCGTCGAGGAGTTGCGGCCGCCGGATCAGCAGGCGCGGGGACAAGCGCCGTGCGGTGGCGTCGACCGCCGCCTCCCGGCGAAACACCGGGAGGGTGACCTTGGATGAATAGTCGCGCAGCACGTGCATACGGTTTACCAGCACGGCCTTCAGGGTTTCGATATCCACCTGCCGCGGCGCCGGGGCCAACTGGGGCTCGGGCGCCACACGCCGGACCTTGCACAGGCCCAGCGCCTTGAAGATGGTGATGTACATCCAACCGATGTCGAACTCCCAGGGACGCACGGAAAACTTGGCAGACGACGGGAAGGCGTGGTGGTTGTTGTGGAGCTCCTCGCCGCCGATGAGCGCGGCGATAGGGTACAGATTAGTGGCCGCGTCGTCGGACTCGAAGTTGCGATAACCGCGCGCATGGCCGAGGCCATTGATAATCCCGGCGGACAAGATGGGCATGGCGGCCATCTGGATGGCAAAGATCGTGATACCGATGACACCGAAGAGCAGCACGTTCAGCACCAGCAGGCTGTAGATGCCGAGCGTGGTGTGCGGCAGGTAGAACTTGCGCTCCAGCCAGTCGTCCGGCGTACCTCGGCTGTACTTGGCCACCACGTCCGGGTTCCGGGCATCGACGCGGTACAGTTCGGCGCCTTCCAGCAGGACCTTCTTGAGGCCGAAGACCACGGGACTGTGGGGGTCGCCCACCTTCTCGCAGAGGGCGTGGTGCTTGCGATGGACGGCAACCCACTCGCGGGTCACCATGCCGGAGGTCAACCACATCCAGAAGCGGAAGAAGTGGCGAAGCGCGGGGTGGAGATCGATGGCCCGGTGGGCCTGGTCCCGGTGCAGGTAGAGGGTCGTTGCCATCAACGAAATCTGCAGCGCGATCAAGGTGACCAGCACCTTGCCCCAACCGCTCAAACCGAGAATGCCGTTCTGCAATAGATCGAGAAGATTCATGTCCACCTCTGCGAGAATCAAAAGACAGGTCGTTCCGCTAGCCGATCACTATAACGGCGCATCCAAGTGATTGAAATGCGGCCAGACTTGAGCGTTTGCAATACCACCCGGCCAGAAACTGTCGCGGCAAAGCTTCACTACCCGGTGCTAACCCTAGGCCGTCCCGTCCTGCCTGGTCGCGGGACTGGGTCCCATTGTTGGGAATTCGCCCGGAAAGCCCCGTCCGATGCCTGAATTGCCGGAGGTTGAAATCACCCGGCGGGGCCTGGCGCCCTGGCTCGAGGGCCAGCAGCTTGCGCGGGTCGTGGTGCGTGTACCGAAGCTGCGCTGGCCGATTCCGGCCGAATTTGCCCGACGCCTGCCTGGCGCCTGCGTTGCAGCACTCGAGCGCCGCGCCAAGTGGCTCCTGCTCCGGACCGACCGGGGCACTGCCCTGCTCCACCTGGGGATGACCGGCAGTTTCCGCGTCCTGCGGGAGGACCGGCCGCCCGGCAACCACGATCATATGGACATCGTGACGGTGGCCGGCGTGACGATTCGCTTCAACGACCCGCGGCGTTTCGGCTCCGTGTTGTGGACGGAGGAGGACCCGGCCTTGCACCCGCTCATCGCGCCGCTGGGCCCCGAGCCCCTCAGCGACGGGTTCACGGGCGACTACCTGTACAGCCGGAGCCGCAAACGCGGGATTGCGATCAAGCCGCACCTGATGAACGCGCGCATCGTCGTGGGCGTCGGCAACATTTACGCGAGCGAGGCGCTCTACCGGGCAGGCATTCACCCTGCCAGGGCCGCGGGACGCATCGCCCTGCCCCGCCTCGAAGCACTCGTCGCCGCCGCGAAGGAAGTACTGACGGAATCCATCCGGGTCGGCGGCACTACATTACGCGACTTCCACGACGGAGACGGCCAGCCGGGTTATTTCGGCCAGCACCTCCGCGTGTACGACCGGGCTGACCAGCCCTGCAGGTCGTGCCGCACGCCCGTGAAGCAGGTCGTGCTGGGCCAGCGTTCAAGCTACTACTGCCCGCGGTGCCAGCGTTAAAAAGGTACCGGACCTTAGTTATTTGGTTTGTTTAGTTGTTGCGTCTGCAACAACTAAACAAACCAAATAACTAAGGTCCGGTACCTTTTCTAGTAAATGGTGACGTCGCCGCCGCCGCGGGGGTCCGACGCCGCGTCGACGCGGCCAGTGGCCCGATCCCAGGTCACGACCTGCATGTTGCCGTAGCTCCGTTCGCTCAACTCAAGCTTGTGGCCCTTCGCTTCCAATCCCGCCTTCTCCTCGGGCGTGAAGGCGCCCTCCTCATAGGAGACCACATCGGGGAAATACTGGTGGTGGTAGCGCTTCAGCCCCACCATCTGCGTGGCATCCGCCCCGCCTGCCCAGGCCAGTGCGGCAAGCAGCACCATGCTGATAATACGACTGCCGCCCGGTGTGCCCAGGATCGCGACGCCCCTCTGGCTCTCAAGGAAGGTCGGCGACATGCTTGAGAGCATGCGTTTGCCCGCGGCGATCGAGTTCGCTTCGGCCCCGATCAGATCAAAGCCGTTCGATACGCCGGTCTTGATGGAGAAGTCATCCATCTCGTTGTTCAGGATCACGCCGGTGCCGGGCGGAATGAATGCCGAACCGAACCAGGTGTTGATGCTGAGCGTCCCCGCCACGCGGTTGCCAGCCCGGTCGAGCACCGAGAAGTGTGTGGTGTTGGTGCCGCCGCCTGCCTCAGGGAGAATCCCCGACAGCTGAATGCTGGGCGTGGCGCGGTCCAGCAGGATCGAGGTGCGCTGGCCGTCCGCGTAGAAGGGGCTCAGCAGGCGCTCCAGCGGCATGGTGACGAAGGCCGGGTCGCCGAGATAGATGGCCCGGTCGCGATAGGCACGGCGCAGCGCCTCAATGGTGAGATGCTTGCGGTCCACCGTGGCAAGAGGCCCGAAGTCGTAACCGCTGAGAATATGCAGCACGTTGGCCAGCGCAACACCGCCGGCGGACGGGGGGGGTGCCGACACGACGGCCATACCCCGATACTCGGTGCGGATCGGCTGCCTTTCGAGCACCGTGTAGCGGGCAAGATCGTCCAGCGTCCAGATGCCGCCCGCAGCCCGCACGCCGTCCACGAGCTGCTCCGCCACCGGGCCGCGGTAGTAGCCATCACGGCCGTCCGCCGCCAGGCGCCGCAGCGTGCGCGCGAGATCCGGAAAGCGCACCAGATCGCCCGCGACCAGTGCCTTGCCGCCGGGCAGATAGATCGCGGCGAACGCTGGTCCGTTGCGCGCGGCGCCGACGCGGAACTTAAGGCCCAGTTCCATGCTGCGGGTGACCTCGACACCCTCCTCCGCGTAGCGGATGGCGGGCGCGAGTGTCTTAGCCAGCGGCAATCGGCCGTAGCGGCGCGCGAGATGCACGAGGCCGGCCGGCTCCCCCGGAATACCGGCAGCAAGAGGACCGTTCAGGGTGACGCCAGGCCGCGGTTGGCCCTGCGCGTCCAGGTACATGTCGTGGGTGGCGGCGCCGGGCGCGACCTCGCGCGCATCCACAAAGGTCTGCCTGCCGCTTTTCGCCTCGTGCAGCAGCCAGAACGCGCCGCCGCCGAGTCCGGAAGCCGTAGGTTCGACCACTGCCAGCGCGGCGCTGATGGCCACGGCGGCATCGAAGGCATTGCCCCCCGCCGCCAGGATGTCTTGACCAGCCCTGGTCGCCAGCGGGTGGGCGGTGGCAATGCCGGCCTGAGCTGCCAGGCGCGGCAGCTTCGCCGCGACGGGCAGGGCCCAGACCAGCGCGACGAACAGTAGGCAGAAACGGCGCATGCAGATCACAGCAGGAGCGTATTCGATGGGTGGTCAGCCGCCGAGTTGGGTGCGCTTGCGGGCCAGGGCCGCGGCAACCGCCGGGGGCACGAAGGGCGAGATATCGCCACCGAGCACGCCGATCTCGCGCACAAAGGTGGAGGATACGAAGGTGTACTCCTCCGCCGGCGTGAGGAAGATGGTTTCCACTTCGGAGCGTAAGTGACGGTTCATCGTAGCCAGCTGAAACTCGTATTCGAAGTCCGACACGGCGCGCAGCCCGCGGATAATCACCCTGAGGCCGTGCTGGCGTACGTAGTCGACGGTCAGCCCGCCATAGCCATCCACCGTGATGTTCGGCGCATCGGCCAGCGCCGTGCGCGCCATGGTGATGCGCTCTTCCAGTGTGAACATCGGCGTCTTGTTAGGACTGGCAGCCACGGCCACGACCACCCGGTCGAAGAGCTTGGCGGCCCGGCGCACCAGGTCGAGGTGGCCGTTGGTGACGGGGTCGAAAGTCCCCGGGTACATGGCGCCGACGCTCACGGTTGCGTACTCCTGACGGTGGCCAATGCGTAGCGCACGTCTCCGGCCTGGGACTCCCGGTGCCATTGCCAGCCTTCGGGCAGCACCGGAAAAGACTGGCTGCGGCTCGTTTCAAGGTAGACCCAGGCTCGCGCGGCGAGCCAGCCGCGCGCGAGGAGTGTACACAAATCGGCCAGATTGTTTGCCGCGTAGGGCGGGTCGAGAAAGACCACGTCAAAGGCGGCGAGCGGCGGCGTTTTAAGCCAGCGCTTTGCGTCTGCTGCCAGCACGCGGCCCTTGCCCATTGGTTGGCCAGCAGCCTGGCCCCCAAAGCGCAGGAGCGTGGCCTCTAGCGCGGCTGCCGCGCGCGGGTCCCGCTCCACGAACCAGCTCTCGGCAGCGCCGCGGGACAAGGCTTCCAGGCCCAGAGCGCCGGTGCCCGCGTACAGATCGAGACACCGTGCTCCCGGCACCACAGCCATGAGCCAGTTGAAGAGCGTTTCCCGCACACGGTCTGGCGTGGGGCGCAGTTCGACGGCGTCCACGAGCTCAATGCGCCGGCCGCGCCAGTTGCCGCCAATGATGCGGACGCTGCCGGGTGGGCGCCGTGGACCTGATGCGGGTTGTCTACGCGACATCGCCAAAGTTTAGCTAACATGCGTGCATGCCAGCGGATACGAATCCCGGGACCCGGTCCCGGCCGGGCTTTTTCGCCCGCCTGAAGGAGCGCCTGCTCGGGCCAGAGGCCCGGCCGGACACGCAGCCTGGCACGCAGCCAGAGGCCGGACGAGACCCGGACCCGGGGGACCAGGCCTCCCCGACGTCCGCGTCGGGCCCAGCGGCGGCGCCCGCAGCCTCGAAGCCGGCCCGCTTTGCACTCGGTACGGCGCTGGACTGGCTCGTGGGCCGGAAATTCGACGAGCAGACGGCCAACGAACTCGAGACCCACCTGCTGGGCGCGGACGTGAGCCAGACCACGGCGACGGACATCATCCGCCGTGTAAGGAAGCAGGCCGGCAGCCGGAACGTGGCAACGATCGACGACGCTCGCCAGGTGCTGCGCGAGGTGCTGACCGAAATCCTGGAACCCCGCGCGCAACCCCTGGTGATCCCCGCCACTCCCCGGCCCTTCGTGATCCTGATGGTGGGCGTCAACGGCTCCGGCAAGACGACCACCATCGGCAAGCTGGCCCGCCGCCTGAAGGATGACGGCCTCAAGGTAATGCTGGCCGCTGGCGATACTTTCCGGGCTGCGGCGATTGAGCAGCTGCAGGTCTGGGGCGAACGCAACGATGTGCCCGTAATAGCCCAGCAGGCCGGCGCGGATCCGGCCGCCGTGGTCTACGACGCTTTCGAAGCGGCCCGCGCCCGGGGCTGCGACGTGTTGCTGGCGGACACCGCCGGCCGGTTGCAGAACAAGGCTCACCTCATGCAGGAACTGCAAAAGGTCGTACGGGTCATCCGCCGGCTGGATCCGAGCGCTCCCCACGAGACGATGATCGTGCTCGACGCCAGCCTCGGCCAGAATGCCGTTACTCAGGCGAAGCAGTTTCACGCAGCCATCGGCCTCACCGGCATCACCATGACCAAGCTCGATGCTGGGGGCAAGGGCGGCGTGCTGCTCACCCTGGCCAGCGAGCTCCCGGTGCCCGTCCGCTTTATCGGCATCGGCGAGCAGGCGGCGGACATGGACGTGTTCGACGCGGTCGAATTTGCCGCCGCGCTTACCGGAACCACGCCCCCTGCTGCATGATCAGGTCATGATCCGCCTCGACAACGTCACCAAGCGCTACGATGGCGCCCGGGAGGCCCTCAGGGGCGTATCCCTGCAAGTGGCGCCCGGCGAGCTCGCCTTCCTGACCGGGCGTTCCGGCGCCGGCAAGAGCACGGTGCTGAAGCTCATTGCCCTCATCGAGCACCCCACTCGCGGCACGGTGACGGTGGACGGCCGCAACCTGGGCAAGCTCGAGGACCGGGAGATCCCCGGCTACCGGCAGCAGATCGGCATGGTCTTCCAGGACAACAAGCTGCTCGACGATCGCAGCGCCTATGAGAACGTGGCGCTGCCGCTCATTATCAACGGCACGGGGGAGCGCGAGATTGGCAGGCGAGTACGGGCCGCGCTGGACCAGGTCGGCCTGCTTGACCGGGAGCGCTACCCGCCGCGAACCCTGTCGGCCGGCGAGCAGCAGCGGCTGGGCATCGCGCGGGCCATTGTGAGCCGGCCAAAAGTGCTGATCGCCGACGAGCCCACCGGCAACCTGGACCCGGACCTGGCGCTGGAAGTGATGACCCTGTTCAAGCGACTCAACGAGGTCGGGACGACCATGCTGATCGCCAGCCATGATCTGCACCTCGTCGAACACTTCGGCGCCCGGCGCATCACCTTGACCGGAGGTCAGGTCCAGGAAAGCGCCGGAGGCCAGGTGCAGCCAGGCGCCGGGGGGCAAACCGCATGAGTGTCTCAAGCTGGCTCACACGCCACGCGCAGAACGCTGTCGGTGCGCTCGGCACGTTGTCGCGCAAACCCGTCGCGACGGCGCTGACCGTCACCGTGATCGGCATCGCGCTCGCACTGCCGGCGGCGCTGGGGGTCCTGGTCCAGTCGGGCAGGGCACTGGCCGGCGGCTGGGCGGACGTCCGCGATTTCTCGGTGTACCTGACGCCCGGCGTCACGCTGGACCGGGCCGAGGCGCTGGCCCGCGAACTGCGGGGCAAGCCCGGGGTGGAGTCGGTCCGGCTGATTTCGGCGGACGCGGCCGTGGCGGAGCTCAGCAAGGACCCCGGCTTCGCGGGTGCCCTGGCGACGCTGGAAGCAAACCCACTGCCCCACACGCTGGTGGTCCGGCCGCTGACGACGATGGACAGCGCGGCGCTCGAGCGACTCGGGGCAGATGTGCAGAAGGCCAGCGGCGTGGACCTGGTGAAACTCGACCTGGACTGGGTGGAGCGCCTGAACGCGGTACTCGACTTCCTGCGCCGGCTCGGTCTCATCACGGGTGGACTGCTGATTGCTGCCGTCGTGATTGTGGTCGGGAACACGATCCGACTGGACATCCAGAACCGGTCAGCGGAGATCGAGGTGGCCAAATTGCTGGGCGCCACGGACGCCTTTGTCCGTCGGCCCTTTCTCTATCTGGGACTCTGGTACGGCCTGCTCGGCGGGCTGGTGGCGATGCTGATCCTTCTCGTTGGGCTCTGGGCCCTCGGCGGGCCGATCACACGGTTGGCGGGGCTCTACGGGAGCAGCTTCGAGCTGGGCGGCGCCACGGGCAGCAGCCTGCTGGCAGTCCTGGCCGGGGGCATACTGGCCGGCTGGGGGGGGGCCTGGACGGCCGTGGCCCGCCATCTTGCTGCGATACAGCCGCAGGTCGCCTAGGCCCCACGGGGAACCGCTCCGTTGCTTAGCACTCCAAGGAGTCGAGTGCTAAGATTGGTTCCAGGAGGTCGATGTATGAGTGCTGCTTCTCTAGTAACCAGGCCCTTGTCGAACGCCCGTGAGCTGGCTCTGGCCGGCCCGCTCGGCAGTCTGGACGCCTATATCTCCGCAGTCCGTCAGGTTCCCGTCCTGAGCCAGGCCGAAGAGGGCCTGCTCGCCCGCCGACTGCGCGGGGACAACGATCTCGACGCCGCCCGTGAACTGGTGTTGTCCCAGCTCCGTTTCGTCGTACATATTGCCAGGGGCTATCAGGGCTACGGCCTGCCGCTGGGCGACCTGGTGCAGGAAGGCAATGTCGGCCTCATGAAGGCCGTAAAGCGCTTCGACCCCGATATGGGCGTGCGCCTGGTGTCCTTTGCTGTGCACTGGATCCGCGCTGAGATTCACGAGTACGTGCTGCGTAACTGGCGGCTGGTGAAGATCGCCACCACCAAGGCCCAGCGCAAGCTGTTCTTCAACTTGCGCCGCGCCAAGAAGCACCTTGGCTGGCTCTCCAGCGCCGAACGCGAAGTGATCGCAAAAGACCTGGGCGTCACCGCCCGGGAAGTGGGCGAGATGGAGCAGCGGCTGGCCGGTCAGGACGTGACATTCGACCCCACGCCCGACGCGGACGACGAGACGACCTACGCGCCCTCCATGTACCTGACTGCCGAAGGCAGCGACCCGGCGGACGCATTCGAGGCCGACGATTTTCGGGACCAGGGCGCTGACCGCCTGCACGCGGCGCTCGATGGACTGGATGCCCGCAGCCGCGAGATCCTTGAGGCCCGGTGGCTGGCTGAGAAGAAGACCACGCTGCAGGTCCTCGCCAAGCGCCACGGCGTGTCCGCCGAGCGTATCCGTCAGATTGAGCAGAACGCCCTGAAAACCCTCCGCGCTGCCGTCTGATTAAAAGGTACCGGACCTTAGTTATTTTGGTTTACTTAGTTGTTGCAGCTGCAACAACTAAGTAAACCAAAATAACTAAGGTC
>CAYMKJ010000100.1:0-3175 GCA_964391025.1 uncultured Chromatiaceae bacterium
CCGATCGGCACCTGGCAGAGCACGATATTGGCGCCGAGGCGCTCGCGGATGCCCTTGACGCAGTGGCCGAAGTTCGCGCCCATGCGGTCCATCTTGTTGACGTAGCACATGCGTGGCACGTTGTATTGGTTGGCGAGCCGCCAGTTGGTCTCGGTCTGGGGCTCGACGCCCGCGACGCCGTCGAAGACGACCACGGCGCCGTCAAGCACACGCAGGCTGCGGTTCACCTCGATGGTGAAGTCCACGTGGCCGGGGGTGTCGATGACGTTGATCTGGTGCCCCTTCCACTCCGTCGAGACAGCGGCGCTCTGGATCGTGATCCCGCGCTTGCGTTCCTGCTCGAGGTAGTCGGTGGTCGTGCTGGCCTTGCCTTCCTTGGTGTCGTGCACCTCGACGATCTGGTGCTTGCGGCCGGTGTAGTAAAGGACGCGCTCGGTGGTCGTGGTCTTGCCCGCGTCAATGTGGGCAACGATTCCGATGTTGCGGTAGAGGGAAAGTTCTTTCTTCCTAGCCATGATCTCGTCTTTTGTGGTGTGATTGGTTAATCCACCATTCTAGCCTGTCAGGGGATATTGATGGAAACCCAGAAACCCCGCCTCCGCCGTTCCCGCCAGGACAAGATGATCGCCGGCGTCTGTGGCGGCATTGCCGAGTGGCTGGGCTGGGACCCCACGGTGGTCCGGCTGTCCTACGTCCTGCTGTCGATCCTCAGCGCCGCGTTCCCGGGGCTTCTCGTCTACCTGATACTCTGGCTGGTGACACCCCAGGCCGAGGACTGACCGCCCACCCGTCTCCGCGGGGCACTACCGCACTGTGACCGCCACCCGCGACCCATCGCGAGTTCTCTGGGACCATCCACCCCTGAACAGAAGGCAGTCCGGGGGTAGGACAGCGATGAGCGGCATTCTGTGGATCGTCCTCGGCGTGGGAATTGGCCTACTGACGCCGGTCCTCTTTTTGCGCTGGCGCCGGGGCGCCGGGGCGCCACTCCATTCCCGGACAGCCGTGCCTAACAGGGCCCAGGTCCCGGCCCAAACCAAGACCCAAACCCAGGCCCAAGGCCAAGCCCGGCCTTCCGGGGGGCTAAAGCGCAAGCTGGCCCTGAAATTCCATGGGGTCTCGCTGAAGCCGGGTCTGGACGCCTGCGCAGCGGTCCAGGCACTGGCGGGGCAACGCTTCCTGCCAGCGGAGGCGCCAGCGGTGCCCCTGGCGGGCTGCGACCAGCAGAAGTGCCAGTGCGCCTACGCCCATCACGGTGACCGGCGCGAACAGGGAGACCGGCGGTCCGGCTGGGGCTCCTTTGGTGGTTTTGCGCCCAAGTTGCCGGGGACTAACCGTCGCGGCACGGACCGTGACCGGCGCTCCCGGAACTGACGGGTCAGCCGGCTTCGAGCTGGCCGTAGAGGGCCAGCCATTCCGCTTCAAGGCCCTCCTGGGCCTCTCGCACCGCAGCGTGACGGCTGGTTAGTCGGGCCAGCTCGGTTGCCCGGGTGGCGTAGACGCCCGGCTCGGCCAGCTGACCCTCCAGCGTCACGAGTTCCGTGGCCAGCACCTGCAGCCTCTCCTCCAGCTTGGCCAGTTGCTTCTGGCGACGGCCGGCCTGGGGGTCAAGCTTCGCCTTCGGCTTGCCCTCGGCCGTGTCGGGCGCGGCCCCGGCAGTCCGGGCAGGCTCCGTCGATCCCTCAGCTGACTGGTTCGTCCGGGCACTCAGCCAGGTGGCGTACTCGTCCAGATCGCCCTCGAAGGGCTCCACGCGGCCATCAGCGACCCGCCAGAAGGTGTCGCAGACGAGCCCAATCAAGTGCCGGTCGTGGGACACGAGCACGATGGCGCCGTCGAAATCTGACAGCGCCTCGGCGAGCGCCTCCCGCATGTCCAGATCCAGGTGGTTGGTGGGCTCGTCGAGCAGCAGCACGTTGGGCTTGCGCCACGCGATCAGCGCCAGGGCCAGGCGGGCCCGCTCTCCGCCGGAAAAGACATCGACCGCCTGAAACGCCCGCTGACCGGAGAAATACCAGCGGCCAAGAAAGCTGCGCATGTCCTGGGTGGACGCCTCCGGCGCAATGTCGCGAAGATGATCCATCGGGGTGGCGCCGGCGCGCAGACTCTCCACGGTGTGCTGGGCAAAATAGCCAATCCGCAAATCACCGTGAACGTTGCGTTCCCCACCCAGCAACGGCAGCTCGCCAACGAGCGTTTTTACGAGTGTGGATTTGCCGGCGCCATTCGGCCCCAGCAGCGCCACGCGATCGCCGGCCTCCAGGCCAAAGCCGACGTTGTGGAGGATGGTGACGTCCGCCCGGGCAGAGGACAGCTCACCCGGCAGATGCTCGTCCGCCTCGCGGTGCGCGGCTGCCCGGTAGCCCGCGTCCAGGTGGTTCAGCCGGATGAGTGAGAACGGCAGCCTGGGGGGCGCATCAAAACTGATGTGCAAGGCATGTTCCGCCCGCACGGCCTCGGTGCCGGCCAGCTTGGCCAGGCGCTTCATCCGCGACTGGGCCTGCTTTGCCTTGCTCGCCTTGGCCTTGAAGCGGGCGATAAACTTTTGCAGGTGCTCCCGCTCCGCCTGCTCCTTCTCGAAGGCCATCTGCTGCAGGCGCAGGTGCTCGGAGCGCTGGCGTTCGAAGGCAGTGTAATTACCGGTGTACAGCTTCGCCCGCCCGTCATGCAGGTGCAGCGTGTGGCTCGTCACGCCATCGAGAAATTCCCGGTCGTGAGAGATGATCAGCAGCGTGCCGGGGTATTTGAGCAGCCAGTCTTCGAGCCACAGTACGGCATCCAGGTCCAGATGGTTCGTGGGCTCGTCAAGCAGCAACAGGTCTGATGGGGTCATCAGGGCGCGAGCCAGGTTAAGACGGACGCGCCAGCCGCCGGAGAACTCCCCCACGGGCTTGTCGTGGGTGACGGCAGGGAACCCCAGGCCGTGCAGCAACCGGCCGGCGCGCGCCTCGGCATCGTAGGCCTGCAGCTCCGCGAGTCGCTGGTGCGCAACGGCCACAGCTTCGTAGTCCTCGGCGGCCATGGCGGCGCGCTCAGCCCGGGTGGCCTCCCACACCAGCGCATCGCCAGACATCACGAAATCCACGGCGGGATCCGGCAGGGACGGCGTCTCCTGCGCCACGCTGGCGATGCGTACCCTGCCCGAGAGTTCCAGGTCGCCCCGATCGGGATCCAG
>CAYMKJ010000101.1:0-2087 GCA_964391025.1 uncultured Chromatiaceae bacterium
CCATCCAGCGAGCGGGGCTCCACGTTGGTGATGATCTCGATGCGCCGGTCGAACAACTGCTGGTAGATGGACTGGCGGTTGAGCAAGGGCACGTCAGACGCAATCCGCTCCCGGGGCGTCACGATCGTCACCCGGGCAAAGCGGTCGAGCAGCTTCAGCGCTGCGCCGTAGGTCATCTCCGTGTGGTCCTGGTCGAAGAGCACCAGGCGGCCCGGCTCCCGGGTGGTCCTGCTGGCTAGGCTGATGAGGAGGCTGCGCAGATCCAGCACGAAGCCCTCGGCCGCGTACTCGGCAGGCACGAAGGTCGGCACGGCCATAGTGCTGCCGGTGGCCAGAATCACGGCGTCTGCCTGGAGCGTGGCCGCCAGCGCCGCGTCTACCCGGGTCCCCATGCGGAATTGCACGCCATGCTCGCGGCAGGCCAACTGCTGGTAGTCGTAGATGCTCGAGAGGTGCTCGCCCCCCGGCAGCTCCGCGTGCAGGCGCGTCTTGCCGCCGGGCTCGTCGGCGGCGCCGTAGACCGTCACCCGGTGACCGCGGGCCGCCGCGACCCAGGCCGCCTCGAGGCCCGCGATGCCGGAGCCGATCACGGCCACGTCTTTCTTTACCGCAGCCTGGGCTGGCTGCCAGTCCACTTCATCGGGCTCGCCCACCCGGGGATTGTTGTCGCACTCGAGGCGCGTGCCTTCGATCACGGTACGCCAGCAGGTGTTGCAGGACACGCAGTAGCGGATCTCCGCCTCCCGGCCGGTGCGGGCCTTCTCGCCCCAGGCGGGATCGGTGATCAGCGGCCGGCCCATGAAGACGAGATCTGCCGTGCCATCGGTAAGGGCGCGCTCCGCCTCATTGGGGTCGGTGATGTAACCGATGGCGCCGGCCGGAATCGACGGGTCCGCCTGGCGCAGCTCGCGGATCTGTTCCAGGTACGGCGCCCTTGGGCCTGCGGGGCCCGGCATGTGCAGCCACAGGCTGCGGGCGTGGGCGCCCCAGACGAAGGTCCAGTAATCCGCGTTGCCGGTCGCCGCGACGGCACCGGCGATACGCCCCGCCTCCGCCAGGTCGATGCTGCCCGCCACGCCGTCGAAGCCGGGCAGCTTCAGTCCGATGATGAAGGGTCGGCCGCAAGCGGCACGAATCGCGGCCATCAGTTCCCGCAGAAACCGGGTGCGGCCGGAGAGATCGCCGCCATAGTCGTCTTCGCGCCGGTTGGACCAGGGCGAGAGAAACTGGTGAAAGAGGTGGCCGTGGCCGGCAGAGATCTCGACGCCGGAGAAGCCAGCCCCCTGCAGGCGTCGGCAGCCGGCAGCCCACTCGTCGATCAGCTGCCGGATGCGCGCTGGCGTCAGCGCGTGTGGGACAGTCCAGCTGAGATCGTCGGGCAATGCGGACGCGCCGATCGCGCTCTCGTTACGCCCCGTGGCGTGGCGACCGCGCCCGGGATCCTGCACCTGGGCGAGCACCCGGCTGTCCCAGCGCTCCACTGCTGCGGCGACGCGCTTCAGGTCGTCGAGCGCCCCATCGTCCCAGCCCCGCAGCCGCTGTGGACTGCGATTGGCGAAGGTCATGGCGACGGGCTCAGTGACGATCAGCCCCGCCCCACCCTGCGCCCGGCTGGCCAGATAGTTGATCAGCCGATCCGTCGCCCGGCCCTCCCGCACGAAGCGGGACACGATCGAGGCGTGGGCGATGCGGTTGCGCACCGGGACACCACCGATCGTCGTGGCGCTGAACAGCGTGGGATAAATCACATTCAGGGTGGGGCGCCCATGGTTTCCATCTCTGCGCGCATCTTGCTGCGGCCAGTATGGTCGACTTCCAGGGAGCGGAGTACCGTGGCGATGAGCAGGCGCCGGCGCGCGTCCAGCTCGGTCACTTCATCCTCGTTGAGGTCGTAGGCTTCGATCTGCGGCGTGAGGGGCACACCGGCCTGACCAGCGGCCCGCTCCAGCAGGTACAGGCGCTTCTTGACCACCCAGAGCTCGGCGGTCAGCTCCAGGACCATGCTCATCAGTTCATCAGTGCCGCTGGCCTCAAAGAAACGTGGCCGCTTGCCCCGGTGGTTCAGGGGAATCCTGGGCTTGCGTCTG
>CAYMKJ010000102.1:0-3738 GCA_964391025.1 uncultured Chromatiaceae bacterium
CACCCGGGCGGCACTGATCACGGGTCGCAACCATCACTCGGTGGGCTCCGGCGTGATCGGTGAACTGTCCACGGGTTTCCCCGGCTACAACTCCATCATCGGCCCGGAGAACGCCAGCATCGGCACCATTTTGCGGGAGAATGGCTTTTCCACGTCCTGGTTCGGCAAGAACCACAACACACCCACCTATCAGTACAGCGTTGCCGGGCCCTACGATCAGTGGCCGTCGGGGCTGGGCTTCCAGTATTTCTACGGCTACATGGGCGGCGAAACTGACCAGTGGACCCCGTACCTGTTCCGGGATCACACCCAGATCTTCCCGTTTGTGGGCAATCCCGGCTACAACCTCACGACAGACCTCGCCGACGAGGCCATCAAACACCTGCGCGACCTGAACGCGGTCGCCCCGGACAAGCCGTTCTTCCTCTACTACGTGCCGGGCGGCACCCACTCACCCCATCAGCCCAAGCCGGAGTGGATAGCGAAGTACAAGGGTAAGTTCGCTGTGGGCTATGAGAAGCTGCGCGAGCAGATCTTTGCCAACCAGAAGCGCCTGGGCGTGATCCCGGCGAATACCCAGCTCACCCCCTGGCCGGCCGAGATCCCGGCGTGGGACTCGCTGTCGGAGCTGAACAAGAAGCTGTTTGAGCGCCAGGCGGAAGTTTTTGCCGGCTACGCTGCCTATACGGATTTTGAGATCAACCGGGTGATCCAGGAAGTCCAGGATCAGGGCAAGCTCGACAACACGCTGATCATCTACATCGATGGTGACAACGGCACCAGCCCTGAAGGCACGCTGACCGGCGCCTTCAACCAGCTCACCGCCTACAACGGCATTCTGAAAGCCCCGGAAGCCCTGCAGATGCTGCATCTGGAAGATTGGGGCTCGGACAAGACCTACCCGCACATGGCGGTGGGCTGGGCCTGGGCTTTTGATACGCCCTTCAAATGGACCAAGCAGGTGGCGTCCCATTTCGGTGGCACACGCCAGGGCCTGGCCATCTCCTGGCCGGGCCACATTGAAGATGTGGGGGCCATTCGCCCGCAATTCCACCACGTCATCGATATCGTGCCCACGATCCTCGAGGCCACGGGGGTCAGGGCGCCGATGCTCGTCGACGGCATCACGCAGCGGCCCATCGAAGGTGTGAGCATGGCCTACACCTTCAAGAAGGCGAACGCCAATGCGCCTTCGAAGCGCACCACGCAGTATTTCGAGATGGCGGCCAACCGTGGCATTTATCACGACGGGTGGATGGCCAACACAACGCCCTTCGCGCCACCCTGGGACCTGGCCACGGGCAAGCTGCCCAGTGTCATCGATGGCTACAAGTGGGAGCTGTACAACGTCGCGGAGGATTTCTCCCAAAGCAATGATTTGTCGGCGAAGAACCCTGCCAAGTTGAAGGAGTTGCAGGCACTGTTCGTCACGGAAGCAGCGAAATACAACGTCCTGCCCCTGGATAACACGGCCTTTTCTCGCCTGCAGACGCCACGACCGAGCGCGGTTGCCGGGAAGACGGTGTTCACCTACTCGGGTGAGGTTTCCGGGATTCCGGTTGGCAGTGCTCCCGACATCATGGACAAGGACTTCACCATCACCGCCGACATCACGGTTCCCAAGGGCGGAGCCGAGGGCATGATCGTGACTTTCGGTGGCCGCTTTGGCGGCTACGGTCTCTACCTGCTGAAGGGCAAGCCCGTGTTCGTCTATAACCTCCTCGACCTGGAGCGCTTCCGCTGGGAAGGCGGCGTCGGAGGCCTGGTGGGAGATGACTTGTTTGCTCGCGCGCTGGCACCGGGCAAGCACACGCTCGTGTTCGACTTCAAGTACGACGGTCCCGGCCCGGGGAAGGGTGGCACCGGTGTATTTACTGTGGATGGCAAGGAGATGGCGCGCAAGACCCTCAAGAACACGATTCCGCTCCTGATGACCATCGACGAGACTTTCGACGTGGGGGTCGATACCCGCTCGACGGTGGACGACAGCTACAAGCTGCCATTCCGCTTCACCGGCACGATCAACAAGGTGACCTACAAGCTCGGACCGTCCCAGCTGTCGGCAGCGGAGCAGAAGGCGAAATCAGAGGCGGTCGCCAGGGTCACAGACTAGAAGCGTGCAAGCAGCAAAGATCCTCAGCTTTGCGTCGATTGTCGAGGTTGGCACGGGTCTCGCCATGAGCATTGATCCCGGGCTCGTCGTCGGCTTGCTGCTGGGTGCGAACCTGTCACCCGAGATCCTGCCGCTGGGCCGGGTTGCGGGCGTCGCGTTACTCACGCTCGGCCTGGCCTGCTGGCCGGGCGGGCAGCCTATCGGAAGTAGCTCGCCAGCCTTTCGGGGCATGCTGGCCTATAACGTGTTGATAGCCTTCTACCTCGCCTATCTGGGTGCGGTCGCGGGCCAGGGAGGCTTGCTGCTGTGGCCGGCCGTGGCGCTGCACGCGGTGGTGGCGCTGTTGCTGATCCGGACGGCGCGCGGCCAGGGGCAGATCCGCACTGGCGGTGGAGGGTAGGGATCTGGCCGTCGTCATACGACCTGCGGCGCTCTCTGATTCGGAAACGATCGCGCGAATCTACAACTACTACATTCGCGAGACCGTTGTGACCTTCGAGGAGGCCGAGGTTTCGTCGGAGGAAATGGCCGGTCGGCTTCGGGCGGCAACCAGTGCATCCCTGCCGTGGATGGTTGCAGAGGACCAGGGTTCGGTTATCGGTTATGCCTGCGCCAGCCCATGGCACGGCCGCTGTGCATACCGGTTCTCGGTCGAGAGCACGGTCTATCTGGATCATCGAAGCACCGGACGCGGTGTCGGAACGAACCTCTATCGAGAGCTGCTGTCCATCCTGCGCTTGAAGTCGATGCACGTCGCCATCGGGGGCATCGCGCTTCCCAATCCGGCAAGCGTGGCACTGCATGAGCGGCTCGGGTTCTCAAAGGTCGCCCACTTCAGGGAGGTCGGTTTCAAATTCGGGCGCTGGATCGACGTCGGCTACTGGCAGGCGTTCCTCCCGGGGGATCAGTGAAGCACAGAACGGCAGCCGCTGAGCCGGATATCCGGCCGATTCCCGACTGACCTGCCGATGCAAGCACCCGATGTCACGATTATCGCCCTGCTCATTGTCCTCCCGCTGCTGGCGTGGCGTGTCTATACCCGCGTTCGGAAGATGGTGGGTCGCCAGAGGCTCTCGCGTGCGCGCGCCTGGAGCACGCTGACGATCTTCCCCCTGCTGATTGCGTTGCTGGCATACGCTTCGCACGCTCACGTGCAGGCATTTTCCGGCCTGGCAGCCGGGCTGGCTGGCGGCGCAATCCTCGGGTTGTACGGCCTGCGCCTCACGCGCTTCGAGGCAACACCGGAGGGCTCGTTTTACACGCCGAGCGCCCATCTGGGCGTCGCACTCTCGCTGCTGCTGGTGGCGCGGATTCTCTATCGTCTCTTCGAGATCTTTCCCATCGACACAACTTCCCCGGCAGCGACCAGCCTGGCCTTGAGTCCGCTGACCCTGGCAGTCGTCGGCCTGCTCGCCGGCTACTACATGGCCTATGCAGTCGGCCTGGTGCGTTGGCGAAACCCGGCCGTCAGCGCCTCTTCGCAATAGCAATCAACTGTTCCGACTTCGCCGTCAGCGCCGCATCTCCCGCGGACAAACTCAGCGCCTTGCGACCCATGCCTTCTGCCTGGGCAAAGTCGCCTTCCTTGAGCCGGATGTTGCCCAGTTCCAGCCACAGCAGCGGCT
>CAYMKJ010000103.1:0-1614 GCA_964391025.1 uncultured Chromatiaceae bacterium
CGCGCCGAGGCAACCGAGCACCAGTCCCGCCGCGACGAGGGGCGCCGTCAGCACGCGGGTTCGAGCCGGACGAGAAAATGCAACCCGGTTTCGAAGAGTGGGCGGACCACCGCCGGGTACAAGCCCAGCCGGGTGGAATACCGGACGGGCGCAAGACCCAGCTCTGCCCAGGCCGCCCGCCACTGGCCCTCGGACCAGTAGTTGTAGGGCAGAACGATGCCGTGGGGCCGGTTGCCGACCCAGTCCATCAGCCGGAGGACCCGGTCGTCCCACCGGGACTCACACAGGTGGTCCTTGATCAGGATCGCGCGACGGGCCACGCGCCGGGCCTCCCGGAGCAGCGCCAGCGGATCGGGCGTGTGGTGCAGGACATCGGTGAACAGCACGAAGTCGAAACTCTGGTCGGCAAAGGGGAACCTTAAGCCAGCGTAGGTCTGCATGGGGATCGCGCAGGTGGGCCGGGCGAGCACGTCAATCCCCTGGGCCCGCAGGCCGGCTACTTTTAGGACCACCGCTGCGCTAACCCCGCCGTCCCCGCAACCCACATCGAGCAGGCTGCCGGGCTCTGCAATCTGCCCTGCGAGATTGTCGGCGAGGACCGGCACGCGCCGGGACATGACGAGACGGGAGTGCACCCGGGCCAATGACTTGAGGAACGTCAAGTCCTCAGCCCAGCCGCTCGTCAACGGCAGGCCGGCGCAGCAGGCTGATGACCGCGAGCGCGAAGCCCGAGAACAACACCTGGGCGCCGAGGGCGATGGCTGTCACGCCCGGAATCACCGTTCGCAGGCTGTCACTGTAGGACAGGGGCCCGAAGTTGGTCTTCTCCCAGACCGTCGTGGCCAGGACGAGATACCCGACACCGACGAGCATCAGCACCAACCCGACCACCGTGGAAATTTCCAGATAGGCGATCCCGAACAGCCGCTCGATGCGGGGATCCGGCCGCATCAGCCCGACGCTGGTCGCGTAGGCCTTTGCCTGCAGGGAGAAGAACACGGCCTGGGTACCCACCAGCAGCGTCATGGCGCAGACCAGCAGCGTGTTCGTGTCGAAGGTGACGCCGCCAGCGGTAACCGGACCGGGCAAGAGCAACAGGAAACCTGACAGGCCGACGAACAGCAGGAACAGGCCCGGCATGAAGAACAGCCACTTCGGGCAGAACAACAGCAGGAAGCGCAGATGCCGCCACCCGTCCCGAAAGCTGCGCAGGTGTGGCGGCCGGTTACGGCGGTCCGGGCGCAACGTGACCGGCGTCTGCTCAATCTTCAGGTTGCCGAGGACGGACTTGACGATCATCTCGGAGGCCAGCTCCATGCCCGGGCAGGTGAGTCCCAGACCCAGCATGGCGTCCCGGCGGAAGGCCCGCAGGCCGCAGTGGAAATCGTCGACCGGGGTGCGGAAAAAAAGACGGCCGAGCCAGGACAGCACCGGATTCCCCAGCCAGCGGTGCTTCCAGGGCATGGCGCCGGGCAGGATCGTACCGCCCCCCCGGGGAAACCGGCAGCCCATCACCAGATCGGCACCGCTCCGCAACCGCGCGAGAAACCGGGGCAGCTCGCCGAAGTCGTAACTGCCGTCCGCATCCCCCATCAGGATGTATTGCCCCCGGGC
>CAYMKJ010000104.1:0-7890 GCA_964391025.1 uncultured Chromatiaceae bacterium
CAGCCCAGGCCCAGTACGGCGCCGCCGACGACGCCCACAAGGCTCGTGGCGGCCCACATCCCGAGCAGCAGGAAGATGATTTCGCCAGCGTAGAGGTTGCCGAATAACCGCAGTGCATGGGAGAGCGGCTTGGAGACCAGCTCGACCAGGTTGAACAGAAAGTTGAAGAACCAGAGAAGCGGATTGCTGCCGAAGGGCGTGCAGAACAGTTCGTGGATCCAGCCGCCGAGGCCTTTCACCTTGATCGAGAAGTAGATCATCAGCAGCCAGACGGAAAGGGCCAGTGCAAAGGTGGTGTTGACGTCGGCGGTGGGCGTGAGCCGGAACTTTTCGGGGCCTACGGCGTGGATCGCCTTGGCAGTGATGTCGATTGGGAGAAATGCCGTGCCGTTCATCAGCAGCACCCAGACAAAGACGGTCAGGGCCGCGGGAGCTACGAACTTGTTGGGATCGCCGTGGAAGATGCCACGCACCTGCTCGTCCACAAAGTCGAAGAGCAACTCGACAAAGGCCTGGCGCTTGCTGGGCACGCCAGCGGTCGCGCCTCGGCCAACCAGCCAGATCAGGCCGATGCCGACAAAACCGAGCAGCACGGCCATGACGAGCGAATCGACGTGCACCGTCCAGAAACCACCCGGGCCGACTGGTTCCGCAAGGAACGACAGGTGGTGGCTGATATAGGACGTCGGGGTGAGGGCTTCTTCGGCGGCCATGGTCGAGTGAGCTTTAACCTATTTTTCCCGAACGAACAGCGCCAGCGTAAACACGATCGTTGTCACGATGAACGTGCCGATGAAGGCGACGATCACGATATTCTTATATGTCGACAGCACGACCCAGAGCAGAACGACGATCAGTACGATCTTGACCGCTTCGGCCCGCAGCGCGGCGAGCATTGCCAAGCCGGCGGAGTCCTTTCTGGACGCGGACGCCACCCCGGCAAAACCAAGCCCGGCGACGAAACTGACCAGACCACCCAGAGCCGCGGAAACTGCCCCATGCCGGCCGGCGGCCAGAGCGGAGATGGCGGCAAGGCCAATGGTAGCTATCAGCTGCCACCGCAGGACCGTGCGAATTGCCCGGTTACGAAGGCCAATCATGGCATCGTGTCCCATCGGACAGGCATCCCGCACCGTTTAGCCGCGGCATTCTATGCGCCGCAAAGAACTCGGTCAACGAAAAGGTACCGGACCTTAGTTATTGGGTTTGTTTAGTTGTTTGACCCAAACAACTAAACAAACCCAATAACTAAGGTCCGGTACCTTTTCGATCAGTTGATGTGGCCGAGGATGCCTTCGAGCTCGTCGATGGTGTTGTAGGCCACCACCAGCTTGCCCTTGCCGCCACGGCCGTGCTGGATGGAGACTTGAGCGCCCAGCTTGTCCGCCAGCTCGTTCTCCAGGCGCCGCACGTCCGGGTCGGTGGACCGGCTGGAAGCCTCACCACCGGGCTTCGAAGGGCCTTCCAGCATGCGCTTTATCAGCCGCTCGGTTTCCCGGACCGAGAGGCTCTTGGTCGCCACCAGCCGGGCCACTTCGGCCTGCATTCGGGGGTCAGTCAGGCCCAGCAGGGCCCGGGCGTGGCCCATTTCAATCGCTCCCTTCTGCAGCAGCTCCCGGGCGACCTCGCCCAGCTGCATCAGGCGGAGCAGGTTCGACACCGCCACCCGGGACCGGCCGATGGCATCAGCGGCCTCCTCATGGGTCAGGCCAAATTCGTCGATCAGCCGACGGATGGCCATGGCCTCTTCCAGCGGGTTCAGGTTTTCCCGCTGGATGTTCTCGATCAGCGCCATGGCAATGGCGGCGGAGTCTGGAATCTCCCGGATCACGACCGGGATGGACTGCAGTCCGGCCATCTGGGCAGCCCGCCAGCGTCGCTCGCCAGCCACGATCTCGTACCGGGGCGCGCCACTGGCGTCCCGCTCAGGGAGCGGGCGCACGATGATCGGCTGGATCACACCCTGGGCGCGGATGGACTGGGCCAGGTCCTCGAGGGACTCCAGGTGCAAGTCCTGGCGGGGCTGGTAAGTGCCGCGGACAAGCAGGTCCACGGGCAGGGTCTGGAAGCCTTGACTGGCCGGGGTCCGGGTCAGAGCCACGGACGTCACTGAAACGTCCGTGGGCGCCGGGACCAGCGGCCCCAGCAACGCCTCAAGCCCGCGACCGAGGCCGGTTCGTTTCGTAACCATGCTGCATTCTAGCCCGATTGCGCGCTGCCATTGCCGACCGGCAGGGGCCCACGGAGGACCTCCGCCGCCAGATCCATGTAAGCCTGGGCACCGCGGGAACCCCGGTCGTACTGCAGGGCCGGCAGCCCGAAGCTCGGGGCCTCGGCGAGGCGCACATTCCGCGGGATGACGGTCTTGTAGACCTTGTCCTTGAACAGTTTCACGAGCTCCGCAGACACGTCCATGGCCAGCCGGTTGCGCGGATCAAACATGGTGCGCAGCAGGCCTTCAATGTTGAGGACCGGATTCACCGTGTTGCGCACCTGCTTCACCGTTTCCAGCAGGGACGACAGTCCTTCGAGGGCGTAGTACTCGCACTGGATGGGAATCAGCACACCATCCGCCGCCGTGAGCGCGTTCAGCGTGAGCATATTGATGGTGGGCGGGCAGTCGACAAGGATGTAGTCGTAGAGTCCGCGCACCGGTTCCAGCGCCTTGCGCAGCCGCATTTCGCGGCCGATTTCCTGCAGCAGACGAATTTCGGCCGCGGTCAGGTCGGAATTGGCCGGCAGCAGGGCGAACCCGGCACTCGTGACCGACACGATGGTGTCCAGCGCCGGGCTCTCGCCCAGCAGCACCTCACAGGTGGTGGCTGCGAGCGCCTGCTTGTCGATGCCGCAGCCCGTGGTCGCGTTGCCCTGGGGATCCAGGTCCACCAGCAGCACGCGCTTGTCGAGCGCGGCCAGTGAGGCAGCCAGATTGACGGACGTCGTGGTCTTGCCCACCCCGCCCTTCTGGTTGGTGAGGGCAATGATGCGGCTCATGTCCGCACGATCTGAATAATGTGGCGTTCCGCGTCGAGGCCGGGCACGCGCACGGGGGTGACCGCGGCGGCCCGCCAGCCCTCCGGCAGCCCATCCAGCTCGCCGGCCGGTGCCCGGCCCTTCATCGCGAGGAACTGGCCGCCGGTTGCAACCAGCCGCTCCGCGCCCCGGATGAAGTCCGGGAGCGAGGCGAAGGCGCGGCAGATAACGGTGTCGTGAAGAAGCACGGCGCTGTAGTCCTCGATTCGGGCGTGTTCAGCCACGGCGTTCTTCAGCTTCAGCTCGGCGATGGCCTGCCGGACGAAGGTAATCTTCTTCAGCGTCGCGTCCACCAGCGTGAAGTGCCGCACCTGCGTCGAACCTGGCGTGGGGCCCGGCTCCGTCAACGCCAGCGGAATGCCCGGCAACCCGGCCCCGCACCCCACGTCGAGAATCCGCTGGCCGAGCAAGAACGGCCGGGCGGTCAACGAATCCAGAATGTGCAGCGGGACCATCTCCAGCGGGTCCCGAATACTCGTCAGGTTCCAAGCCTGGTTCCACTTGCCGAGCAGGCGCAGGAAGTCGGCCAGCCGGGTTACCAGTTCCTTCTCCGCAGGGATGCCCAGTTCCGGCAATCCCTGGCGAAGAAGCGCTTCCACTATAACCAAACGGCTACCGGAGCCGGACCAGACAGCGACCGACGATGGTGCCGTCGACCCAGCCGTCCACTACATCCAGTACGCCCTCAAGGGGCACTTCCCGGCTGACGATCCGGTCCAGATTGGCCGGCTTCAGGTCCCCGGCGAGGCGGCGCCAGACCTCGCTGCGCAGTGCCCCGGGCACCTCGACGGAGTTGATGCCGAGCAAGCTGACCCCGCGCAGGATAAAGGGCATCACGGTGGTGTTGAGTTCCGGCCCCTGGGCCAGTCCGACGCTCGCAATGCTGCCGTAGGGGACGACCGTGCGGGTAAGCCAGGCCAGAGTGGCGCTGCCCAGGTTGTCCACGGCGCCGCCCCAGAGGGCTTTTTCGAGCGGCTTGGTGCCCAGCTCCTTGCCCTTGAGGTGGAAGATGTCGCTGGCCCCGAGGCCCCGCAGGTAGTCGTCGGCCGTGGTCTTGCTCGTGACGGCGGTGACCTTAAAGCCCAGGCCCGCGAGCAACGTGATCGCCACGCTGCCGACACCGCCGGTGGCGCCGGTGACGGCCATCGGCCCCAGCGCCGGGGTCTGGCCGATCTGTTCGAGCCGGTGGATGGCGAGCGCCGCGGTAAATCCGGCCGTGCCGAGGCCCATGGCGGTGCGGGCATCGATGCCGGCCGGCAGCTTGTTCACCCAGTCGCCCGGCACACGGGCGTATTCACTGAAGCCGCCGTCGTGGGTTTCGCTCTGCCCGCAACCGTGCACCGCAACCACATCACCGGGCTTGAAGCGCTCGTCGACCGAGCTCACCACGGTGCCGGCGATGTCCACACCGGCGACCAGCGGATAGCGACGAAGAATGCGTCCCTTGCCGGTGGTAGCCAGGGCGTCCTTGTAGTTGATGCTCGAGTAGTCGCCGCGGATGACGACATTACCGGGAGAGAGATCGTCCAGCGTCAGCTGCTCAAGCCGCGGGACGATGCGCCCGTCGATGAGGTGGACGCGCAGCGCTCTGAAGGATTCCATGGCGCCGCTTTCAGATTATTAGCAGATAATTGACAGTTAATTAGCAGTTAGTTGGCAAGCGAAATTCAGCTACCTGGCAACCCTTTGACTGATAACGCTACCGGGCAGCACTTCTACTTGCTGGCGTCGGCCGTCACTGGCTCGGCATTGCCGTAGTGGACAGTGAAAAGTCCGGACTGGGACGAGAAGTAGGTGGCCAGTTCGGTCATTTCTGCCGGCGTCAGGCCGATGGCCTGGCTGCCCATCACCGGGTCCTTGCGGAGGCCGGCCTTGTACTCGCCGAGGGCGTGCTCGATGTAGTCCTTGTGCTGGCCGGCCAGGGACGGCCAGTTGGCAGCGACACTGATACCGCCCTCGCCATGGCACGCAACGCAGGTGGCCGCCTTCGCCGGCGCTGCGCCGACCGGGCTGGCGGCTTTCCGAATGGCCCCCTCGCGGGCGAAGAAGGCAGCGATATCCCGTATGTCCTGCTCTGACTGGGTAGCGGCCTGGGCATGCATGGTCTTGTGGGGCCGGGTCTGGTTCTTGTAGCCCTGGAGCGCGATGACGACGTACTCGGGGTGCTGGCCACCAAGCTTCGGCACACGGTACGACGGGTACGCGTTCCGGTACCCATCAATGCCGTGACAGCCCAAGCAGGTGTCTGACAACACGGCGCCCCGGGTCGCGTCGCCTGCCGGAGCCGACGCGGTTGCGGGCTCCTGGGCCCATGCCAGGGAACTGCCCGCGAGGGTCAGGCTTAAGAGAACTGCCAACCGTGTCTTCTGCATAGATCCAACGTGTCGGAAAAAAGGGGGCGTTCTTGAAGGCCAACCGGCGGGCCGCTATGGTAGTCAGAGGACGTCTGGAATTCCAGACCAGTCAACCAGTTCCCGCCACTCGGCAACCCCAGGAATCACTCCAATGAGAACCCGTTTGAATGGCCTCGCAGCGTGCCTCGTGCTGGTCGCGGGAGCGGCGGGCGCGCAAATGCCGGGCATGGCGCCGATGCAGATGCCCCGCACCATTTCCGTGTCCGGCTTAGGCACCATCGACGCGACCCCGGACATCGCCCGCCTGTCCCTGGCGGTCCAGCGCCGCGACGCGAGCATGCAGGTGGCCCGGGACGACACCGTCCGGGTGTCCAAGGCCTTCCTGGCGCTCTGCACCAAGCTCGGCATCAAGGAAGCGAAGATCCGCACCTCTGGCCTCACGATCCAGCCCGAGTACCGGTGGGACGAAAAAGAAAACAAACAGATCTTCACCGGCTACTTCGTGCAGCGTCAGCTCCAGGTGGAGATCAACGACCTGGACAAGCTCGGCGACGTGATCGAGGGCGCCATCGACGCCGGCGTCAACGAAGTCTCCCCGCCCCAGCTCGACAGCAGCAAGCGCAAGGAACTGAATCGGGATGCGCTCGCAGCCGCCACGGCGGACGCGAAGGCGAATGCGGAGCGGATTGCGACGAGTCTGGGAGTGAAGCTGGGACCGGTGCGGACGGTTGTGGCTGGTGATACATCACGGCCGCCGCCGATGCCGATGCAGGAGATGCGGATGGCGGCGATGGCGATGTCGGACGGGGCGGCGAAGGCATCCAACTATGTGCCGGGGGAGATCAGTTTTGAGAGCCGGGTGGATGCCACATTCGACGTAGTTGTCCCGTAACAACATCCCGTAGGAGCGGCGACCGCCGCGACCCAAGAATGCGAGGGCGCCTATCTCTCCGGCAGTTTAGGCAACATTGCCGAGGTTGCGAGGGAATGGAATCAGGGATGTGCTACCAGTGCCAGCAGACTATCTGACGCTTTCAACAAACGAACAACAAAATGCAAAACAACAGCCAGATTATTCGCCGCTTCGTCGAGGAAGTTCTGAACCGAGGGAACATCGAAGCCACGGGACAGTTCTTTTGGGAGGACGTGGTGGAGCAAGTTCCTTTTCCTGGCCAAGGTCCTGGCCTGGAAGGTTTGAAATATGTCCTGCGCGGTATGCGGGTTGGGTTTCCAGATATGCACTGGTCAGTCGAGGAGCAGATTGCCGAGGGCGACAAGGTGCTGACCCGCTTCGAATGGACCGGCACACACCGCGGAGAATTTCTGGGTGTGCCCGCCACGGGCCGACCCGTAAAGGTCTGGGGCACGGTGATTGACCGGTTGCAGGGCGGCAAAATCAAGGAGACCCGCATCCTCCTGGATGCGCTCGGATTGATGATGCAGCTTGGAGTGTTCCCACAGCCAAAAGCATGAATGCAAAGCCGCCTAACCATGCACTCCCTCCAGCGAACGGCGGCGGGCCGTCGCAGTAGCAATCGGTGCGCCTCGTGGCCGCCGTCGCTGAGCTTGGGTCGTTATACTGCCAAGGCAGACACACACCCTATGCTCGAACTTCGACCCAACTGCGAGTGCTGCGAACGCGACCTGTCACCCGACTCCACCGAAGCGCGCATCTGCTCTTTCGAATGCACGTTTTGCGCCTCCTGTGCAGAAACCAAGCTTGGCGGCATCTGCCCCAACTGTGGGGGCGACCTGGTGATGAGGCCGCGCCGCCCAGCCAGCAAGCTGGTCGACTATCCAGCGTCGGCCACTCGGGTGTTCAAGCCACAGGGCTGCGCCAAGACGACGTGACCACGCCTGTAGAATTTGAGTGCGCAACCTAGGGCGACCGTTGAGAGTCCAGCATGAACATCCAGCATCTCAAGCTCTACCACTACCCCGCATCACGCAGCGCGCGCGCCAAGTGGATGCTCCACGAAGTGGTGGGCAATGACTTCGAAGTCGAACGCGTTGCGCTGTACGACGGCGCCCAGTACAGCGACGACTACCTGCGGCTCAATCCCAACCATGCTGTGCCGGTGCTTGAAATCACCTGGCACAACGGCGAAACCCAGCGCGTGATCGAAAGCGCCGCCATCGTTGCCTTCCTGGCCGACGCCTACCCCTCAGCCGGGCTGGCACCCCAACCAGGACCATCACCTGAACGCGCTGACTACCTGCAGATGCTGCACTTCGGCTCAACCTGGATGGACATGATGCTCTGGCAGGTGCGCATCCACGAGAATGTGCTGACCGCCGACCAGCGGGACGACCGCACCATCGCGCGCTATCGCCACAAGTTCGAGCAGGAGGCCGAGCCCCAAGTCGCGCAGCGCCTCGAAAGGACACCCTTCATCTGCGGCGAAGCATTCACCGCAGCCGACTGCATCGTCGGTCACAGCGTCTTCTGGGCCCGCGGCTACGGCATGTGCCGCGATGACCTGTTCAAGAATTACGTCGCCCG
>CAYMKJ010000105.1:0-11953 GCA_964391025.1 uncultured Chromatiaceae bacterium
GCTAGCAAATGAGGCATGTCCCCATTTCGCGCCGGTCGGCGCTCCTACAGTAATTCGATGGCGGTTGCGATCGCCTCGCCGCCGCCGATACAGGCCGTGGCGACGCCCCGCTTCCCGCCGCGCTGCTTCAGCGCGTTGATCAGCGTCACCAGAAGGCGTGTGCCGGTGGCGCCGATGGGATGGCCGAGCGCACAGGCGCCACCGTTGACATTCACTCGATCGTGCGGGGCGCAGAGAGCCCGCATCGCCGCCAGAGTCACGCAGGCGAAGGCCTCATTGATCTCGAAGAGATCCACGTCAGCAACCTGCCAGCCACTGGCTGCGAGCACTTTCTGCACGGCGGGAGCTGGCGCGGTGGTAAACCATTCAGGCTCCTGCGCGTGGCTGACCTGGGCGACGATGCGGGCGACCGGCTTGATGCCACGGCGACTGGCTTCGTCTGCACTCATCAACAACACCGCAGCCGCGCCATCGGAGATGGACGACGAGCTGGCGGCGGTCACCGTGCCATCCTTTGCGAACGCTGGTCGCATCGTCGGGATGCGCCGGATATCACACCGGCCCGGCTCCTCGTCTTCCGCCACGACGGTTTCCCCCGCGCGGCTCCTTACCGTCAAAGGCGCAATTTCGTCGCGAAACGCGCCCGCGCGGACGGCGGCCAGGGTCCGTCGCACCGACTCGATGGCGAAGTCGTCCTGTTCTGCGCGGGAGAAGCCGTAGCGCTTCGCCGTCGCTTCTCCGAAGAAGCCCATCATCTGCCCGTCATAGGGGTTCTGGAGCCCGTCGTAGAACATGTGGTCCAGGATTTCCTGGTGGCCCAGGCGGTAGCCACCGCGGGCCTTGGGCAGCAGGTAGGGGGCATTGCTCATGGATTCCATGCCCCCAGCAAGGACGACCGTGCCGCTACCCGCCCGGATGAGGTCCGCACCCATATGGATAGTCTTCATCCCGGAGCCACAGACTTTGTTGATGGTGGTGGTGGGCACGGAGGTCGGCACACCGGCGGCCAGACTGGCCTGGCGGGCCGGAGCCTGGCCGAGCCCGGCCTGGAGGACCGAGCCAATGAGCGTCTCGCTGATGTCGCCTGCCGGCACACCGGTATCGGCCAGGCAGGCGCGGGCGGCAGTGGCGAAGAGTTCGGGAGCGGGAACGGCGCTGAGTGCGCCCTGAAAAGCGCCGATCGCAGTGCGGCGAGCAGCAACGATAACCACGGTTTCGCAGGTCAAGAACGCACTCCCTTACAAGGGCCGAGTCGAAAGTTGCCCGGAGTATGCAGTGCAAAAAGCTGCGCGCCAAGTCGCAGCCGGCCCCCGGGCCTGATGCCACCCCCGTGTGGTCAGCCCGCTGAGTAGCCCACAGGCCGGGGCAATCCAGCGGCGGCTCAACCCTCCGGTGCCTGCAGGTCGGGCTCGTCTAGCTCCTTCAGGATGCTGCGCCGGGCCTCCTTCAGCAGACCGGCAACGTCAGCCGTGGCGGACGGGAACAATGCCGGCTTGACGATGACTTCGAGCCGGCCCGGCCGGGGCAGCACCTGCGCGGCAGGCAGCATACGGCGGCTGCCGCGAATCACCACGGGCACGACCGGCACCTGGCTGCGAATCGCGGCAGCGAAAGCCCCATTGTGGAAGCGCCGCAGGCCGGGCTCTGGCGTGAACGTGCCCTCCGGGAAGAAGGCCAGAGACTCCTGCGCCCGAGCCCTCTGGAGAATCCGGCGCGTGTCGGCAGCGCTCTTGTGCGTGTCATGCCGTTCGACAAACTCCGACCCAATGCGCCGCAGCAGGAAATAGGCGAGGGGCACCCGGGTCATCTCGCGCTTGATGACAAAGCCGAACTTCGGCGGCAGGGCCGCCGTCAGAATCGGGCCATCCAGGTAGCTCGCGTGGTTGGCGACGACAATGCACGGTTCAGCGGGAATGTGACTCAATCCACGGACCACCAGTCGGGTGCCCGTGAGACAAAACACGCTCACGGCAGCGCGGCGCACGAGGCGGCGCCGGGCCGACATCCGAGGCGTCACGGCCAGCAGGGCGAGTGTGGCGAGCGCCACAGCCGCGAAGATGGCTGCGGCATAGACTCCAAACAGGCTCTGGGCCAGGCGGCGAAAGATGTGCTGCATCCCGTCTTTAGTAAAGTCGTAAGGTTATGTAATTAATCATAATTTGTGAGTGTGGTCACGCCGGCAAAAAGCCGCTGTCGCCATACTTCACCTCGTCAAAAAAGCACGGGACTGAAGCTCTGATGTCACCTGGGTCCGTCAATCACGTGGCGAGCAGTCGCTCGACCCCGACGTCGTCTGAGGGAATCATCGACAAGTTTCTCGATGCCATCTGGATGGAGCGGGGCCTGTCGATCAACACGCTCGGCGCGTATCGGGCCGACCTGATGGCCTTGCAGCGCTGGCTCGCCCAGCGCGACACCAGCCTGATGTTTGCCACCCGTGCCGATCTGCTTGCCTTCATCGCCAACCGGGCGAAGGAAGGCTCGAAGCCCCGTTCCACGGCCCGGCAGCTGTCCAGTTTCCGGCGCTTCTACCGCTTCCTGCTTCGCGAGGGCGTGATCCAGGAAGATCCGACCGTCAAGATCGAGATGCCGAAGATCGGCCGCTCGCTGCCGAAGTCTCTCACGGAAATTGAGGTCGAGTCGCTGCTGGCCGCCCCCGAGATTTCGGACCCGCTCGGCCACCGGGATCGGGCCATGCTCGAAGTGCTCTACGCCACGGGCCTGCGCGTTTCGGAGCTCATCAATCTCAAGCAGAACCAGGTCAACCTGAACCAGGGCGTGCTCCGGATCCGCGGCAAGGGTGACCGGGAACGACTCATCCCTATCGGCGAGGAATCCCAGCGTTGGGTGCGCGAATTCCTGACCGGCCCGCGGGTGGAGATCCTGCTCGAACGGCAGAGCGAGTACCTGTTTCCCACGCGCCGGGGCGACCGCATGACCCGACAGGCCTTCTGGCACATTATCAAGCGTTACGCAAAGAAGGCCGATATCGCCGGCAAGCTCTCGCCCCACACGCTGCGTCACGCCTTCGCCACGCACCTGCTGAATAATGGGGCGGACCTGCGCGTTGTGCAGATGCTGCTCGGCCACAGCGACCTCTCGACCACCCAGATTTACACGCACGTGGCACGGGAGCGCATGAAGGAACTGCACGCCCAGCACCACCCCCGCGGTTGATCCCAAGCACTGTCGGGCGGTCGCGGTTCCCGTGCTACGATGCGGGCCGCTCGCGGCGGGGACTGAACAAAGGTTCCGGCAGCCGGTCCAACGGGCATTCCTCCTCGCCTGACCACCAAGGTGCTGTCCATGTCCCTGCGAGTTTGCCTGTCAATTGTCACGCTGAGCCTCATCGTCACGCTGCCGGCAGTGAGTCAGCCTGCGCCTGCCGCTGACCCCCGCGCCGCCATTGCGGCCAAGTTTCCCGAAGTCCGCCCCGAGCAGATCAGCCCGTCGCCCATCCAGGGTCTTTACGAGGTCCGGATCGGCTCGCAGATCGCGTACGTGTCGGTCGACGGGCGCTACCTGCTGCAGGGCGAGATCATCGACCTCGATACCGATCAGAACCTGACCGAAAGCCGTCGCGAGGGCCTGCGTCGGGACGTCCTTGCTGGCGTCAGCGAGGCTGGAATGATCGTGTTCGCGCCCGCGAAACCGACTAGTACCATCACGGTCTTCACCGATGTGGATTGCGGCTACTGCCGCAAGTTGCACAAGCAGATCCCGGACTACAACGCCAGGGGCATCAAGGTGCGCTACATGCATTTCCCGCGCAGCGGCCCGGGGACCGAGAGCTGGACCACGGCGGAGCAGGTCGCGTGTTCGAAGGACCCGCGGGTGGCGCTAACCCGCGCGAAGCTCGGTGAGACGCTCCAGGCTAAACCGTGTCAGCCGAATCCGGTAGCGCAGCACTACAAGATCGGCAAGGAATTCGCCGTGCAGGGCACCCCTGCGATCATCCTGGAATCAGGCGAACTGATCGGCGGCTACCTGGACCCGGTAGAACTTTCGAAGTACATGGCCGAAGCGAAGGTTGCGAAGAAGAAGTAGGCGTTCCTGCAGCTCACCGTTCGAGGTGCTCACGTTTGCCCTTGACCTTGGCCCAGTCGTCCGCGTCAGCGGGCGGTGCCCCCACCTCAGTGATCACTGGCCAGCCCTTCGCCAGTTCGGCGTTGAGCTTAATGAAGTCTTTCTGGTCCGCCGGCACCTCGTCCTCGGAAAAAATGGCCTCTACCGGGCATTCCGGTTCGCACAGGGTGCAATCAATGCACTCGTCGGGATCGATGACGAGCATGTTAGGTCCCTGGTGGAAGCAGTCCACGGGGCACACCTCCACGCAGTCCATGTATTTGCACTTGATGCAGCTTTCGGTGACGACGAACGTCATGGTCTTTAAGGCTCCTGGACGGGCCGCTACTGTAGTGATTTCAGGACCTTCTGACTAGGCTGGCGGCGTGCCCAGGCCCACGCGGGGGGCGGCGCGGAGCCGGACCTCGACGTTCCCTGAGCGGCCGTTTTCAAGGTGCTGCTCCAGCGCAATCCGGATGCTCGGAAACGCCAGTTCAGACCAGGGAATCTCCTCCGGGCGAAACAGCCGGGTCTCGAGGGACTCAGGCCCGGCGCCGAATTCGGGCTGCAGCAGCCGGGCCTTGAAGAACACATGCACCTGGCCCGCATGCACCACATCCACCACCGAGAACAGTGGCCCGAGTTCGACGCGGGCCAGTGCCTCTTCCCAGGTCTCCCGGATGGCGGCCTCGCTGAGCGTTTCGCCCAGCTCCATGAACCCTGCCGGCACGGTCCAGAAGCCCAGTCGGGGTTCAATGGCCCGCCGGCACAGGAGGATCCGGCCTTGGTGTTCCGGGACGCAACCGGCAACAATCTTCGGGTTCACGTAGTGGATGGTGTGGCACACCGTGCACACGGTACGGGGCCGATTGTCGCCGGCGGGAACGATCGTGGTTACGGGCTGCCCGCAGGCGCTGCAGTAATTCATGCCAGAGCATTCTACCGCTGATCCTTTACTATCCGACTTCCTGCACTCCGGAAGGCCAAAAATGAAGACACTGCAGAACTACAGTGCTGACCGAATCGACGGTGGCGGCAATCTGATTCCCGACCTGGCCGGCAAGGTGGTGCTGGCCGTGAATGTGGCCAGCAAGTGCGGCCTGACGCCCCAGTACGAGGGCCTCGAGAAACTCTACGAGGAGCTGCAGGATAAAGGGCTCGTCGTGGTGGGCTTTCCGTGCAACCAGTTCGGTGCCCAGGAGCCTGGCACCGAGCAGGAGATCGTGCAGTTCTGCCAGACCAGCTACGACGTGAAGTTTCCGCTGACGGGAAAGATTGATGTCAACGGCCCGGGCCGGCACCCGATTTACCACTGGCTCACCAGTGAATTTGCCGGTGACATCGAGTGGAACTTCGAGAAGTTCCTGATTGACCGTGACGGGAAGGTGGTGAAGCGCTACCCGCCGGCGACCAAACCCGATGACAAGGGCCTGCTGCAGGATATCGCCGACCTTCTGTAGGAGCGGCTTCAGCCGCGACCCGACGGGTCGCGCTTAAAAGCGCTCCTACCGGCTTCGATCAGGGCGTAGACCATTACCACGTGGGCCACTGCCAGGCTGATCCACTTCAGCGCCGTGACGCCCGCCGTCAGCCAGGCGACGGCATTGAGCCGGGTCGGAAAAGCTCCCACCAGGCCGATGCCCAGCGCATTTTCCAGCAGGTCGCAGGCCATCGGGACGAGTGGCACCAGCAGCAGCCCGCGTCGTCCCGGATTGCTTGGCCACGCTTTGCGGAGCGCCACGCCGGTTACCGTGATAAGGAACGCGGCATAGGTCAATGCGAAGCCGATATCCAGGCCCAGGCGGAAGTTGATGTACTGCTGCCGGCCGGCCGCTCCCCAGGTGGCAACCTGCGCGTACAGATCATCCGGGGTGTAGAAGATGTGCCGGTCCGGGCCACCCCAGTCACCCGCGTAGGCCCGGCTTTCCATGCTCTGGGTCGGCATGATTGTCGTCAGGTAGAGAGCGTACAGCGCTACTGCGAGGGCGATGGTCCAGCCTGACGACAGCCGGTCCAGCCAGTTGGCCAGCGACTGCCACGGCCGTTTCATGGTCGGTTTTCGGCGGCGTAGTGGCGTCGCGCAGAGCCAAGCAGCGCAAGCCCCGGCACACCGACGATGACCGGGACGAGGGCGCAGGCGAGGTCGAGCCGCTGCCCGGTGAACAGTTGGTCATTGAGCACGCCGACGGCGAGCGGTCCCACCACGAGGCCCGAGAGCATGATCACCATGTAAAACAGCGCGGAGACCTGCCCGCGCATCTCGCCGGGCGTGATCGCCAGCAGGGCGACGGGCGCTGCGGCCGAGACCATCGAGAGGCCACAGAGATTCAGCAGCCAGACGCCGAAGGCCAGTTCGCCGGTTGGCATCAGCGGTGCGAGGATACCGGGTGGCAGCAGGAGCACGGTGCCGGCGATGACCACCGACAGGGGCCCGTCCGCGCGGCCGCGGCCGAGCTGCCGGTCACACCACCAGCCTGTGACGGTCACGACCAGCGGCCCGACGATGATCAGTGCGAGGCCGCTCCAGGTCGCGTACCGGCTGATATCCCAGCCCCACTCACGCTGGAAGAGGGCCGCGTACCAGTTCTGGCTGTAGGCCACGATGGTCATCACGCTGACCAGGGCGGTAAGGCTCCCGAATGTGCGCCAGCGGGCACGCAGCCAGACCAGCGTCGTCGTCATGCTGACGCCGCCACGGGCCGACGCTTCCCGCAGCGGTTCCGGTGCGAGGAACAGCAGCAGGGCCACGAGCACCCCCGGCAGCCCGACCGTCAGGAATGTGAATTGCCAGGGGGCGACGACGCCCACGAGTGGCAACTCGATCACGGCTTGCGTCGCTGCCCACGCGAGGACCGCGCCACCGCCCAGCATTGCGACGCCTGCGCCAAAGGACTGCGCGGCGATGTAGAGCGCCACCGGCCGGCCCCGCTTCTCGGGCGGAAAGCTGTCGGAGATCAACGACAGGGCGCAGGGTGCCAGCGCGGCGTCACCCACGCCCACTCCAACCCTCGCCAGGATCAGGTGGGTGAAACTCCTGGCGAGACCCGAGCTCGCGGTGGCGAGAGACCAGAGCGCCACACCGGCGGCCACCAGCGAGTTGCGCCGGGTGCGATCAGCGAGCCAGCCCAGCGGCAGGCCGAGTGTTGCGTACAACACCGCAAATGCCGGTCCGAGCAGCAGGCCCATCTGGGTGTCAGTGGCACCGATATCCTGCTTGATTGGCTCTATAAGAAGTGCTGGCAGGTACTTGTCTATAAAGGAGAAAACGTAGGCAATAGTCAGCAGGCTGACGAGATACCAGGCGCGGAACGGGGAGGGGTAGCGGTGTGACAAATTTCTGTAGGAGCGGCTTTAGCCGCGACCTCTCCGATCAAGCAAAGGTCGCGGCTAAAGCCGCTCCTACGGTTTCGCCTTCAGCGCCTGCTGCTTCTCGAGCCACTCGTCGAAGTCTGCGGGGACCGCGTCCTCCAGCAAGTTCTGGATCGTGCGCAGCAGTTCCTTCTGCTGGGCCGGGTCAAGCGTCTTGGAGGTCTTGAGCGCCTTGCGGATCATCGTCAGGGGCGCCTGGGGCGCTTCCGCATAGGCGATCATCTTCCACTCGCCGTTCTTCCTGCGAAACACTGCCATGATGCGGTCGAAGCTGGACAGCGGCTGGAGGTTCTTCACCTTGATGTCGAAGCGCAGGCGGTAGGTGGCCACCGCCACGTCGCTGGCCACATAGTGCGCCCGCACGTTGCTGTACTCATTGCGGATGCCATCGATAACGCCCGATCGGGAGAAGTAAGCCCGGATTGTCTTCCAGCCCTGCATCGGCGGATCGATTTCCTCGGCCATGTAGAAAACGTTGGGGTCGTCGGCATCCCACATGCCGAGAAGGGCGGCATAGTCTTCCCGGTTGTAGGCCTCGGCGTAGCGGGCGAGAAACGCCGTGAGCTCCTGGTCCAGCATGCTCTGGGCGCCGGCGGCGTCCATTGGGATGGACTGCTCCGGCATCAGGTCGGTGGCGGACTTGGGTGGCGTGTTGGCGCAGCCCCCGAGGAGAGCGAGGATGAGGGTCGCGCCTAAAGGCGCTCCTACAGGCCTCGTCATGTAGGAGCGCCTTCAGGCGCGACAGCGTGGTGTGCGACCATCGTCATGGCAGTTGGGTGCTCCCCATCAGGTAGCGGTCCACTTCGCGAGCCACGCCGCGGCCCTCGTTAATGGCCCAGACGATCAGGCTCTGGCCGCGGCGGCAGTCGCCGGCCGCAAAGACGCCCTTCACGCTGGTCGTGTACTGCTCGTGCTCCGCCTTGACGTTGCTGCGGGCGTCGCGCTCGAGGGAAAGGTCTTTCAGCAGCGACTCCTCTGGACCGGTGAAGCCCATGGCCAGCAGCACCAGGTCCGCCGGCACGGTCTTCTCGCTGCCAGCCTTCTCCTTCGGCACGAGCTGGCCGGTGCCGTTCTTCTCCCAGCCGATCTCAACCGTAACGATGGAAGTCACACTGCCGCCAGCGTCACCAGCGAACTTCTTCACCGTCGTCAGGTAGGTTCGCGGGTCCTGCCCGAAGGCCGCCGCGGCTTCCTCCTGCCCGTAGTCCAGTTTGTAGACCTTCGGCCACTCGGGCCACGGATTGTCTTCCGCGCGGTCCAGCGGCGGCATCGGCATGATTTCGAGCTGCACCAGTGTCCGGCAGCCCTGGCGCATGGCCGTGCCTACACAGTCGGTACCGGTGTCGCCGCCCCCGAGGACGACCACGTTCTTGCCCCTGGCATGCATCGGCGCCCCATCGGGCTTGCCGTCCATCAGGGCCTTGGTGCTGGCCGTCAGGTAATCCATGGCGAAATGGACGCCCTTGAGATTGCGCCCTTCGGCCTGCAGATCCCGGGGCTGGGTCGCGCCCGTGCAGATGACTGTCGCATCGAAGTCCTTGAGCAGCAGCTCCGCTTCCACGTTCTCGCCCACGTTGGCATTGCAGATGAACTTGATCCCTTCCTGCTCCAGTAGCCTGAGCCGCCGCTCGACAATGCCGCGCTTGTCGAGCTTCATGTTCGGAATGCCGTAGGTCAGCAAGCCGCCCGGCCGGTCGTCACGCTCCAGGACGGTCACCAGGTGTCCGGCCCGGTTCAGTTGCGCAGCGGCGGCGAGTCCGGCAGGCCCGGAGCCGATCACGACTACTTTCTTGCCAGTGCGGACTTTCGGCGGTTCGGCCACGACCCAGCCTTCCTCGAAGCCGCGCTCGATAATCGCCACTTCGATGTTCTTGATCGTCACCGGCGGGCTGTTGATGGCGAGCACGCAGGAGCCCTCGCAGGGCGCCGGGCAGACCCGGCCGGTGAACTCGGGGAAGTTGTTGGTCTGGTGCAGGCGGACCAGTGCTTCCTGCCACAGGCCCCGGTAGACGAGGTCGTTCCACTCGGGGATCAGGTTGCTGATCGGGCAACCCGCTGCCGCGCCGCTGATGATGGTGCCCGTCTGGCAGAACGGCACACCGCAGTCCATGCAGCGGGCGCCCTGCTGGCGCAGCCGCTTCTCGTCCATGTGGTGATGGAATTCGTTCCAGTCCCGGACTCGCTCCCGCGGCGTCCGGTCTACGGGCAGTTCCCGCAGGTAGTCGATGAATCCGGTTGGCTTGCCCATCTCAGTTCATGCTCATCAATTGCCGCCCACGCGGGCCAGATCCTGCGCGTTCTCCTCGAAGGCCACCATGATGGCCTCGTCGCCCGTGAGACCCTGGTCGTGGGCACGAGTGATACAGGCCAGCATCCGCTTGTAGTCCTTTGGAATGACCTTCACGAAGTGCTGCACGCTTAAGTCCCAGCTGGCCAGGACCTGCCTGGCCCGGCTGCTGTCTGTCCACTTCAGGTGTTTCTCGATCAGCGCCTTCACCCGCACGACTTCCAGCGGCTCCGTGAGCTTCTCGGTGGCCACCATCTGCAGGTTGACGTTGCCGGCAAAGGTGCCGTTTTCATCGAGTACGTAGGCGATGCCGCCCGACATGCCGGCGCCAAAATTTCGGCCTGCAGGGCCAAGGACTACCACGTGTCCGCCGGTCATGTATTCGCAGCCGTGGTCGCCGACCGCCTCGACTACCGCATCAACGCCGCTGTTCCGGACGGCAAAGCGTTCGCCAGCCATGCCGCGGATAAAGGCTTCACCACCGGTCGCACCATACAGCGCCACGTTGCCGATGATGATGTTCTCCTCCGCAATGAAGCTGGCTTTCGCCGGTGGCCGCACGATGACCTTGCCGCCGGAGAGACCCTTGCCAAAGTAGTCGTTGGCGTCGCCCTCCAGTTCGAAGGTCATGCCATTCGGCATGAACGCGCCGAAGCTCTGGCCAGCGGAGCCATTGAACTTGATCCGGATCGTGTCCTCCGGCAGGCCCTTTGCGCCCCACTTCTTCGTCACCTCACTGCCGGTGATCGTGCCGACCACGCGATTGACGTTGCGGATAGACATCTCCGCCGTGACCTTCTCGCCCCGTTCGATGGCGGGTTTGCACAGGTCCAGCAGGGTGGTGACGTCCAGGGCCTTGTCCAGGCCGTGATCCTGAGCAATCTGCCGGAAGCGGCCGACTTCGGGGCCCACGTCCGGCTGGTAGAGGATGTTGCTGAAGTCGAAGCCCTTGGCTTTCCAGTGCTCGATGGCCTTCTTCGGCTCGAGCCGATCCACACGGCCCACCATTTCCTCGACGGTGCGGAAGCCCAGCTGCGCCATCTGCTCGCGCATGTCCTCGGCGATGAAACGCATGAAGTTGACCACGTGCTCCGGCTTGCCGGTGAATTTCTCCCGTAATTTTGGATCCTGGGTTGCAACGCCAGTAGGACAGGTGTTGAGGTGGCAGACGCGCATCAGGATGCAGCCCACGGCCACCAGCGGTGCGGTGGCAAAGCCGAACTCTTCTGCGCCGAGCAGGGCGGCCACGATCACGTCCCGGCCCGTCTTCAACTGGCCGTCGGTTTCCACCGCGATGCGGCTGCGCAGGTTGTTCAGCACGAGCGTCTGGTGGGTCTCGGCGAGGCCCAGCTCCCAGGGCAGGCCGGCGTGTGCGATGGACGTCTGCGGGGACGCACCGGTGCCGCCGTCGTGGCCACTGATCAGCACCACGTCGGCGTGCGCCTTGGCGACGCCCGCCGCGATCGTGCCCACGCCGACTTCCGCCACCAGCTTCACACTGATCCGCGCGTCCCGGTTCGCGTTCTTCAGGTCGTGGATCAGCTCTGCCAGGTCCTCGATGGAGTAGATGTCGTGGTGGGGCGGGGGCGAGATCAGGCCGACACCGGCCGTCGTGTGCCGTGTCTTGGCGATCCACGGGTACACCTTGGTGCCCGGCAGCTGGCCGCCTTCACCAGGCTTCGCGCCCTGGGCCATCTTGATCTGCAGTTCCTTCGCGCTGACCAGGTATTCGCTGGTCACGCCGAAGCGCCCCGATGCCACCTGCTTGATGGCCGAGTTCCTTGAGTCGCCGTTCGGTAGCGGACTGATGCGCTCCGGATCTTCGCCGCCTTCGCCGGTGTTGCTCTTGCCACCAATGCGGTTCATCGCAATGGCCAGCGTCTCGTGGGCTTCCTTGCTGATGGAGCCGTAGGACATGGCGCCCGTCTTGAAGCGCTGCATGATGCTCTCCACCGGTTCGACGGCGGAGAGCGGAATCGCCTTGGCCGGCTTGAAGGCGAGGAGCCCGCGCAGCGTGCACAGGTGCCCGGACTGGTCGTCGATCAGGTTTGCGTAGGATTTGTACGTGGCGAAGCTGCCGGTGCGCACAGCCTTCTGCAGCCGGTGAATCGATTCCGGGCTGAACAGGTGGTATTCGCTGTTGGCCCGCCACTGGTACTGGCCGCCGGGCGGCAGGGCCTGGCCGGCAATCGGCCGGTCCGGGTAGGCGGCCTGGTGGCGCAGCAGGGACTC
>CAYMKJ010000106.1:0-6553 GCA_964391025.1 uncultured Chromatiaceae bacterium
CGCTTCACGTCGCTGGGGCTTTCCCCATCATCGATCGAAGCGCGGCCGGCTATCCATCATGACGTTTTCACTGTTCGGGAGCCAGCTGGACATGTCTTCACGTTCTTCTCAAGCCACGTTTCTGGTGAGCCAACATGAGCGCAGCAAACAAGGCCCAGATCGATCTCTGGAACGGCCGCGTTGGCGACAAGTGGGCCGCGATGCAGGTCAGTATGGACGCGATGCTGGCGCACGCCACAACGGAGCTGAAGGCCCGCGCCGGATCGGTGTCGGACCAGCGCGTCCTCGACATCGGCTGCGGCACGGGGCTGACCTGCACGCTCTGGCTCGCTGGCGGGGCGGAGGTGACCGGCGTGGATGTCTCCGCGGCAATGCTGGCGGTGGCGGCGAGCCGGACGGAGGGCAAGGCCACGCTGGTTCAGGCCGATGCGTCCGTGTGGAGAAGCGACGCGCCGTTCGACCTGGCGGTGTCCCAATTCGGCCTGATGTTCTTTGCCGATCCCGATGTGGCCTTTGCCAATATCGCCGCCAATATCCGGCCCGGAGGCCGGCTGCTGTTCATGTGCTGGCGTGCCGCGGCGGAGAATCAGTGGGCGACCACCCCAATGGACGCCATCCGGGACCTGCTCCCCAACTCGCCACCGGTCCCGCCCCACGCGCCGGGTCCCTTTGCCCTCGCCGACCGGGACCGGCTCGGTCGCATCCTGGAGCGGGCGGGATTTACCAGTATCGACATCCAGCCCTGCAACTTTTCTGTCTGCTTCGCGACCAATGGCGGCGTGACGGCAGCAGCGCGCCTGGCAACGCAGTTTGGTCCGTCGGGCTCTGCCCTCGTCGGAGCCAGCGAGGAGGTCCTGGCAGCAGCAGCCGGGCGACTGAAGGTGGCGCTTGCTCCCCACGACCGGAATGGTGTCGTGACTCTCGGCGGTGCGGTCTGGCTGGTTGAGGCGTTCAGGCCGCCTCAGCGATAGGCTGCGGGCTAGGCCGCGAATCCCGCCCCAGCACGACATACACCGCGGGGACCACAAAAATCGTGAACAGGGTGCCCACGCTCATACCGGTCGCAATCACGAGGCCGATGTTGTAACGGCTGACAGCCCCCGCACCACTGGCCAGGAGGAGCGGCACCACGCCGAGCACCGTGGCCGCCGTGGTCATGAGTATCGGCCGCAACCGGATCCCCGCGGCTTTCTCCACGGCCTCGCGCTTCGACAGCCCCTGTTACTGCAACTGGTTGGCAAACTCGACAAACAGGAAGCCGTGCTTGCTGATCAGGCCGATCAGCGTGATCAGCCCCACCTGCGTGTAGATGTTTATCGTGGCCGCGCCCAGCGTCAGAAACACTAGTGCGCCGGCAATGGACATTGGCACGCTCACCAGCATGATCAGCGGATCCCGGAACGATTCAAACTGGGCGGCCAGCACGAGATAGATCACGACGATCGCAAAGAAGAAGGCGACGATCAGGCTGCTGCCCTCCTGGATGTACTGGCGGGAGGGTCCCGCGTAGTCGAATTCATACCCCTCCGGCGCCAGCTTCTCTGCCGTGTCCCGCAGATAGTCCAGCGCTGCACCCAGAGTGACACCCGGCGCGGGGACTGCGGACAGCGTGATGGAGTTCTGCTGCTGGAAGCGTTTCAGTTCCTGGGGCTGCACGGAGTCTTCCAGAGTTACGACCGCCGACAGTGGCACCAGCTTGTTGCTCGCAGTGCGCACCGGGAAAGTGCCCAGCTGCTCCGGGTTCAGCCGGTGCTCCCGGTCGACCTGGGGAATCACCTTGTAGCTGCGGCCCTGGATACTGAACCGGTTGGTGTAGTTGCCACCGAGCATGATGCCCAGTTCCTCGCCCAGCTGCTCCATGTTGATGCCGAGGCTCGCGGCTTTCTCCCTGTCGATCTTGACCGTCGCCTGGGGGCGGTCGAACTTCACGTCCAGATCGGCAAACACGAACAGGCCGCTGGCGTAAGCAGCGCCCAGCAGTTCCTGCCCCTTCGCATAGATCTCCAGGGGCTCCCGGGTAGAGCCCAGGACAAACTGCACGGGCAGGCCGTCCCCCGCACCGGGCATCGGCGGCAGGTTGAAGGCGGCCGACTGGAGTCCCGCTACCTTGTCGGCCACCATCTGCACGGACTGGGTCACCTGCATCTGACTGCGGGTGCGTTCGCTCCATGGCTTCAGAACGATGCCGGACAGGGCCGTGTTGGTGGTGGACGCAGGGCCACTGCCGATGCTGCCGTTAAAGAGAAAACTCTGCTCGGCCTCCGGGATGGTCTTGTAACCCTCCACCAGGGCCCCCGTGTAGCGCGGCAGCTGCTCCGGGGAAGTGTTGGCCTCCGCCGTGGAATAGACGAGCACAATGCCCTGGTCCTCGGTGGGGGCCAGCTCCGCCGGGGTCGAAACGAACATGAAGTAGATGCTGGCCAGGACCAGGACGCTGAAAACCAGCATTACCGGCACGATATCGAGGCAGCGGTGGAGCAGCCGCACATAACGTTCGCGCAGGGCCTCGAACTGCCGGTCAAGAAAACGCGCCAGACCCCCTTCCTCCGCACGACCCGGGAGCATCCGCGAGCACATCATCGGCGACAGCGTCAGCGCCACGATACCGGAGACCAGCACGGCACCGGCCAGGGTGAAGGCAAACTCGCGGAACAGGCTGCCAGTGAGGCCACCAGCCAGCCCGATCGGGGCGTACACCGCAAACAGGGTGATGGTCATGGCAATTACGGGCAGAGCCAGTTCACGCGCGCCCACCAGCGCGGCCTCGTAGCGGGACATGCCTTCCTCGATGTGCCGCTGGATGTTCTCGACGACGATGATGGCGTCGTCCACCACCAGTCCGATCGCCAGCACCATGGCGAGCAGGGTCAGGAGATTGATCGAGTAGCCGAGCGCCAGCATGATCGCCGCCGCACCAATCATTGACAGCGGAATCGCCACGACGGGAATGATCACCGAGCGCAGCGTGCCCAGGAACAGGAAGATGACCACCATCACGATCGCAGTGGCCTCGGCGAGCGTCTGGACCACCTCACTGATGGAATCGTCGATGTACCGGGTGGTGTCGTAGGAGATGGAGCCCTTGATGTCGTCGGGCAGTTCCGCCTCGATCTCCGGGAAGATGCTGCGAATCTCCCGGATGACAGCCAGGGGATTCGCCGTGGGCAGCACGTCGATCGCAATGAAGGTGGCAAACTCGCCGTTGAACGCCACCGACGAATCGTAGTTTTCCGCACCCAGCACGACGGTGGCGATATCCTTGAGGCGAATCACCGCGTCGTCACGCTCGGCGACGATCAGCTCCTGAAACTCCCGGGCCGTGTGCAGGTCGGTGGCTGCCGTCAGGCTCACGGAAATTGCATCACCCTTGGTCTTGCCGATCGCCGCCTGGTAGTTATTGGCCTGCAGCGCCTGGCTCACGTCCCCGGGCGTAATGTTCAGGGAGTACATCCGCGCCGGATCGAGCCAGACCCGCATGGCAAAGTTCCGCCCGCCCAGGATGGCGGCCTGCTGGACGCCGGCCACGGCCTCGATCCGCGGCTGGACCTTGCGGATCAGGTAGTCCGTGATCTGGTTCTGGGGCCGCGTGGTGCTGTTGAAGCTCAGGTACATCGCCGAAGTTGTTTCGCCGATGGCCACCTCGAGCACCGGGTCCTCGCTGCCTTCCGGGAGATCCGCGCGCACCTTGTTGACCTTGGCCGTCACCTGGGTGAGCGCGTCGTAGGGCGGGTAGTTGAGCTCCAGGTGCGCCGTGATGACGCTGGCACCCTGCAGACTGCTCGACTCCAGGTAGTCGATGCCGTCGGCACTGGCGATCTCACGCTCCAGGGGTGTGGTGACGAAACCCTTGACGAGTTCCGCCTCCGCGCCGGTGTAGCTGGTCATAACGCGAATGACGGCGGATTCGCTCTGGGGATACTGCCTGACCTGGAGCACCTGCACTGAACGCAGTCCGGCGATGAGGATCAGCAGGCTGACGACGGTGGCCAGCACCGGGCGCCGGATGAAGATGTCGGTGAAGCCAAGCATGATCCGGGCCGTCAGTTGTTTTCTGGCGCAGGGGTGGCGCTGTTGCTGACAGGCACCATGTTGTCCACCACAACCACCGAGCCGTTGCGGAGCTTTTGCTGGCCCGCCGTGACAATCGTGGCGCCGGCGGGCAGGCCCGAACTGATCGCGATCTGGTCGCCCCGGGTGGTGCCCGTGACTACGGCGGTGTTGGTGACGCGCAGTTCGGGCTGGCCGGCGGCGTTCTTCTGCTGGGTCACGACGAAGACCGCGTCGCCATAGGGGCTGTGGGTGACTGCCGCATGGGGAATCGTGACGACCTGCTCCCGGACCGGCAATTCGATGTCGATTCGGGCAAACATGCCCGGCAGCAGTTTGCCCTCGGGGTTATCCACCACCGCACGCACGCGGATGTTGCGCGTGTCCCTGTCGATCTGCGGCTCCAGCGCCTCGATGGCACCGCGGAAGGGCTGTCCGGGCCACGCATCAACCTGCACGGACACCGGCTGCTTCACGCGCAGATTGCTCAGCTGCTGCTGGGGCACGGGAAAGTCGACGACCATCTTCTCCCGGCCCTCGAGCCGGACGATGGGATCACCGGGCTCGATGTATTGACCGATATCAACCTGGCGTATACCCAAGGTGCCGGCAAACGGCGCGCGGATGGATTTCTGCGCGATCTTGAGCCGCAGACCGTCCTCCGCGGCCCGGGCCCGCTGCAGGTCGGTTTCGCGCACGTCCCTGTCAAAGGCGGAGATCAGCTTTTCGGCAAACAATCCCCGGGCGCGAGTGACGTTGATCTCCGCCAGCTTCCGCTCAGCGGTCAGACCTTCAAGCTGGGCCTGCTCATCAGCGGCGTATTGCTGCACGAGGCGAGAGCCCGCCGCCACCGAACTGCCCGACTCGAAATTGATGGCCGTGATCTGACCGGCCACCTGGGCGGTGACATCCACGCCCCGGGACGCGCGAATCGAACCAACCGCCGGGATGCTCGGCGTCCACACGTCCGTGGTGGCGGTGACCGTCGAGACCGTGACCGGGGGAAACTGCATGGCGGCCATTGCAGCCTGGCCCTGTGCGTTCAGATAGGCCTTCCAGCCGAACAGCGCGCCAAAGAAGAGCCCCGTTGCGGCAAGCATCAGCAGCATCGGACGTCTCATGCCAGATTCCCTTGAACAGTACGCAGAGCGATGATTATGGATCGCGCGACAGGTATTGTAAGGGCAGACTAGGAACCAGGGAACGGGACGCCAGACGTTGATGTTCACGGGCACCGTCCGCCATTTCCGTGGATGCCGTAAATGCAGCGAGCATCGTGAGCTGGTGAGCTTCGCGAGGAGTCTCTACACAGACAGGTTCGACTTGAGATGTGCTGTCCCGGATTGCCTGACCGGTCATACTTCCCTTTCTAACTGGAAATCAGCGGAAACACCCAATGCTGCAGCTCAAACCACTCGATCCGACGACGCCCATCTTTCAGCAGCTCGGCACCGATGTGTCTCCTGTGGTCCTGGTCAACGTCTTCCAGGTCGGTGCCACTGACATTCCCGCGCTGCTCAAGGCCTGGGAAGCGGACGCCAACTGGATGAAGCAGCAACCCGGCTATATCTCGACGCAGCTGCATCAGGGCATCGGCGGCAGCACCACCTTCATGAACTATGCGGTCTGGGAATCCGTGGCCCATTTTCGCGCGGCGTTCAATCATCCCGGGTTCAAGGCCGCCCTGGCCCACTACCCGTCGTCAGCCGTGGCGTCGCCTCATCTGTTCACGCGGCTGACCGTGCCGAATCTTTGCGTTGGACCCTAGATCGCCCCCATGTTCAAACAGTCACATACCGTCGCCGTCACAGCGGCCGACGTGCCGGCCCGAACCAAGCCTTCTGTCTATCCCCTGCCGTTTTCGACGCGCATGGCAGGCCGGGAGAAACGCCAACTCGGCGATTTCTTTGGTCTGACGAACTTTGGCGTGAACCTCACCCGCCTGGCGCCCAATGGGGTGTCGGCCCTGCGCCACGCTCACACGAAGCAGGATGAGTTCATCTATGTCCTTGAGGGGCGGCCAACTCTCCACACTGACGAAGGCCGAACCCAGCTCGCTCCCGGCATGTGCGCAGGGTTCAAGGCTGGCACTGGCAACGGCCACTGCCTGATCAACGAGACCGCTGAAGACGTCCTGTACCTGGAGGTGGGCGACCGCACGCCGGGGGATGAGGCCAGCTATCCGGATGAAGACCTCAGAGCCCTGCTCGTGGACGGTCAGTGGCAGTTCGTCCGCAGGGACGGCACGCCGTACCGTTGAGGCCACAGTTCGGGTCGATGCAGGCTATAGTCACACTGATTCCCACTGCCAAGAGGAGACGACCATGCCCAAGTTTGTGATCGAACGTAACATTCCGGGCGCTGGAAAGCTGACGACGACAGACATTCAGGGGATCGCCGCGAAGTCCTGCGGCGTCTTTCGGGAACTCGGCCCATCGATTCAATGGGTCGAGAGCTATGTCACCGACGACAAGGTGTCGGTAGTCCGGACGGTGATGAATCCGAC
>CAYMKJ010000107.1:0-17562 GCA_964391025.1 uncultured Chromatiaceae bacterium
CCGGCCGGGCCGAGCGTAACCCGGCACCGCCCCACGACCACGGCGACGCGCATGACAAGGGCGGGCATGACCACGGGCATGGCGAGCACGGGCACGTGCATTAGTGCCCGAAGCCCATCGCCTGTGTGGAGCGAGCCTCCTGCGGATCGAAGCGCAGGGGCCTGCCATCCTTCAGCCACACGGCGATGGCCAGGCCGAAAACGGCCAGGTTTGCGATCCCCGTTAGCACGACCGGTCCGGAGATCATCCAGTGATCGTAAATGTAGCCACCAGCGAGGCTGGTCACCAGGATCCCCACGGCGCCGCACAGGCTTGCAAAGCCGATCACGGATCCACGCACATCGATCGGCGTCTCCTGGCCAAGCAGGCCCGTTACCGTGAGGATCACGCTCATCTGGCCGACGCCGACCAGCACCGCCCCCAGGTAGCCAACCGGGACGAACGGATTCTCCTGAAGCCCCAGCAGGGTATAGCCGATCCCTGCAATGAGCAGGGCCGCGCAAACACACGCCAGGCGATGGAAGCGGTCAATGAAGACCCCCGCAACGGGAGCCCAGAGCAGCGAGGCACCGGTGATGATGGCGAGCATGACCCCGGCCTGCTTCAGTGCCGCCGCCGAATCGAGGCCTTCGTTGCGGCCTACCTGTTGCAGCCACAGGGCTACGAATACGGCCACCAGGGTGAGGTCAGCCCGTGCGACGAAAGAGCCCGCATAGCAGACGACGAGTCGCGGGTTCGCGCGGCCCTGCTTGAGACCCATCGCCAGGGCCTTCCTCAGGCTGATCTTCTGGGACCGGCCGGTGGGCGTGCCACCCTTCAGTCCTGACTGCATGATGACCGCCGTCACAACCGCCAGACCAGCCATCACCAGCAGCATGTAGCGGCCGGCATCGGCCGGGCTCGCGCCCCGGGCCTGAAATACACTGGGCAGGACCGGCAGGATCAATCCGGCAGCGAGGCCAACTCCGAGCCCGTTCAGGAAGCCCGTGGCGCCCGCCAGCTTGCCGCGCGATTGCTCCGCTGGATAATCCGCGGCTGTGACGGCGATCATGACCCCCGCTGTCGAAACGCCGATCGCGTAGATGAAGCGGTAGAGATAGAGGTCCAACTCCGTCTGTGCGGTTGAGTACAGGCCAAAGCCAAGACCCGCGATCAGCACACCCATGGCATACAGGGGCCGGCGTCCGAACCGGTCAGAGAGAGCCCCGACAAGGCCGATCAGTCCGAGCGCAACGACCTCCTGCATGGTGACCAGGAAACCTGTGATCCGGCCCTGCTCTTCAGGCGGGATGCCGATGATCTCGCTCAGCACGTAGGGTTGCGAAATGCTGAGGAAGCTCACGATCGGCATGATCATGAAGTTGAGGTAGAGGAAGGTCCACGCGTTGATGCCGGAAATCCCCGGCGCGAATTCGACCGGACCGATGCGGAAATTGCGAGCCTGACTCAACGGTAATCCTTCCATCTGCGGGTCCCGGAGGCCCTGGGACCCTGCCGGACGTCAAAATCGTGCCGCACTCTGAACGGGCCTTCTCGAGCAAGTCAACCCGTCAGGCGATGGCCGACCACCCGCACTTATGTCCGGCATTGACCTGACTTTCGCTCGCCACCCCGCGCCAGATGCGGGTCCGCAGTGCATTTTTTCAACAGGTCTGGCGGCCTGACGGTCGGTCTGGCACCGTAGGAGCCTCATGCGCAGTGTCCGGCCCATCGTTGGCGTCATCTCGGACCGGCGCACTCTGGGGCATCACGCCTTTCAGGTGCAGGGCGAGAAGTACCTCACGGCTATCGTGGCCGGGGCGGGGGGTTACCCCGTGGGCCTGCCGGTGCTGGGTCCCTCCCTCGACGACGGCTTTGACGTCCTCGAAGTGCTCGAGTCCCTCGACGGGGTGCTGCTGACCGGCTCGCCATCGAATGTCGAGCCGCACCGCTACGAGGGTTCTGCGAGCCGCCCGGGGACCATGCATGATCCGGAGCGGGATCACTCCGCCTTTGCACTGATACCGGCCGTGGTCCGGAAGGGCATCCCGTTATTGGCCCTCTGCCGCGGATTTCAGGAACTTAACGTCGCGTACGGTGGCACACTGCATCAGGAAGTTCACAAGGTGCCCGGGTTCCTGACTCACCGGGAGGACAAGGCTGCGCCGGTCGAGGCCCAGTATGCCCCGGCCCACGAGGTGCACTTTACGCCGGGCGGCATGCTGGTACAGATCACCGGCAGGAAGGCCGCTCTGGTGAACTCCGTGCACTCCCAGGGTATCGACCGGCTGGGGGACGGGCTCGTTGTTGAAGCCAAGGCGCCCGATGGACTGATCGAGGCGGTGACCGTCGCCGCCGCGACCGGCTTTGTCCTCGGCTTGCAGTGGCACCCTGAATGGCGGGTGCGGGAGAACGAAGTTTCCCTGGCGATTTTTCGGGCGTTTGGTGACGCCTGTCGGAGTTACCGATCATGAGTTCCAAGAAGGTTCTGAACGAAGCGCAACTCCGCGAATGGCTGGTGGAGAACAAGATTGACGAGGTCGAAGCCGTGGTGCCCGACATGGCCGGGGTGGCCCGTGGCAAGTACATGCCGGCGCGCAAGTTTTCAGAGCAGGGGGGCATGCGGTTGCCCGAGTCTGTCTTCATCCAGTCGGTGACGGGTGAGTACATCGACGACTACCTCGAAGAGGGGGTCATGAATCCCGCGGACCGGGACATGGTGGCCAAACCCGATCTGGATACCCTTCGCCTGGTTCCCTGGGGCGAGGAACCGACCTGTTGCGTGATTCACGACTGCTACACCCAGGAAGACGACCCGGTGGATATTGCACCCCGGCAGGTCCTGCGAAGGATCCTGGGTATGTATCGGGCCCGGGGTCTGGTGCCGGTCGTGGCGCCGGAGATCGAGTTCTACCTCGTCAAGCGCAATACCGATCCTGATTACCCACTGGAGCCGCCAGTTGGCCGTTCCGGCCGCAAGGAGACCGTGCGCCAGCCCTACAGCATGGATGCCGTGGACGAATTCGAACCCTTTATCGAAGACATCTACGACTACTGCGAGGTGCAGCGTATAGATGTGGACAACCTGGCCCACGAGAGTGGCACCGCCCAGCTGGAGATCAATTTCCAGCATGGCGACGCCGTCGAACTGTCCGACCAGATGTTCCTGTTCAAACGCACGATCCGCGAGGCGGCGATGCGCCACGAGATCTACGCCACCTTCATGGCGAAACCCATGGCGAACGAGCCCGGCAGCTCCATGCACTGGCACATCAGTCTCCGGCGCACCGATGGCGGCAACGCGTTTTCGAATCCCGACGGTTCGGAAAGCGACGTGTTCCGGAATGTCATCGGCGGGATGCAGAAATACGGCCCCGAGACCACCATATTTCTCGCGCCCTACGTAAATTCCTACCGCCGGTTCACGCGGTACATGTCGGCGCCGATTAATCTCGAGTGGGGCTACGACAACCGCACGGTCGGCCTGCGCGTTCCCCAGTCGGATCCCGACAATCGCCGCATCGAGAACCGGATTGCTGGCGCCGACGTGAATCCCTACCTGGCTATCGCAGCCTCGCTGGCCTGCGGGCTGCTTGGGATCCAAGAGGGTCTGCAACCTGGCGTCCCGGAGCAGGGCAACGCCTACAAGCGGCCCTTTGCCCTGCCGGGCAACCTGTCTGACGCTCTCGACCGACTGGAACGCAGCGAGCGGCTCCGGTCGCTGCTGGGCGACCGCTTTGTGAAGATCTACACGGCCATGAAGCGGCAGGAGTACCAGGCCTTCTTTGAGGTCATATCTCCCTGGGAACGTGAATTCCTGCTATTGAACGTCTGATCCGGGACCACGACCGGGACTCTTCAAGGATATTGGCCATGCCAGACAACCTTACCCGATGGCAACAGGAAGACCGGCTGCATTTTCTGCACCCGTTCACCGATCACCGGCAGCTCAGTGAGCGTGGCACACGTGTGATCACCCGCGCGGAAGGCGTTTATATCTGGGAGGCGAACGGCCACAAGATCCTGGATGGCATGTCGGGGCTCTGGTGCGTCAATCTGGGCTACAGCCGCCCCGAACTCGCCGAAGCCGGGGCCCGCCAGCTGCGGGAGCTGCCCTACTACAACAGCTTCTTTCAGTGCACCACGCCTCCCGCCATCGAACTGGCCCGCGAGCTTTGCGAGCTGGCCCCACCCGGCTTCAATCGGGTCTTCTTCACCAATTCGGGGTCCGAAGCCAACGACACCAATATCCGGCTGGTCCGCTACTACTGGACACTGCTCGGCAAGCCCGACAAGCAGATCATCATCGCGCGCCGCAACGGCTATCACGGCAGCACGGTTGGCGCCGCCAGCCTTTGCGGGATGCCGTGGATGCATGCGCAGGCGGGTCTGCCGATACCCAACATCCTGCACATCGAGCAGCCCTACTGGTTCGGGCTGGGCGGCGACCTGGACCCGGCTGAGTTTGGCCGCCGGATCGCCCGGCAGCTCGCGACCACGATCGAGGAAGTGGGCGTGGACAAGGTGGCCGCTTTCATCGCTGAACCCGTGCAGGGCGCCGGCGGGGCCGTCATTCCACCCGCGACTTACTGGCCCGAGATCCAGAAGATTTGCGACCAGTACGGGATCCTGCTGATCGCGGACGAGGTCATCACAGGCATGGGCCGCCTCGGGCACTGGTTTGGCTCGGAGCACTACGGGATCCGGCCGGACCTGATGACATTTGCCAAGGGCGTGACCTCCGGTTATCAGCCCCTGGGTGGGGTCATGGTGGGCGATCGTGTGGGCAATGTCCTGGTGGACAAGGGCGGCGAGTTCTACCACGGGTTCACTTACTCCGGTCACCCCGTGGCCTGCGCCGTGGCCCGGGCAACGCTGCAGGTTCTGCGCCAGGAAAAGCTCGTGGAGCGCGTTCGGGACGCCGTGATTCCCGGCTTTAGCAGTCGCTGGCAGAAACTCGCGGACCACCCCCTGGTTGGCGAGGCGCGCTCCGCGGGGCTCATTGGGGCCCTGGAGCTCGTATCCCACAAGGCCAGCCGGCAACGCTTCGCCAAGGAGCTGAAGGCCGGGGAGCGCTGCCGGGATTTCAGCATCGAGGAGGGCCTGGTGATGCGGGCGGTTGGGGACTCCATGATCGTCGCGCCACCGTTCATCACCACCGACGCCCAGCTGGATGAACTGGTCGACAAGGCCTGGAAGGCGCTCGACCGGACCCAGCGGGCGCTGGGCCAGTCTCGCGGCTAACCAGGAGCTGCGCCATCGACGATCACCCGCCGTCCTGGTATCTCGCCACCGCCCGCGGACTCACCGACCACGCCCCGCTCGTCGGGGCCACGTCCGCTGATGTGTGCGTCATCGGCGCTGGCTACACGGGCCTGTCCGCAGCCCTGCACCTGGCCGAACGCGGCTACTCCGTCGTCCTGCTGGAGGGCCGCCGGGTGGGCTGGGGTGCTTCCGGACGCAATGGCGGCCAGATGGGTACAGGTCAGCGGCGGGAGGAGAGCGAACTGGAAGCCCGGTTCGGGCGGGATACCGCGCGCCAGTTGTTCCAGCTGGCGCTGGCGGGGCGGGATCTCGTCAAGGACCGCATTGCCCGTCACGCCATCGACTGCGAGCTGACGCCGGGGCAACTGCTGTGTGCAACCAAGCCGGCCCACCTGTCCGGACTTGAGCAGCGGGCGGGGAAGCTCGCGCGGGACTATGCCTACCCTCACCAGCGCGTCCTCGACAAACCGGCGATGCGAGAAGTCGTGGACAGCCCGCTCTACCACGGGGGCCTCCTCGATTCCGGGGCGGCCCATGTGCAGCCCCTCAACTATGCCCTCGGTCTTGCCCGGGCCTGCGTGGCCGCTGGCGTGAGAATCCACGAGCATTCCTCCGTAACCGGCTACTCGGGCACGGCGCCCGTTGTCGTCCGGACCGCCCAGGGCGAGGTTCGGGCCGGGCACCTGGTCCTCGGCTGCAATGGCTACCTCGGTGGCCTCGAGCCCCGCATTGCCGACCGCATCATGCCCATCAACAACTTCCTCCTGGCAACAGCACCGCTGGGTCCCCTGGCGTCCCGCCTGATCAGGTCCCCGGCCTGTGTGCATGACACCCTCTTCGTCGTTAACTATTTCCGCCTCTCCCGGGACGGGCGCCTGCTTTTCGGCGGCGGGGAGACCTACACCTCGCAGTTTCCGCAGGACATGAAGGGGTTCGTCCGCCGCTACATGCTCCGGGTCTTTCCGCAGCTGGCCGCCGTTCCCATCGACTACGCCTGGGGTGGGACCCTCGCCATTACCATGAACCGCCTGCCCCACTTTGGGCGGCTGGCACCAAATGTGTACTTTGCCCAGGGCTACTCGGGCCACGGGGTTTCCACCGCCACGCTGGCGGGTCAGCTGATGGCCGAGGCCATCGCCGGCACGGCCGAGCGCTTCGACGTGTTTGCCCGGCTGCCGCCCGCACCGTTCCCGGGCGGCACCCTGCTCCGGTGGCCGGGTCTGGTGCTCGGCATGCTGTGGTTTTCGCTGCGGGACCGCCTCTAGGTGCTGCGCCGAGGGTGTTGGCGTTTATACTCGCGCCGGGACTTGCTCTATACCGTCAGATTTCAGGGGGTTTTCGCTATGCATCGCGCCATGAATTCAAAACTTGCCGGACTAGGCGTCGTGGCACTCGCTCTGGCAGCTGGTGCTGCACAGGCCGAAGTCAGTTCGACCGTCACCGCGCTGACGGATTATGACTTCCGCGGCATTACGCAGACCGGGCTGGATCCGGCCTTCCAGGCCAGCCTCGACTGGTCAGGGGAAAGCGGCCTGTACGCTGGCCTGTGGGGCAGCAACATCGATTTCGGCGACAGTGACGAAGGCTCCACGCAAAATGTCGAGGTGGACCTCATACTTGGTTACTCGGGGTCGTTTACAGAGGATTTGGGCTACGACGTGGGAGGCGTGTACTACGAGTACCTTGGCGGCGACAATAACGTTCCCGACGTCAACTACTACGAGATCAAAGGGGGGCTCAGTTACACAGACCTCGCCTCGACCACGGTCTGGTACGCACCGGACTACGGTAATTCCGACAAGAGCGCGTGGTATGCCGAAGCCAACGGCGATGTCCCTCTTCCCTGGTGGGAACTTGGAGTCGCGCTGCACCTCGGCTACAGCGGCGGCGACTACTGGGACAATGTCGATTTTGGCGGCGAAGAGTTCTACGACTTCGCTGTCGGCCTTACCCGCTCCTTCGGGCACTTTGACTTCGCTGTGAAGTACATCGATGGCAGCGACAACAAGGATTACGATTGCTCAAGGTCGAGCGTCCCGTGCGGGGGGGATGCAATCTTCTCCTCCCAGAGCAAGGTCGTTCTCAGCATCGCCACCACGTTCCCGTGGGCCAAGCCAGAAGAATAAGGGCCAGAAGAATAATACCCAGAGTAAAGACATATCCCGCGCAGCCGTAACGGCTGCGCGGGATTCCTACTTCTCCGCCTTCGCCAGCTGCATCTCCAGCGCCAGGCGGCGCTCCTGGCGGCGCAGGTAGAGCGACGACAGAATCACGCCGATTCCCACGATCGTCACCATGATGGTGGCAAGCGCGTTGATGTCCGGGCTCACGCCGAGGCGCACCTTGGAGAACACGACCATGGGCAGGGTAGTGGAGCCGGGTCCGGCCACGAACTGGGAAATCACGAGGTCGTCCCAGGACAGGGTGAAAGCCAACAGCCAGCCGGAGAGGATGGCCGGCAGGATCAGGGGCAGTGTGATCCTGAAGAACACCTTGGCCGGGCGCGCCCCCAGGTCCAGTGCTGCTTCCTCGAGGGAATCGTCGAAGGTAGAGAGGCGGGACTGCACGACCACCGTCACGTAGGCCATGGAAAAGGTGATGTGGGCGATCACGATCGTGGCAAAGCCACGACCCTGCGGCCAGCCGATCAGCTGCTCCAGAAACACGAACAGCAACAGCAGCGACAGCCCCGTGATTACCTCGGGCATGACCAGAGGGGCCGTGGTCATGGCCGACAGCAGCGTCCGGCCCTTGAAGGGCCCGAAGCGCGCCAGTACCAGGCCGGCCAGGGTCCCGACAATCACGGCCCCCGTGGCGTTCACTGTGGCCACCTGGATGGACAGCCATGCCGCACTCAGCATCTGCTCGTTACTGAACAGCAACCGGTACCATTTGAGGGTGGGCGAATCGGCGGCATCCCAGACGGTCACCAGCCTGGAGTTGTTGAAGGAGTAAACCACCATCGACAGGATGGGAATGTAGAGAAAAGCGAAACCGACCAGCAAGGACAGCCGACGGAACCAGCTCTTCGACTTCACTTGCGTGCTCCGGCCAGTTCCCGGTTCTGGTAGCGCTGGAACAGCACGATCGGTGCCACCAGCAGCACGAGCATGGCAATGGACACGGCGCTTGCCACCGGCCAGTCGCGGTTGGCGAAGAACTCGTCGGAGAGGACGCGGCCGATCATGAGTTGATCCGAACGGCCCAGGAGCGACGGAATCACGTACTCGCCCACCGCAGGAATGAACACCAGCAGGGATCCGGCAATGATCCCGGAGGCCGACAGGGGCAGCGTGATGCGCAGAAAGGACTTGATCGGCCCTGCGCCCAGATCTGCAGACGCTTCCAGCAGCGTCAGATCATGCTTTTCGAGATTGGAATACAGCGGCAGGATCATGAAGGGCAGGTAGGAATAGACGATGCCGATGTAAACGGCGAAATCCGTATACATCATCGTGAAGGGGCCGAGGCCGAACACTCCCAGGGCCTGATTGATGAGGCCATCTGTCTTGAGGAGTCCCACCCAGGCATACACGCGCAGCAGGAAAGAGGTCCAGAACGGCAGGATGATGAGCATCAGCCAGAGACTGCGCAGAGTTGGTGTGGATCGCGCGATGGCGTAGGACATCGGGTAGCCGAGCAGCAGGCAAAACAAGGTGGAGATCGCGGCGACCTTGACGGAGTACAGGTAGGAATTGACGTACAGGGCATCGGACAGCAGAAAGGCGTAGTTGCCCAGGTTTACGTTCAACGCGTACGCCAGGTCACCGACCTTCTCGATCAGCGGCGCGAAGGGGGGCATGGCCAGCCGGACCTCGGAAAAGGACAGCTTCAGGACGATGATGAAAGGGACCGCAAAGAAGAGGAACAGCCAGAGGTAGGGGATGCCAATGACGAGGCGTTGCCCGGCCCAATGCTTGCGCACGTACTGGGACCACCGCGGCGGCCCAAAACGATAGAGCAGGGAGAAAATGAGCCCGAGTCGCCCGGCGCCCCAGGCGTCGACGGGCGGTCTCTGCGGCTGTCGAACCTGGGAGCGGGCCATGAGACTCCGTTGACCGCGAGCGGCCTACTGGGGAAGGATTACCGGGCTGGACGCGTCCCAGGACAACCACACCGTCTCTTCCCAGGAAATACGTTCGCTAAGCTGCCGGACCGAATTGGGCAGCGTTACCCGCACCATCTTGCCGCTCTCGATCTTCACGAGATAGATGGACATGTCGCCCATATAGGCAATGTCCCGCACGACGCCCACGGCCCGATTCTCCTGACTGGCCGGCTCTTCGCGGGCGATCTCGATCTTCTCCGGTCGGATGGCGGCCCAAACCGCCGCTCCCGGGGGGGCGCTGATGCCGTGATCCACGTAGATCGTCGAGCGCAACTCCGGCGACTGAATGCGAATGAAGTTTGGCTCGTCCTCGATCAGGCGGCCTTCGAACATGTTGACCGACCCGATAAAGTCGGCCACAAACTTGGACGTAGGGTATTCGTAGATCTCGGTCGGTGTTCCCACCTGCACGATCTCGCCCCGGTCCATGACGCCAATGCGCGAGGCAAGGGTCATGGCTTCTTCCTGATCGTGGGTCACGACGACGAAAGTGACGCCCAGCTGCTCCTGCAGATTGATCAGTTCGAACTGGGTTGCTTCGCGCAGTTTTTTGTCCAGCGCGGCGAGTGGCTCGTCCAGCAGCAGGAGTTTGGGCTTCTTGACCAGCGCGCGGGCCAGAGCAACCCGCTGGCGCTGCCCGCCCGATAGCTGGTGGGGCTTGCGCCGGGCCAGTTCGCCGAGTTTGACGATGTCCAGCATGTCGGCCACCCGCTGGTCGATCTCCTTGCGGGACAGCTTTTCCTGTTCCAGGCCGAAGGCCACGTTCTTCTCCACGCTCATGTGGGGAAAGAGCGCGTAGGACTGGAACATCATGTTCACGGGGCGCTCGTAAGGCAGGGTATCTGCCATGTCCTGGCCATCAATGAAGATCCGCCCGGAAGTCGGCGCCTCGAAGCCGGCCAGCATCCGCAGCAGGGTGGTCTTGCCGCAGCCCGATCCGCCCAGCAGGCAGAAGATCTCGCCCTTGAAGACGGACAGCGAGACGTTGTCGACCGCCACGAAGTCGCCAAAGCGCTTCGTCACGTTCTCAATGCGAACGTACTCGTTGGTCTTGTCGATCACCCGCGACGGCCCGGTCTCTCCCGGAACGTGACCCTGCTTCTCCGTCATGGGCGTCTGGCCCTATTGACCGGTCTTGAAGCGTGTCCAGCTGCGGGTCAGTAGTCGGGTGAAGGCCGGCGTTTCGGCCAGGTCGGGTACGAGCTTGGGCTTGATCTCCTCGGCTGGATAGACGCCCCGGTCATTGCGAATGTCCTCGTTGATCAGGGCGAAGGACGCCGCGTTGCTGTTGGCAAAATTGACGAAGTTGGAGTTCTTCGCCGCGACGTCGGGGCGCAGCAGGTAGTCGATGAAGAGGTAGGCGTTCTTCACGTGTTTCGCGTCGGCAGGGATGGCGAGCATGTCGAAGAACATCACGGCGCCTTCCTTCGGAATCAGGTACTTGACCTTGATCCCGTTGCCCGCTTCCACGGCACGGTCACGGGCCTGAAGGACGTCGCCACTCCAGCCAAGGGCCAGGCAGATTTCGCCGTTCGCGAGATCCTCGATGTATTTCGATGAGTTGATGTACTTGATGTAGGGTCGGACCGATGTCAGGACCTTTTCAGCGGCCGCCAGATCTTCCGGCTTTTCGCTGTTGGCTTCCCTGCCCAGATAGATGAGCACGGTGCCGACGACTTCCGAGGGGGCGTCGAGAACGGCAACGCCGCAGTCCTTGAATCTGGACACCACCTTCGGGTCGTAGAACATCGCGAAGCTGTCCACTGGGGCGTCCGGCATTGCCGCCTTGATCTTGTCCTCGTTGTAGCCAACGCCGGAAGTGCCCCAGAGGTAGTTCACGGAGTGCTCGTTGCCCGGGTCGTGCAGGGCAACCCGCTGCGTGATCTCGGTATCCATGTTCTTCAGGTTAGGCAGCCTCGACCGGTCCAGCTTCTGGAAGACCCCCGCCTTGATCTGCCGTTCGAGAAAGGATGCCGACGGGACGACGATGTCGTAACCCGTGCTGCCGGCGAGCAGCTTGGTTTCGAGGACTTCGTTGGAGTCGAACACGTCGTACTTGACAGTAATGCCGGTCTCTTTCTGGAAGTCTTCGATGACGGTCGGGTCGATGTAGTCCGACCAGTTATAAACGTTGACCACCTTCTCCGCGTCGGTGTCGAGGGGAGGCGGGGCTGCAGCGGAAGGAGCGCCGGCTGGCGCGGCCGGTTCCGTGGGTGGTGCTGCCGGCTTTTGACCGCAGGCGACGAGGAGCAGCAAGCAGGCTGCCCCCAGCACTACGGTCGAAGGCAGGGTTCTGGGCAGGAAAGCGTGATGAACGGATTTCAGGTGAGCCGGATTCGTCATGATTGTTCTCCTGGGACTGCAGCAACAGTTGAATCGTTGTGCTGGAGTTATATACCAGGACCGGCGACCTGAGAAGGCGGGATCAGCTTCTCGAGGCGTAGATACCCCAGAGCCTGGCGATGGGGGCCGCCCCGGCGCCCTTGACCTGGCTGAACGCCTTGCTGGCTTCCGCCCCGTTCTTCAACTGAACCTGACTCCGGCCCACCAGCATCCACGCATCGTCGGGGTTGGCGCCCTTCTGGATAGCCCGCTTCCCGGCCGCTAGAGCCTGGTCTACCTGCCCGTAGCTCAGCAGCACCTCGCCCAGCAGTACCTCATCCTGGCCCGCTTTCGAGGCGTTGGCCGTTTGGGTGAGCTTGCCGAGGGTCAGCTGCTGGGCCGCAGCCTTCGTGCGTGCGTCAGCGAGGATGCGCTGGGTGCGGGCCTCGTCCGCAGGGCCGAACACCTTCCTGGTGTAACCCTGTTCCATGAATTTCACGGCCTCTGCCGGCAGGCTGGACTGAATCGCGACGATGGCGGCTTCGGTGAAGATGCCCGGCTTGTCCATCAGGTCGAGAGCGCCCATGAGCCGGTAGACGTTCAGGGCCGTCCGGTCGTCGCCGGACGCCTGCTTGCGCAGCTCACTGGATAGCAGCCGCCAGTTGTCCGGGGTCGGGTACAGCTTTACCAGGGTCTGCGTGGTGTTGCTTACCCCCCTGGCGTCACCCAGGGCGCCGTAGGACTTCAACAAGATCCGGAGCCAGTTCTCTTCCGGGCGAGCGGACAAGCGCACGGCATTCTGGACGGCTGCCACGGCGGCTTTGTCATTGCCCGCTAATTGGTAGGCCTGGCCCAGCATGGCCTGCATGGCCGCATCCTTGCCGCCCGTGGCCTTCAGATACTGGTTTGAGTAGTCAATGACCTTGTTCAGGTTGCGGGGTGACTGGAAGTTGAGCTGGGCGAGTTGCTTCAACCGGTCATTCACCTGGCCGCCTGGCAGTTGGCCGGAGCTCAAGCTGCGTTCATAGGCGGCCGCCGCCGCTGCGTAGTTGCGCTGCTTCAGATAGACGAAGCCATAGGTCTCGTTGATCTGGAACTGTTCGAAGGCGGTCTTGCCGGATACCGCGTCGGCCTCTTTCAGCTTCGCCAGCGCCTGGGCGAACTGGCCCTTCTTGCCCGCCTCCAGGGCCGCCGCGAGGGGTTCGCCCACCTTCTTGCCCACCTTCGTCTGCTCGGCGCAAGCCGGGGTCGGGGCCAGCAGGCTACCGGCCGCCAGGCTGGCGCCCGTGGCCAGCGAGATGATGAGCAGCGACTTCTTCAGCATGTCCGACCGTCCTTGAAGCAACTATAGCTGGCCCGCGTAGATCGACCAGAGTTGGGCCAGCTGGGCATACTCCGGACTGGTCACGAGTGCAAAGGCCTTGATGGCCTCGGGGTTGTTCTTCGCGAGAATATACGCCCGGCCCAGCGACAGGTTGGCCTCGTCCGGGTTCTTGACGCCGCCCTTGCCGATGCCGCGCTGGATGGCTTCCAGGCCCTTCGCTGCCTGATCGTAGCTGAGGAAGGCCTCGCCGAGCTTCACGTCTGCCTCACCGGACTTGGCGGCGATGGCTTCCTTCTCGAACTGGGGGAGGGCCTTCTCGTCCACTACCACCAGACGCTTGGCCTCGGCCAGCCCTGCCTGGCTCCTCGCCTTGTCCCCGCTCGTTTCAAGGATGCCGGTGGCGTAGCCCTTTTCCATGAATGTCAGCGCTTCGCCCGGCGATCCGAGCTGGATGGCCACGCTGGCGGCCTCCGTAAAGTCGTCCGCCGCGTCCATGGCATCGACCTGGTACAGGAATCGGTAGACCTGCAGGATCTGGCGGTCCTTGCTGGCAGCCTGGGCGAGCAAACCCTGAGATAGCGTAAGCCAGTGCTCCTTGCGGGGGTAATAGCGCGCCAGATCAGTAGTGGCCTCGATAATGCCCGGATTGTTCTTCAGCTTGGAGTAGGAGCTCTGGAGGATCAGCAGCCAGCTCTCGTCGGGCTTCTGGCCGGCAGCTTTGCTCACTGTGACCGCTTCCTTCATGTAGCTCGCGGCCTCGCTGAAGTTGTTGCCGAAGTAGGCGGCCTGGCCCACCAGGCCCAGCATGACGGGATCCCGTTTGCCCGTGGCCTCGAGCCAGCGCTTGCCGTAATCCCCCGACTTGGTCAGGTTGCGCGGCTGCGTCTGCAGGAAGATCTGGGAGAGGAGACGCAGGCGGTCGGCAACCTGCTCCGGCGCCAGCAGTCCGGACTCAAACCCACGCTCGTAGGCCTTTGCGGCGGAGTCATATTTCGCCTGCTTCAGAGACGTGAAGCCGACGAGCTCGTCAATCTGGAACTGTTCGAAGGGGGTCTTTTCGCCAACGGCATCGGCCTTCTGCAGTTCTGCTTCAGCTTCAGCAAACTTGCCGCCGTTCGCAAGTTCCAGCGCGGCCTGCAGTGGCTTGAGGACGGCGGGATTTATCTTCGGAGCGGCAGCGGCCTTGCCCGCCTGGGCGGCCCGCGCCTCCGGGACGTGGCCCAGAACCAGGGCGACGCCGGCAATCAGAGCCACCGCCAGCAACCAGGCTGCTCGTGTCGATTTCACCATGCTCAATCCTCCGAAACTCCGTGGACGACAGGCAAGAAATCCATGCCCACTGGGATGTTCTGCCGGTCGAATGAATAAGCCCTGAATGCTTTCCGGCCGGCCAGAACCCGAAACTCTTGCCCGGAAACGCGCGCCGGGGCGCGCAGGACAACTACTCGAACTGCTCGTTGCCGATGAGTCCCATCTTCTCGATGCGGTTTCTCTGCGCGCTGGCCATAACCTGCTCAACGGTGTCGTACTTGGCCCGGGCATCGGGCCGGATGGCCACCTGGGGCTGCGGGTCTTTTTGCGCTTCGGCCTTGAAGTAACGGTCGAGGGTCGGGATATTCGGGACCGGGGTGTTGTTCCAGAGGATGGTGCCGTCGTAATCGATCTGGATGGTGACCATTTCGGGTTGCACCGGCGGCGGAGCGTTGTCCGGCCGGGGCATATCCAGCTTTACGGCGTGCGTCATGACCGGCAGGGTGACGATGAGCATGATGATGAGCACGAGCATCACGTCGATCAACGGCGTGGTGTTCATCTCCATCATTGGAGCACCGTCACCACCGCCTGAACCTACCGACATACCCATCGTTCTGACCTTCTGCCTTTTAGCGCGCTTTCAATCAGCGCCTGGTGAACCCGGGAGGAGCCCTAGCGCATCCCGCGATTCGGTTCGGAAATAAAGCCGACTTTCTGGATCCCGCCTTTCTGCAAACGCAGGATCACTCGCCCCACATACTCGTAACGCGCGTTGCGGTCGCCCCGAACATGAATCTCCGGCTGGGGGACGGTCACCGCGGCTTTGCGAATGAGATCGGCAAGCACCTGCTCGTTGGGAACGCGCGATTCCTTCCAGTAGATGTTGCCGCGCTGATCTATCGCGATGGTGATGTTCTCCGGTTTGGTCTGCGTCGCAATGTTGCTGGCCTTGGGGAGGTCCAGTTTCACCGTCTTGGTGATCACGGGGATCGTGATCAGGAAGATGATGAGCAACACGAGCATGACGTCAACCAGCGGCGTGGTGTTGATTGCCGACAGGACTTCACCACCGCCGTCCCCGTCGCCCGCCGAAACGTTCATGCCCATGCTGCTGCTCCTGCCAGACCTTTGGCCAGACCTTTGGCCAGACCTGTGGCGTTACTTGCGCTGTCCGGAACCGGAGCGACTGCCACTGCTGACCAGCGTCGCGTACAGGTCGTTGGTGAAGTAGCGGAATTGGTCGAGAATCGCCTTGTTCCGACGCAACAGCCAGTTGTAGCCCAGCACTGCGGGCACCGCGACGGCCAGACCGATGGCCGTCATGATCAGCGCTTCACCAACGGGCCCGGCCACCTTGTCGATGCTTGCCTGGCCGGCGACACCGATGGCGATCAGGGCGTGATAGATGCCCCACACCGTGCCGAAGAGGCCGACGAACGGGGCCGTGGACCCAACCGACGCCAGGAAGGAAAGGCCGCCCTGCACCTCGTTGGTCATGCGATCGACATTCTGCTGCAATTTGCCGCTGATCCATTCCGCCAGGGGTACCTGTTCGGTGAGTTTGCCCTCATGGTGCTCGCTGGCGTTGATACCGCTCTCCACCATGGCCCGGAAGACGTTGGCATTTCCGGTGAGCTTCGTCAGACCCTCACTCAGGGAGTTGACCGTCCAGAAATCCCGGCTGGCTTCCCTGGCCTGCCGGAGCAGCCGTGCCTGCTCCCACAGCTTCGTGAGGATGATGACCCAGGAATACAGGGACATCGCCGCCAGGATGATGAGGGTGCCCCGGGCCACAAAGTCACCCTGGGCCCACAACTGGGCGAGACCGTAGGGATTTTCCGCCTCATTGGCAGCCAGGCCGCTCTCCCCCGCGGCGTCGGTCACCGGGGCGACATCAAGCAAGCCGCTGTCGGGCAGCGCTGCGCCGTCTGTCGGGACCGCGTTCGGGTCGAGTGTCGCGTCCACCGGAATGGTGCCATCGGCTGCAGGAGCTGCCAGCGCCGGATCGGCCGGGGCTGCCATTTGTGCTTCCGCGTTCTGTGCCAGCTGAATGTTTTCGCCTGCCATGACTCACTTACCTTGAATAGTGCCCCGGTTGCCCGCGGCTATAAAATCAACCCTCGATCTTGAACGTTACCTTGACCGAGTGCCATATCGTCACTGGAGCCCCGTCCTCGGTGCCGGGCGTAAACCGCCAGGCACGCAAGGCGTGTTTTAGTGCTGCTTCATCGAGTCGCGGGAAGCCGCTGCTCGACTTGATCTTGCCATCCTTTACCGCGCCATCCGGTCCCACGAGCACCTCCAGCACCACCGATCCTTCCTCGCCCAGCCGGCGGGAGGTGGGCGGGTAATCAGGCTGGAAGCGTCGCTTGAACTTGGGGTCGATTTCCGGCGCCTTCTTGATGCCCGACTTGACGACCGCCGGCGTCGTCGGTGCCGGCTTGTCCACAGCCACCAGGGCCCCGGTACTTTTCGGGGCATCCACGGGCAGGTCGATCAAAATATCCGGTGGTGGTACGTAGGGCGGCGGGGTCTCGATGGTCGGCGGAGGCGGAGGCGGCTCATCCTTGTCCTGGATCTCTTCGATGATCTCGGCCTTGATAATGGGCGGCGGGCGGTCGATAACGATGACGCCAAGGCTGGTCAACAGCGCCCACACCAGCAGAACATGAAAAGCGACGATGATCGCGACGATTGTCAGCTTGCGGCCGCCGCCCAAGCCCGCGTCGAAGGTGCTATCCATGGATGCTATTCAGGGCGCTTCTGCTGTTCGATCAAGTGCTGTTCGACTGCTAATCGGCCCGCCGAGTCCCACCAGGAGTTCCGGAGCGCCACCGTTACTTCAGTCATGCCGGTTTCTTCGCTCCGGTCAACCGGGAATCCTATGCCCGGCTGCGGGACCAGCTCCATATGGACGGGGATCCCCCCGCGGCCACGGCAGCAAATTTACCCGATCTTTCCCGTGATTGCACATGGATCTGTCCGGGGACCCGCTTGTGCCCACAAGGCTTGCTCCCACGCAGTAACCCCAGTGGTGGAACGACAGCGGCAGCACTGCAACAATCCCCACCCTGCGGGGGCCGGGGTCCCCGGGGAGTGGACTGTGCGAAAGATGCTTATTTTGGCTGTCCTGGTCGCCGGATGTGCCAGCGTGGACAAGGCAGTGGACAAGAGTGAGGACTTCAATCGCCATCGCTATAGTCAGCTGGTTAAGCCCTTTGACCATCCGGAGCGGATTTACTTCGATGTAGCCTTCTCCGCAGATTTCCCGGCGGATGATCCGGCCGCCGATGCGGCCCGGATGGCATGG
>CAYMKJ010000108.1:0-11892 GCA_964391025.1 uncultured Chromatiaceae bacterium
TGACGAAGTTCTGGTTGACGAGGTCGATGCTGCCGGTAGCAATAGGCCCTTCCAGCGTATCGTCATAGCTGACCGTTTCCGAGCGGCGCGTATCATCATCGGTGCCTCTCCACTCGATCGTCACCTGCTGGCCGACTTGCAGGTCGTCCTGGCTGCCGGGGCCGTCGTCGATATCAAAGGTCGCCCCGGTGGTCGTGTACTCCACGCCGTTGACGATGATGCTACCGAATCCGGTGATGGTGCCGGTCGAGACTCCCAGGCGATCAATGCCCGTGAAGTTGGCCCCACCACCGCCGCCGCAGGCGACGACCAAACCCACCACCAGGCCCGCGAAGCCGACTGCCGCAATCCCACGTTTGAAACTCTGCATGACTAAACTCCTATTTACTCGCCCGCAATCAAGAACACACCCAAACCAAGCCGCACGCGCTTCCGTACGCCGCCCGTTGCCGGCCGCGCTTCGTGCTCGGTCAGCCATTGGTCCACCGTCTCCAGAAATTCCTGCCCGCGCTGCTCCACGAAGGCCTCGAACTCAGGCATCGCTGCCACGTCCACGCTGTCACTGGTCGCGCGGCCGATGAAGCGCCGGCCAGGCGCTTTCGCACTCACTGATAATGGCTCTGCGGCCACGTCCAGGTTATGCGTGATTCCCGCACCGAGATCGCGCAGCATGCTGCCCGCGTTCAGGATCCACTGGGGATCAAAGCGCCTGGGCATGAAGTAGCGCCGCTCGGCACGCAGAGTGCCGTCGGGCAACGTCTTGATGGCCCCGGCACGCTCCAGTTCCTTGCGCATGCTCGTCACGGGCACGTCGCCACCGTAGCGTTGCCACAGCGTCGCGAAGCTGGCTCCACCGCCCTCGGCAGGCAGCACCCGGGGCTCGCCGGTGGCCGTGAGAAAGTCGGGATCCTGGTGCCAGCCCGACAGCAGGCGCGTGGCGTCGGAGGTCTTGTTCGGCAGCGGCGTGGACTCGTGCTCGAGCAGGGTGCGAACCCGGGCGATTTCCTTGCGGCTGACGCCCGTGAGGATCGACACGCGGGACACGTTGGTGGGCCGCCCGTTCAGCCCATAGTCCTGGCTCGCTACGGCGACAAAGACACTCTTGGAGACATCGGCAAACTCCCGCCAGGTCATCCCGCATTTCAGCAGGAGGCTGGCGATGGGCCGGAGCAGCACGCGGCAGGTCTGGACGACGGCGGACCGGTCCAGGCCACTGGCTGTGATGGGATTGGTGGGACTATCCATGGACCGTCGAGGGCTCAGTACCCGGATGTGGGTATTTTTACCCCACGGGTAACGGAAGTGTCAAGCCCCCTGGGCGCACTCCGGACCCAGCACGACCAGGGCCTTGCCCGCGTTCTCCCCCCGCATCAGCCGGGCAAAGTGCGCCCCGGTCTGGCCGATGCCCTCCGCCCGGTCCTCCCGGTAACGAATTTCCCCGGCCCGGATGCCGGCCGCTACGGTCGCCTCGAAGACCGGCCGCCGGTGCTCGAAGTCCGACACCACCAGGCCTTTCATGACGGCCCGCTTCATGATTGGCAGCGCGAGATCCAGGGGTTTCGATTTGGCGGGGTCGTTGTAGCGCTCCATGAGTCCACAGAGGATCACGGTGCCATTGACCTTCAGGACCGAGAACGCATCGGCCAGCAGCTGGCCGCCCACGTTGTCGTGGTAGATGTCCGCGCCCTCGGGCAGGGCGGCGCGCAGGGCGTCGAGAAAGCCCTCCCGGTGGTAGTTCACGCAGGCGCGAAAGCCGAATTCCCGGGTCACGATCGCGCACTTCTCGTCGGAGCCCGCAATGCCCACGGCCGTAGCCCCCCGCTGGATGGCGAGCTGGCCGACCAGCGAACCCACGGGGCCCAGAGCCGCCGAGACCAGCAGGGTCTGTCCGGCGTGCACGCCAGCCAGTTCGATAGCGCTGGCCCAGGCCGTGAGCCCGGGCATGCCCAGCACGCCGAGCCAGGCCGACAGTGGCGCGAGCGAGGGGTCCACACGCTCGGTCCGCTCGCCGGTCGACAGGCCGTACTCCTGCCAGCCGCCGAAATGGCGGACGTAGTCGCCCTCCGCATAGCCCGCGTGGCGGGACCGGACCACCTGCCCGACGGTCTCCGCCGCCGGCATGTCGCCGGCAACCAGAGGCTGGCGCCCCAGCATATGGCGGCCCGCCATCGCGGAGCGCTGGTAGGGATCGAGGGAGAGATAGATGTGCCGGACAAGGAACTCGCCCTCCCGGGGCTCGGGGAGCGGCTCGTCCACCACCCGGAAATCCCCCGCGTCGGGGACACCAGCCAGTGAACGGGTAAGCACGACCCTGTGATTGCGCATGGCGGCACCGTACCTGCTAGCGGCCCCTTCCGGCTAGACTAGTCGGCCAAACCAACGCCCGGCCGCCACAAGGAAACCAGAACGATGGCCATCATTCCCTTCGAGACCAAGATCGACTTCATGAACCCCCGGTGGAACCGGGACGCCTGGTCGCGCATTCAGGCGGACATGGATTCCAGCAAGGAGCGCATCGGGCACTGCAGCGGGGTAATTCTGGGCGTCAAGCCCGGCGAGAAGCTCAAGCCCCTGCTCGGCTTCCAGACCTTCCTCGCCACGCGGCTCGTGCCGCTGCCCGATGGCAATATCCGGCGCCTGAACAAGGAAGTCATCTTCTATACGAACCTCACGCGGCTGGGCCAGCCCGGCGAGATCATCGAGGAATGGGAGAACCCCTGGACCAAGGAAAAGGTCAAGGTGGTGCAGGTCTTCAACGACCCCTTCAACTACACGATCAGCGAAACCCTGATCCTTGCTCCCGAGGACTTCCGCGGCGACAGGAGCAATCTGCCGAAGATCCCGCTGATCTTCCCCTGGCAGCAGCTGAACGACGACATCCTGGTGCTGTCCACGGACATGCACCTCAACTACCCGAACCCGCTGCAGCCCGACAAGTGGCCCCGCGAGTCCAGCGGCCCGACGGCGCAAGTCTCGGAGATGATGCGCTACTTCGTGTCAAAGAAGGACCTGGAAAATCCCAAGCTCAGCGCCGTGCCCTTCCATGGCACCTGGCACCGGGTCACTCCGTGGCTGCCCTGGATGCTGATGGGCCAGACGCCGGGACACTGCATGTACACCTCGACGATGACCGCCTTCGACTCCCCGGAGCGGCTGCCCAAGGTGTTGCTGGACTACGCAAAGAAGCATTGCCCGACGATGCTGTCCGCGCCCACGGAAGACTACGGTCCGAGCCACTCGAGCCTTGAGCACTACTCCAGGCAGCAGAAGCCCGCGCCGGTCCTTTAGAACCAAAAAGGTACCGGACCTTAGTTATTGTAGTTATTGCCCCGCATTGCAATAACTACAATAACTAAGGTCCGGTACCTTTTTTTATGCGCATCCTGATTGTCTATGCTCACCCGGAGCCGACCTCCTTCAACGGCGTCATGAAGGAACTGGCCGTCGAGACCCTGACAGCGGCGGGGCACGAGGTGACGCTTTCTGACCTCTACGCCCAGGGGTTCAACCCGGTGGTCGGACCCCACGACTTCATCCACCGGGCCGATCCCGGGCGACTCGACGTCGGTACCGAACAGGCCAATGCCGCCCGAACCGCCGGCTTCGCGCCCGACGTGCAAGCCGAAATCGACAAGCTCATGGCTGCCGACTTCCTCATTCTCCAGTTCCCGTTCTGGTGGTACTCGGTGCCCGCCATGCTGAAGGGCTGGATCGACCGGGTGTTCGCCTACGGCGTGGCCTACGACTTCGGCCGCACCTGGGACCGGGGCGTGTTCCGCGGCCGGCGCGCCATGCTCGCCTTGACCACCAGCGCGCCACCGACCTCCTCATTTCCCGACGGCCGCAACGGGGACCTGGAACGCACGCTGTGGCCGCTGCACGCGGGTGTGCTCGCCCTGTGCGGCTACGACGTTCTTCAGCCCTACGTCGCGCACGCCGTCCGCTGGATCGATCAGGCCCGCCGCGAAGCCATCCTCGCCGACTACCGCCAGCGCCTGCTGCACATCGAAACCGACGAGCCCCTGTTCTTCCAGAAGCTCGAGGATTACGACCCGGACGGGCGGCTGAAACCCGGCATTGAGCCCCGCACGCCCGGCCAGCATCGCGGCCCCCGCTTCCATCTGGACTGACAACTCGCAGAAACGACCGCAGCTTGGCGCGAGCCCGTCCGGGGTTCGTGGTATAGATTCAGGCCCAGCAAAACCTGAGGACGCGAGCACCCATGAAGACGCACACAGTGGCCCGCACCGCCGCCCTGGGTCTGACTGCCCTGCTGGCCGCGGGCTGCGCAACGACCGCCAAAGTGGATCCCAACCTGGCAAAGGGCCGCCAGCAACTGGTCGATGCCATGGACGCCGCGTGGATTCGCGTCGTCGCCAGCGGCAAGGACCGGGAGATCCTCGCCCAGCAGCCGGCGTCCCAGCCCGGCGCTGCGCTCTCCTATATGGTCACGCTGGCAGACTGCCTCCCCGCCCCCGAACTGGCCCCGTTCCCCGAGAAACCAGTGGGCCTGTGGAAGGAAATTCTCGACCGCGGCTCCATCCGCCAGGTCGTCCAGACCACGACCAACTCGCCGAATGACACCTCCTATTTCTTCTCGCCCATCAGCGATGCGTATTTCGCCGCGATGCTCGACGAAATCCATGCCCACTACAATGTGAAGCTCAAGGTCGAGGACGTCACCATTCCACCGGGCCCGGCGTGGACCACGTCACTCGTCTTGGACGGCAAAGCGGACATCGTCAGCCAGTTGAATGCCACCGGCGGCGACACGCAGGGCCTGCGCCGGCGCACCTCCCGCCGCTTCACCTGCACGATCAGCGCCATCAGCCAGTACATCCACATTCCGGTGAAGTCGGAACTGGCAAAGCAAATCAATACGGTGGACGACCTGTCGAAGCGCAAGGACCTGCGGATCTGCACCGGTCCCCTGGCCACGCAAACCAGCAAGGCATTTTTCCCCCAGCACAAAGTGTCGACCAAATTCCTGAACGACCTCACGGGCTGCGACAAGGACATCCAGTCCGGCAAGGCCGACCTCATCATCAACCCGCTGCCCAGCCTGCAGATTGCCGGCATCAAGGGCTACAAGTCCGTGCACACGCTGATCGTGGCGGGCACACCGCTGTGGGTGGCGCGGGAGGACATCGAGTGCCCGTCCGACGGCGATCCCAAGACCCAGGACAAGTGCGTCGTGGTGGAGTGACCAGGCCTGCAGGAGTGCCGACCGGCGCGAACACGATGGTCGATAACAAGCCCCCCGCCGGCGTTGGCCACGAGGGAAACCCCGTCCTGGCCCGGACCGAACGGGACAATGAAGCCCTGATTCGCAGCTTTTGCGCCGCCTGGTCAGCGATGGATCCGGACCGGATCGTCAGTCATCTGACCGGGGACTGCGCCTACCAGATTTACGAAGGCGGACCGGTCAAGCGCGGCATCACCGAGATTCACCCGGTCCTGACCGCCTTCATGCGGCGCTGGCAAAGTGTGGAGTTCCGGATTTTCCGTCTGGCCGCGATGGGCAACTTCGTGATTCACGAGCGCACCGAGATCTATACTGGCCGCGACGGGCACCCGGACTGGGAATTCAACGTCACGGGCCTGCTCTGGATCGTGGATGGCAGAATCAAGCGGTGGCGGGACGACAGCCTGCCCGGCGCCCGGCAGATTTTCAGCAACGTATGAACCCGCCGGCATGGACGTGAAAACACAGACAGAACTCGAAGCAGCCGCCTTCCGGCGGCTTCTCCAGCACCTGGACGCCCACAAAGAGGTACAGAATATCGACCTGATGAACCTGGCCGGCTTCTGCCGCAACTGCCTGGCCAAGTGGTACCGGGCCGCCGCCGAGGACAGCGGCGTCGCTCTCACCGATGAAGAAGCCCGCGAGCGCATATACGGCATGCCCTATGCGGAGTGGAAAAGCCGATATCACAAATAACGAGGTGTGACATGCGTCCGTTCATGCTCAGTTCCCTGCTTCTGTCTGGCATCCTGCTTTTGTCGACCACCGCCGACGCCCAGTTCTGGGACCCGCGAGCCCTGGACGGCGATCCCGCCACAGCCACGGCTCCCCTGGCGCCGAAGCTCACCGGCCTCGGCAAGCTTACCCACCCGAGCACGACGACGCGTAATCCCGAGTCCCAGGCGTTTTTTGCCCAGGGCATGAACCTGGTGTACGCGTTCAATCACCCGGAAGCCGTGCGGGCCTTCCGGGAGTCCGCGCGGCTTGACCCGGATAACGCGATGGCCTGGTGGGGCCAGGCGCTGGCCCTGGGACCCAACCTGAACCTGCCGATGCAACCCGAGGCCATCGCGCCGGCATGGGCCAGCATGCAGCAGGCACTGACCCTTCGGGAACGGGGATCACCGGTCGAACGCGCGCTCATCGAAGCGCTCGCCGTCCGCTATAGCAGTGATCCGAAAACGGACCGGGCCACGCTCGATCGGGCCTACGCCGATGCCATGGCGAAGGTCGCGGCGGCCCACCCGGAGCATCTGGGCGTGGCCACGCTCTACGCTGATGCCCTGATGAATACCTCGCCCTGGAACTACTGGACGCCGGACGGGCAACCGCGTGCGGACACACCAATCATCATCCGCACTCTCGAGTCTGTGCTGGCCGCAAATCCCGAGCACCCTGGGGCCCTGCATCTCTATATACATGCCGTTGAAGCTAAGGATCCCGGACAAGCCGAGGGCGCGGCGGACCGGCTGCGGCCGCTGATGCCCGGTGCGGGACACCTGGTGCACATGCCGTCGCACATCTATATGCAGGTGGGCCGGTACGCCGACGCCTACGCCGTCAACGTGGACGCGGCCCGGGCGGACGAGAACTACCTGACCCAGTGCCGGGCTCAGGGCATCTACCCGCTGCTCTACTACCCGCACAACGTGCACTTTCAGGTCTGGGCTGCGATGTTCGAGGGACGGAGCGCCGTCGCGCTGGCGGATGCGCGCAAGTTGGCCGGGCACTCGCACCTGGAGCCGGACGTGTTCGGCCTGCCGGAGCTGTTCGATCTGCAGCCGTTGTTCGTGCTCGTGCGCTTCGGCAAGTGGGATGAGGTGCTGAAGGAGCCCCAGCCGCCCGCGCCGGCACGCCTCATGAACGCCCTGTGGCATTACGCCCGGGGACTCGCCTTTAAGCATCGGGGCGATCCGGGCCTCGCGGGCAAGGAACTGGCGGCGCTCCGGGCCATCGCCCTGGAGCCGGGACTGAAGGACAAGTACACCGCCTTCGCGCCCACCATCCGTCTGATCACGATCGCCGAGCAAATCCTCGCCGCCGAGATCGCTGCGGGCAACCGGCGCTTCGACGAGGCGATCGCCAGGCTCCAGCGGGCCGTGCTGCTGCAGGACGGGCTGATGTATAACGAACCGCCAGACTGGTATTTCCCGATCCGCCACTATCTGGGCGCCGTCCTGCTGGAGGCGGGGCTGCCCCAGGAGGCCGAGGCGGTGTACTGGCAGGATCTCGCGTTGTATCGCGAGAACGGCTTTTCGCTGCTGGGCTTGCAAAAAGCGCTGGAGGCCCAGAGCCGCACAGGCGAGGCCGCGGGCTTCGCCGAGCGGCAGCGCAAAGCCTTCGCCCGTGCCGACGTGCAGTTGACGTCGTCCCGCTCTTAAAGCAATTGTAGGAGCGCCTTTAGGCGCGACCGGTCAAGGGGTCGCGCCTAAAGGCGCTCCTACAGGGGGACAAAATGACGAAGCCCGACAAAGCCGCAAGCACTGCCGCCTGGCTGATCGTGGCCGCCATGCTCATCCACAACATGAATGCGCTGTGGCTGGAGCCCACCTATCTCGGCTTCGTGGACAAGGCGCGGGACTACGGGGACATGAGCAAGATCCTGAACGCCCAGTTCTCGTTTTCCTTCATGACCAGCGGCACGGCGCACATCGTCTGCGGATTCTCCGTGCTGATCCTCGGGCTTGGCCTCTACAACCGGTTCCGTGGGCGGCACCCGATGGGGTCACAAATGCTGATGCTGGCGGCCCTGCTGTCGGGCATCGGCTTCCTGCTCACCGGGATCAGCGACATTCCGGGCGCGGTGTACGCCAGCATCCTGCGCAGGGAGAACGCGGAGTACGCGGACGAGATCATGCTGATCAACACGCTCATCCGCAGCGTCGTCAACGTGCTCGCGATCGTGGGCTTGAGCTGGCTGGCGGGTCAGCTGGCCTGGCTCACGGGCCAGACGCGGGAGTTTCCCCGCTGGTTCGTCTGGTTCGGCTGGCTGATGGTGCTGCCGGGGCTCGTGAGCTTCCCATTCCCCCCGGCGGGCTTCATCTACCTGCAACTGACGATCGTGTGGGCTGCCGCGCTCGGCGTGTACCTGCGGCGCCCGACGTCACCCTTGTAGGAGCGGCTTCAGCCGCGACCAGCCTCAGGTCGCGGCTAAAGCCGCTCCTACCCCGTCGGAACCGGCACCAGCGGCACCTCGGGCAACCCCGGAATCCGGGGCATCGGCCAGAAGCCGGGAATCTCCTCAACGCTTTCGAGCCAGCGCCGGACGTGTCCGAAGGACGACGAATCCACACCGCCCTCCGCGGCCAGTGCCACGTAGGGGTAGCAGGCCAGATCGGCCACCGTGGCGTGCTTCAAGGCCAGCCACTCCCGGTCGGACAGATGGTCGTCCATGATCTTCAGAATCCGGTAGCCAGTCCGCACCGCCTGCTCGTAGTTCAGGGGCCAATGGAGCAGCTTGATGGCCCGTGGAATCGCGAGGCCGTTCTGGATCTCATTGGCCGACACCGACAGCCAGCGGACCACCCGCGCGAGGCACTCCGGATCCAGCGGTGCCCAGGCGTGGGGTGAGTACTCGGCGTAGCGACCGGCCAGGTACAGCAGGATGGCGTGGGAATCTGTCAGCACCACGTCCCCGTCCACCAGCACCGGAATCTGCCCAAAGCGATTTCGCGCCAGGAACGCCGCACTCAGGTGTTCGTTCTGGCGAAGGTTCACGCCCCGGGTTTCGTAGGGCAGGCGCAACAGGCGCAGGAACAACTCCACCTTGTAGGCGTTGCCCGAGCCGAGGCTCGTGTAGAGCGTCAGGTTCATCGATCACCTCCGTAAAGCGCAGTCTGGCATCGTCGGCTAAACTCGAGTCATGGTCTACCGCTATTGCCAGCGTAGTGCGTCCCTGGCGGCAGCACACCGTAGGAGCGCCTTCAGGCGCGACCGGGGTTTTCCCTGAGGAGCGTCTCAGCGACGAATGGGGAACCCCCGGTCGCGCCTGAAGGCGCTCCTACATGAGTGCCGGGATGACGTGCTGCCCGATCAGCCGGATGCCTTCCGCGGGCTCGTCGTGCAATTCCAGCACGATGTCTGTGCAGCCGGCGTCCCGCATTTTCCTGAGGTGCGCTACAAAACGGGGGATGTCCGCGGGCGTGCCGGCGAGTGTCAGATTGTGGACGCAGGAATCGAGCAGCGCGTCCGGAACGCCCGGCACGGACCAGGTCTTTTTCGGCACCATGGCGTAGATCTCGGCCTTGTGGGCTTCGATCACGTCGTACTCCGCGTCGGTCATGAAGGTGTTCAGCACCCAGCGGCGGAAGAGGCCCCGGTAGCCGAGCCACATCTTCGCCTCCCGGATGGCGCGTTCCCGGTCCGCATATACGTGCCAGGCCACGAAGTTGTAGCAGCGGAACGGATCGGCCGTGCGGCCGAACTCCCGCAGGTGATCCCGGACCCAGCCGATACGCTCCTTGCAGATCGGTGGCGTGAGGTCCGACAACATGATCCCGTCACCGAGGCGGGCAGCCATGCGCAGCATCTGGGGCTTGTTCACCGCGACGTAGATCGGCGGCTTCGGCGCTTTCGCCCAGAACGGGTTGTAGTTCTGCACCCGGTAAATCTGGCCCTTGAAGGAGAACGGCGTGCCGGGCGTCACCCCCTTGAGGATCTCCACGCACTCGCCCACCGCCCGCACCCGCCGCTCCGGCTTGATGCCAAGCGCCTGGAGAGCCTCTCCACCGCCACCCACGACGATCCGGGCGCGGCCTTGCGCGTACTCATTCAGGGTGAGCAGGCCGGTGGCAATGCGGACCGGGTGAGTGTCGTAGGGATTGACCGCGATGGGGCCGAGCGTGATCTTTCCGGTGGCCTCCACGGCAGCCACCAGGTTCGACCAGGGATCCCGGGATGCCAGGTAGCTGGCGGTCCAGACCCCGCCCACGCCACAGGCCTCGGCCTGCACGGCGAGCCGGGCCAATTCGGCAGGGGTGGACAACGCATTCAGAACCACATCGATGTTCATCTTGAAAAAGGTACCGGACCTTAGTTATTTAGTTATTCTGACGCGGCACAATAACTAAATAAACCAAGATAACTAAGGTCCGGTACCTTTCATGCAAATCGACATCATTCTTGAGCCGGACCTGACGCCTGCGCAGGTGGCAGAAATTGCTGTCGCTGCCGAGAACTACGGGTTCCGGACGCTCTGGCACTCGAACTATCATCAGAATCCGGATGCCTTTGTCGCGCTGGTCCCCGCGGCGCTTGCCACGACGAAGATCAAGCTCGGGATCCTGGCCGTCAGTCCCTACGAGATGCACCCGCTGAAGATCGCCAACGCGCTGCTCACCCTGAACGAGATCAGCCAGGGCCGCGCCATTGCCGCGATTGGCGGCGGCGGCTCGGTGATGGGTGCCACCGGCATCAAGATGGATCCCAAGGCCCAGCGGATGCTCCGCGGCGTGCGGGAAGCCGTCGAGATGGTAAAGGCCGTGACGTCCGGGAAGTTCGTCCAGGGCTACCCGGGCGAACTCTTCAAGCTCACCCGACCACTGAAGAGCGGCTGGGCGAAGTCACCGAAACCCGGCGTCTTCACCTGCTCCACCGGCCCGAAGATGCTCGAAATGGCGGGCAAGATCGCTGACGGTACCCAGATGAGCGACGTAACGCCCGAGAAGATCGGCCACCACATGGAACACCTGCGCGCCGGCCTCGCCGCCCGCACAATGCCGGCCGAGGACTTCCGCATCGGCAACTTCTGGGCCTGGCACATCAAGGCGGATCGCGAGAAGTCCATGTACGAGGCACGCCGGGAACTGGTCTTCCGCGGCGAGCTGCTGCCCCCCAAGTACGACATGGAACCCTACGTCACCGCCGAGGAGCGCCAGCTGGTCATCGACAAGTGGCAGAACTTCGCCAAGGCCTTCTGGACCCGCTCCGGCAAGATCGAGGACGTTCCCGAGTCCATCGTGACGCGCCTGATCGCCGCCTGCGCGTCGGCGGGCGACCTCAGCGACATCGACCACCAGATCGAACGCTTTCGGGTCTTCGAGAACGCCGGTCTGACGGAGCTGTCGATCCGGCTGTTCGATGAACCCATGGCCGGGCTGAGGATCGTCGCGGAGCGCGTGCTGCCGCACTTCGAGCGGTTCTGAGCCAAGGCGATGAGATCCCTCCGCAGGCTGCTCCGTGCCGGGCTGATCCTGTTTGCCCTGCCGCTGCTGCTGGTTGAATCCGCAGCAGCTGATGGCTCTCGTTATATCTCCGTAACCGCAGTAGACCTCACGGAACTGCTCCCGCCACCGCCAGCGCAGGGTTCAGCAGCGGCACAAGAAGATCTCGACGCCGTACTGCGTGCGCAGGCGGCCCGCACTCCGGACTCCGTGGCTGCCGCGAAAGCCGATGCACTGGTGTCCGTATTCCGCTTTGCCGACGTGCTGGGCCCGGCATTCTTAAGCGAACGGCTACCCAGGACTAAGGCCCTCTTCAAGATGGTGGGGCGGGACGCGACGGCAAGCGGGCGCCGGGCCAAGGAATACTGGCAGCGGCCCCGGCCCTTTAGGTTCAGCGATCGGGTCACGTCCATCCTCGACGTGACGACCGGTGGCTCGTATCCGAGCGGGCACGCCCTGTACGGTTGCATGACGGCAGTCTTGCTC
>CAYMKJ010000109.1:0-10325 GCA_964391025.1 uncultured Chromatiaceae bacterium
GGTGCCGAAGAAGACCTTGTCCTGCCCCTGGGTGTTTATGTAGCGCTTGAAGCTCTCCGGCCAGTACTTGGGCCGGTGGGCGTCGCAGCCAATGAACACGTTGGCGTGCTTCCAGGCCATGGCAATCATCTCGTCGTGCCACGGTATGCCGACGTGAATGCCGAGCAGTTTCAGTTCGGGGAAGTCGCAGGCGACGCTGTCCAGGCTGATCGGCCGGCCCACGCTGCGGCAGGGGAAGTCCGGCGCGTAAATCATCGACTGGCCCACCTGCATCTGGATCGGGATGCCGAGCTCACAGCACTTCGTATAGAAGGGGTAGTACCTGGCCTGGTCGGGTGCCAGCTCGAACCAGTGCGGGTAGAGGTGGGCGCCGATGAAGCCCAGTTCCTTTACGGCGTGTTCCAGTTCACGCACGCCCTGCATGCCGGTGTAGGGGTCTACGCCCGCGAGCCCATGGAAGCGCCCGGGGTACTTTGCCACCGCCCGGGCGACCAGGTCGTAGGGCATGTGGTAGCAGCCGGGCAGTCCGGGGCGGCCCGACCGGGCGGCAATCAGGAAGGCCCGCTCGATGCCGGCGGCGTCGAGCTGCTCCAGCATCTGCTCGAGGGAGAGGCCCTGGGAGACGGTGCCCTTGTCGGCATTCATCTTGCCGGAGAAGAAAGCGGTGCCCCAGCTGGGGCGTTGGGCCAGTGCCTCGTCAGTCCAGATGTTCACGACGGCGTCGATGGCCTGGTAGTCGAGGGTGCTCATGGGCGGTATCCGCTGGGGCTGAAGTTGGGGTCGGCATTGTAATTGCAGGAGCGCCCGTAGGCGCGCCTTTAGGCGCGACCGGAAATCGGGGTCGCGCCGGTCGGCGCTCCTACGGCGTGAGTCCTGGTGGTACTCTTGCCCCCTGTCTTAGGGGTGGCCCGGCGTTCTGCGCCTGGCCTGAGATCCGCAAGGGAACCCTCTGAACCTGATCCGGCTAGTACCGGCGTAGGGACAAGACGCACGTCTGTCGACACCCCTCGCCATTACCGAAGCCGGATCGACCTGTCGCTGGAGATCCGCGGGATGGTTTTTGCGCTCCTGCTGGGTATGGTGCTCGCCGGCCCCGTCCTGGCCGAGCCCGTCCCGGAAATCGTCGTGGTCGCCTCCCAGTTGCGGGAGACCGAGCTGGCCACCGTACCGGCCAGCATCACCGTGCTCGATGCCGCAACCATTAATGCCGCCTCAGTCCAGCACTTCGAGGAACTGACCGCGCTGATCCCCAACCTGAACTGGAGCGGGGAGGGGTCCCGGGCGCGCTACTTCCAGATCCGCGGCACGGGCGAGCTCGAGCAGTACGAGGGCGCGCCAAATCCGTCGGTCGGTTTCATCGTGGACGACATCGACCTGTCTGGTATTGGCGGCGTGGCCACGACCTTCGACGTGGGACGCATCGAGGTGCTGCGCGGTCCCCAGGGCACCCGGTACGGGGCCAACGCGCTGGCGGGGCTTATCTATGTAGAAACCGGCCAGCCGACCACCGAGGCCGGCGCGGAAGTGATCGCCACCGGTGGCAGCGACGACACACGGGCCGTCGGTGGCGTGATGCGAGGCACCGTCCCCGGCCTGGGCGAGGCGCTCACCTATCGCGTGGCCGTCCAGCAGTATCGGGCCGACGGTTTCATCCACAACGCCTTCCTCGGGCGTGATGACACCTCCGGGCAGGACGAACTGACCGCCCGGGCCAAGCTCCACTGGGAACCTGCGGCGGACATCGCCGTGCAGCTCACCGCCTTCCGCGTGGATCTGGACAATGGCTACGACGATTTCAACCTGAACAACAGTGCCACGACTTACTCGGACCAGCCCGGCGAGGACTCCCAGCAGACCGACGCCGCTGCCGTGCGTGCCACGTTCGGCCTGGGCGGAGTGGCCGACCTGTTGAGTATCACTGGGGTGGCGAGTTCCGATATCGTCTACGGTTTCGACGCGGATTGGGGCAATGCGGACTTCTGGGCGCCCTACGTCTATAACTTCACCACGCGCATCGCCCGCCAGCGGGACACCGTGAATCAGGAGTTTCGCCTGATTTCCCGGCCGGGCAGCACGGTGCTCGGTGCCGACTGGTTGGTGGGCCTGTACGCACTGAACCTGCAGGAGGACATCACGCAGGAGGACACCGGCAACTGCGATGCTGCCACCTGCGGCGAGGATCTCGTCTTCGACGTGACGGCTTCGAGCCACTACGAAGCCACCAATGTGGCGGGCTATGCCGAACTTGGCTGGTCTCTCGGAGAGGCCACGCGGCTCACCGCGGGCCTGCGGCGGGAAGTGCGGAGCGCCACGTATCGTGACAGCGACGGTGGTCGGGAGGAGCCGGTCGATCGCCTGGTCGGGGGCGACCTCACACTCATCCACACAATGACTGGAGCGGCCTCAACGGCAACAATCCTGTGGGCTCGAGTGGCCCGGGGCTACAAGGCCGGCGGCTTCAATCCGAGCGTGGTCGGGATTGAAGAAGCAGCGGATCGCCTGGAGTTCCAGCCCGAATACCTGTGGAATTACGAGGTCGGTGCGCGCGTCACTGGCGCGGACGAGCGCTGGTGGGCCTTTGCCAGCGTCTTCCTGCAGCAGCGGGACAACCTGCAACTGAAGATTCCGGAGCAGTTCCGCGTTGGGGATCCCACCACCTTTCTGTTTTTCACCGGGAACGCGGAGAAGGGTCGCGCTACCGGGCTCGAACTGGAGCTGGGCTGGCGGCCCCTGGTGCCACTCGAGTTCGGTGCCGCCCTCGGTCTGCTCAACACCGAGATCACCGGGTTCAGTTCCCGCCCGGAACTCGAAGGCCGGGACTTTGCCCACGCCCCGCGCTACACGTTTGCACTCAATGGTACCTGGCGCACCGCGGTGGGCTGGTTTGCCCGGCTGGACTACGCCGGCAAGGGCGGCTACGCCATCGACTACTGCCAGGCGACCGACTGCAAGGATCCGCAGACCCGGCCGTACCAGGTACTCGGCCTGCGCGCCGGTCGGGAGTGGGGCGCCTGGTCCGTCGAGGCCTGGTGCGAAAATCTACTGAACGCGGAGTACGCCGTGCGGGGTTTCTTTTTCGGCAATGAGCCCCCCGCCTTCGAGCCGACCCTGTACACCCGGCTGGGCGATCCCCGCCACGCCGGTGTGACAGTGAAGTACCGCCTGTAGGAGCGCCTTCAGGCGCGACCGGTCGTCGGGGTCGCGCGTGAACGCGCTCCTACGGGAATTAACAAGGAGAGAACCATGCACATCACTGCCGAACTGAGCCTTTACCCCCTGGCGCCCGACTTCGTCGGCCCCATCACCGACTTCATCGTCGAGCTGCGCCGGGAGCCCGGCCTCGAGATCGTCACCAACCAGATGAGCACCCAGGTGCGCGGCGAGTTCGACGCTGTGCTGTCCGCGGTCAGCCGCTGCACCCGGGCCACCATGGAGCGCGTGCACCCCGTCGTTCTGGTGGCCAAGTTCCTGAATGCGGATCTGGATATCTCCAAGACGCCCTCTGTAGGAGCGCCTTCAGGCGCGACCGACAAAGGTCGCGCCTGAAGGCGCTCCTACACGTGATGAACGCCATCGAAGCAGCCGCGGTCGTCCTCGCCGTTGCCTACCTGCTGCTCGCGATTCGCGAGAACCGGTGGTGCTGGCCCGCCGGGATTGGCAGTTCGCTGCTCTATCTCGCGGTGTTTTACGACGCCACCCTGTACATGGAAGCGGCGCTGCAGCTCTTTTACGTGGCCATGGCGGTCTACGGCTGGTGGGCCTGGCGCCCGGCGCAAGGCCAGTTACAAGGCCAGTCGCCAAGCCAGTTGCAAAGCCAGTTGCAAAGGGAGGGCGCCCCTGGTGACGGAAGCGCAGCGCTCGCCATCCATCGCTGGCCCCTGCGCTGGCACGGAGTCGCTGTGGCGGTGATCGCCGTCCTCTCCCTCACCAGTGGCTGGCTGCTGGATCGTTACACCCCGGCGGCCGCGCCTTACCTGGACTCGTTCGTCACCTGGAGTGCCGTGCTGACGACCTGGATGGTGACGCGCAAAGTGCTGGAGAACTGGCTGTACTGGTTCCTGATCGACGGCGTGACGCTCGGGCTGGCCCTCCAGCGCGGGCTCCACCTGACCGCCGCCCTCTTCCTGCTCTACCTGGCGCTGGTGGTGATTGGCTGGCGGGCCTGGTTTGACAGGTGGAAGAGGACAGCCGCCCCCAATGCCTTGCAAGACGCATGACTCGAGAACTGCACTGGCGGATCCTGGAGCCCCTCGCCGCCACGCCGGTCAGCCGGACCTGGCGGGTCGCGGTGGGCGAGCAGCTCGCGGTCCTCCGCCTGGATGAGCCCGGCGCCCGGCATCTCGGGCTGAAGCGCAGCGCGGAGCCCGATGTGCTGCGCGCTGCCGCCGCCGCGGGGCTGGGTCCGACCTGCCTCACGGCAGACCCGGCCCGCGGGCTGCTCCTGACGGCCTGGCTGCCCGGCCGCGCCTGGTCGGCGGTGGATCTGCAGGAGGTCGGCAACCTGCACCGTGCGGCCGCGCTCCTGCGGCGCGTGCACGCCACGCCGCTGGCCGGGCCCGTCATCGACCTCGGCGCTGCGATCGACTGTTACGCGGCCGGTGCCGGAGCCCCGGCCGCGGATCTGGCGGCCACCGCCCGTGACCAGCTGGCCCAGGCGCTGCGTGGGGGTGTGGCGGGGGAGGCCGCACCCCTGTGCTTCTGTCACAACGATCCGACCCCGGGGAACTTCATCGCCTCGCCGGCCGGTGACTTGCACCTCATCGACTGGGAGTACGCAGGCCTCTGCCACTCCGGATTCGACCTGGCGGGCCTGACCCTGGGGGCCGAGTTGATGGCGGAGCAGGTGGATCTGCTCCTCACCGCCTATCGGGGCCGGCCACCGACCCCTGCCGAAACGGACACACACCGGGCCTGGGAGGGCCTGAGCCGCAGCCTGGGTGCCCTCTGGGCGGCGGCTCTGGCGGAGGTTGATCCGGGCTTCAGGGCAGATTCCTGACAGCGGGCCCTGCGGGGCCCGTTCTGCATTGCAGGGCAATGAAACCTTGTTAATGTGCCCGCGGCGCCCCAGGGGCGGGTGATAAACTGAACATTCAAGAGCCTATGAGGGTTTGCGGGTTTTTTTATGGACGAAACCCCCGCCCCGATCACAGTCAAGAAAGCCGTCCGCGGCTAGCATCTGCCCGGTCTAACAACGTCTCCGCCACGAAAGACGACAGAGCCCACCTATATGGCCTTCGAGATCGCCTTACCCGAAGACGACAACCGTAGCTTCGGCGACTACCTGGACGCCCTGAAGCGCCGTCGCAAGCCCGCCCTGTTGATTGCCCTCTGCCTCCTGATGGTGGGTGGCATTGCCATTGTCTTCTGGCCGAATGCCTACACCTCCACGGCGGTGATCCTGATCGAAGACCCGGACATCCCGCCCGGTCTCGTGCCGAGCACGGTGGTCACGTTCGCGTCCAAGCAGATCCAGTACATCAATCAGCGGGTCATGACCCGGACAAACCTCGCGAACATCATCGAGAAGTTCAATCTCTATACCGAGGAGCGCAAGTACCTGCCCACACTGCTCCTGGTCCCCGATGTCGAAGAGCGCATGAACATCGACGTCATTGACTTCCAGCAGCTGAATCCCGGCAGCGCACAGGGCAGCACGACCATCGCCTTCAAGCTCAGTTTCGAGCACGAGAATCCGGAGACCGCCCGCCAGGTGGCGAACGAGCTCGTTTCCCTCTACCTGGCCGAGAACGTGCGGTCGCGCACCGAGCAGACGGCAAAGACCAGCCAGTTCATGCAGGAGGAAGTGGACCGGCTCGATGCCGAGGTCCGCGATCTCGAGAACCAGATTGCCAAGGTCAAGGCCGACAATGAAGGCAGCCTGCCGGAACTCATGGCCTTCAACATGCAGGTGGTCGACCGGTTGACTCAGGATCTCCAGGCCATCGACCGGCAACTGCAGACGACTCGCGAAAACAAGATCATGCTCGACTCGCAATTGGCCCAGCTGCAGCCGGTTAGCAGCCAGATTCTCTCGGACGGCAGCGCCGTTGCTGCCCCCGCGGATCAGCTCAAGGCCCTGCAGACCAAGCTGGCCATGATGGAAGGCCGGTACGGCCCCGATCATCCCGACGTGCTGCGGGTCAGGCGGGATCTGGCTGCCGTGAAGGGCCAGCTGGGCACCGATATCGAAACCGGAGAGTCCTCTGGCCTGCTGGTCAGTGCCCGCGTGGAGCTCGCGAAGGCCCTGGAAAAGTATGGTCCGGATCACCCGGATGTGAAGACCCTGGAGCGCCGGGTGGCGGGCCTGGAGAAGACGGCCACCGAGTCCGCGGCCCGGTCCGGGACCAGCAACCTCGGCAAATTGAAACCCGACAACCCCATCTACATACAGGTTCGGGCCCAGCGCGATCAGCTTGAGTCCGCGGAGCGCTCGCTGCTGACCGAGCAGGCCGACCTGCGAGCCCGCCGCGCCGAGATCGAGAAGAAGGCCGTGCGCAGCAGCGACGTGGAGAAGGACCTGAGCGCGCTTTTCCGGCGGCTTGGCACGGCGAACCTCAGCTACCAAAGCGCCCGGGAAAAGTCCTTTGTGTCGAAGATGGGCCAGGCGCTGGAGACCCAGAGCAAGGGTGAGCGCTTCGCCCTCGTTGAACCGCCCGACCTGCCTCTCGTGCCCTCAAGCCCGAACCGGCCGGTGCTGCTCGCCCTCCTGATCGTCCTCGTGCTTGGCGCCGGACTCGGCTGGCCCCAGGTGGCGGAGTCCATGGATCAGGCCATCAACAGTTCGCGGGCCATCGAGCGCGTGCAGGGCGCCCCGCCGATTGCCGAGATTCCGCGGATTGAAACCGTGCAGGATCGCAAGCACGAGCGCAATATAAGGGTATGGGGCCTGCTGATCGCCCCGCTCGTGCTCGCCGTCCTCCTGGCCCTGGTCCACTTCTTGTGGATGAACCTGGACATACTCTGGTATGTGGGGCTCCGTAAATTCGGCATGTAGGAACGTATACAGGAACTCATGGAACGCATTCGCAAAGCACTTGAGCGGGCCGGCCAGGACCGGTTGCTGACGGCCACGGACGTGTTACGCCAGACGCCGCCGCTGGGCCAGTCGGATTTGTCCACCGGTGTGCGCTACACCATGACAAAGACGGTGGAGGTCTCCCCGCAGACGCTGCTGGAGAACCGCATCATCGCCGCGCTGCCGGAGCACCAGTTCAAGGATGCCTACCGCATGCTGCGCACCCGGGTGCTGCAAACCATGCGCGGCAATGGCTGGACCTCGGTGGCCGTCACCGGGCCCGCCAGCGGCTGCGGCAAGACGCTGACCGCCATCAACCTGGCCGTCAGCCTCGCGATGGAAGTTACCAACACCGTGCTGCTGGTGGACCTGGACCTGCGCAGGCCCACGATTCACAAGTACTTCGGGTATGAGCCCGAACTGGGCCTCAGCGATTACCTGCTCGGCAATTCTCCGCTGCATCAAACACTTTTCACGCCGGGTATCGACCGTCTCACCATACTGCCGGGCCGGAACGTGCTGCCAAACTCGGCTGAAATGCTCCGCTCGCCCCGCATGATCGCGCTGGTCAATGAGCTCAAGACCCGGTACCCGGATCGCATGATCGTCTTCGACCTGCCGCCGATTCTCGCCGCCGACGATACCCTGGCCTTCTCGCCCTACACCGACTGCTTCCTGATGGTTGCTGAGAGCGGCGGCACGCGGAAGGAGGACCTGCAGAAGGCTTACGGGATCCTCAAGAGCACGCCACTCGTGGGCACGGTGCTGAACAAATCCGAGGTTCCGTCCAGCGGTTATGGCTATGCCGCCGGGGCAGAGAAGAAAAGTTTCTTCAAGTCCGGCGCGAAGAAGAAGGATTCTTCCGCCCCTGAGCTCAAGAGTGGGCTCACGAGTGGGCTCGCAGGCGGGCTCGCAAGCGGGTTGGCGAGTGGGCTGAAGAAGCGCTTCTCCCGCAAGTAATCATGTACCAGGCCTTCTACGGCTTGCGGGAGCGGCCCTTCGCGCTGCTACCGGACCCGTCCTTCCTCTTCCTGTCCAATGGCCACAACACGGCCCTGACGCTGCTCCGCTACAGCATCACGAGCCGCCAGGGCTTCACCGTGATCAGCGGTGAGGTGGGCGGCGGCAAGACCACCCTGATTAACCGGTTGCTCGAGGAGATGAAGACCGGCATGACGGTGGGGCTGATCAACTTCACCACCCCGTCCTTCGATGACATGGGCGAGTGGATCATGATGGCCTATGGGCTGCCCTACAAAGGCAAGGGGAAGGTGGAACTGTATGACGACTTCGTCCAGTTCATGATCCGGGAGTACGCTGCGGGCCGCCCGGTGGTTCTGATCGTGGACGAGGCCCAGAACCTGGGGATACGTGGTCTCGAAGAGATTCGCATGCTCTCCAACGTGAACGCGCAGAAGGACTACCTGCTGCACGTGATTCTGGTGGGCCAGCCGGAACTGCGCTCCCTGCTCCAGACTCCCCAGCTGCGCCAGCTGACCCAGCGGGTGTCGGTGGCCTATCACCTGAAGCCGCTGACGAAAAAGGAGGTGCAGCAGTACATCGTGCACCGGGTGACGCACGCTGGCGGACGGGCTGACCTCTTCACGCCGAAGGCGATCCAGTTGGTCGCGGCGGCCAGCGAGGGGATTCCGCGGCTTGTGAACACCTTCTGTGATCTGGCCCTCGTATATGCCTTCTCCGAGGAGAAGGAGGCCGTGGGGGCGGCGGAGGTCAGGGCGGTGCTGGAGGATCGGCAGAGGATGGGGTTACCGGCGGGGGGGTTACCGGCGGGGGGCGAACCACTGAGCGTTGGCGCCGGCGCGGCTCAGTCTGCAGTCGCTAGCGATCCCTGAGTCGTGGCCCGGGTCGTTCCGCCAGGCCGGGTTCCGGAAGATCCACTCAGCGAGTCGGTATGTCCGGTCGAGTAGGTGGCTGCGCGTGCGGGAGCCTGCGTGATCTGGTCGGTACGCTCTAGCGCCCTTGGCTTCCTTATTACCGCGCTGGCGGCGGGCAACTTGTCGTCGGTGTCCGGAGCCACTGACGGCCCCCTCCTGGATGTCTGTGTGGTGCCGCCCATCTCGGGTACGCCAATACTGGCAAATACAATATTTTCGAGCTTGCAGTGCTCGTCAAGCGTTGGTGTTGTCGCAACCCCGGGCGAAGATGAACCTGCCAGCCTTGTGATCAGAAGTCGGGCGCGCATCGGTGATTTGACCGTGTCCGTCGGAGATCTCGTGGGTGAGTCAGGGAGGATCGGTCACCAGGCCGTAGACATCAAGTACGTAAAAGTCTGGTATCAGGCGGGCACGGCCTGGAAGTCCATCAAGAACACCAGCCCCGGGCGGGTGCTGGTTCCCGAACTTCTACTCAACGATGACGCACTTATTCGCGTTGACACCAGGGAACGGAAGAACTATCTCCGACTGTCGAATGGGGCGTACATTGACATTTCGGCGAAAGAGACCCAGTTATCTTCACTTGCCCTGGACACAGGGCGCTCCACCGTCAGCGATTCTCCGTCACTTCTGCCGCTGCAGCTACCCCCGAATCAGTCGAAGCAGATATGGCTGACCATCAGCGTGCCGATGGATTCGTCTCCCGGTGTCTACCGCGGTGCTGTGACTCTCTCGTCTCCTGGCGCCGGGATGCGGACGTCCGTTCCGATCTCGGTGCGGGTGCTGCCATTCAAGCTTAGTAAGCCTGTCATTGAGTACTCGATTTACTATCGCGGTCAACTCGACCCCGCTGGCCGGGGTGGGATCTCGTCTGAGTTCAAGAGTCGTCTGCAAATGCGGTCGGACTTCACGGATATGAGGAGGCACGGCGTTGAGAATCCGACGATCTACCAGGAGTCCGGGGGGGCGTCCGCCTTTCAAGAGCTACTGAGTCTCCGGCGAGAGGCAGGGATCTCTAACGAGAGGCTCTATCATCTTGGAATCAATTCCGGGGGCTACTCGTCACCGTCGGCAATGAGTCTTCAGTACGACCGCTTTAAGGCATTACAGGGTGTGGCGCGTACGGCCGGGGTAAAGGAGTTCTTCGTCTATGGCGTCGACGAGGCAGAGCCTGGTGCAATACGAGCACAGCGAGCTGTCTGGGCTGACTTCCATCGTCTCGGTGCGAAGATGTTCGTCGCGGCCTACGAGTTTCGTGAGGCGGAGGCGCAATACGCCGGGCGTATTGACACGGTGGTATTGGGAATTCCACCGACGCGAGCTTCAATAGTGACGCTTCAATCAGGCGGAACCCGCGTATTCCTTTACAGTCAGCCACAGATTGGCATAGAGGACCCTGCCATCTATCGCCTCAA
>CAYMKJ010000110.1:0-42102 GCA_964391025.1 uncultured Chromatiaceae bacterium
AGGTCACCGATGACGGTCAGGACACGCTTTGCCCCAAGCCCGACGGGCTTTCTCCACATCGGGGGCGTCCGTACCGCCCTGTTCTCGTGGCTCTATGCCCGGCATCATGGTGGCCAATTCGTTCTGCGCATTGAAGATACCGACCGGGAGCGATCTACCCAGGCGGCGGTGGACGTCATTCTCGAAGGCCTTGCCTGGCTCCGGCTGGATCACGACGAAGGGCCCTACTACCAGACCAGCCGTTTCGACCGCTATGCAGAGCTGGCCGACCGTCTTCTGCGTGAAGGCAAGGCGTATCGGTGCTTCTGCACCCGGGAGGAACTGGAAGTCCGGCGGGCCGACCAGGTGGCACGTGGCGACAATCCACGCTACGACGGCCGCTGCCGGGACCGCACTGTGCCTGTTCCCGGTGTCCAGCCCGTACTGCGCTTCCGCACGCCGGATCAGGGTGTCACCGTCGTGGAAGATCTCGTCCGGGGCCCAGTCGAGTTCCAGAATGCCGAACTGGACGACCTGATCATGGTGCGGTCCGACGGTACGCCTACCTTTCACTTCGGTGTGGTGGTGGATGACGGTGACATGGGCATCACCCATGTCATTCGCGGCGATGACCACCTGAACAACACACCGCGCCAGATGCACATGATCCAGGCGCTCGGGTACCCGGTGCCCGTTTACGGGCATCTGCCGATGATTCTCGGCAGTGATGGTGCCAAGCTCTCCAAGCGGCACGGTGCAGTGAATGTCCTCGAGTACCGGGATGAGGGATTTCTGCCGGACGCGGTCCTGAACTATCTCGTGAGGCTCGGCTGGTCCCACGGGGATCAGGAGGTGTTCTCGCGGGAGGAGATGATCCGGCTGTTCGATATCAGTGCAGTCAACGCCTCGGCCTCTCGCTTCGACGGCGAGAAGCTGAAGTGGCTGAACCAGCAGTACCTCAAGAACAGTACAACCGAGATCCTGGTTGGCGAACTTCTGCGACAGTTGCACCGAGCCGGCCTCGATCCCGCCCACGGTCCCGCGCCGGCAGCCATCATTGAGGCCTATCGGGAGCGGGCCACGACCCTGCGCGATCTGGCGGACAGTGCAGCCTATCTCTACGCAGATCCGCCGAAGGTCGATGAGGCTGCGGTGCGTAAATACCTCACCCCGGCCATCGGTGCGCCGCTGGCACTGCTGGTCACACGCCTGGGCGGTCTTGCTACCTGGACGCGCGGCGAGATCCACGGCGCGCTGGCGGCGGTGGCCACCGACTGCGGTATTGGCTTCGGCAAGCTTGGTCAGCCGGTGCGCGTCGCCGTCACCGGCGGCACCGTGTCACCGCCGATTGACGTGACGCTGGAGTTGCTGGGCCGGGACAAGGCTCTCCAGCGCCTCGGTCAGGCCCTTTCCTTGACAGCTTCCGGCACGGTCGCGTAGATTCCGCCGCCAGTCGTGTGGGGCCATAGCTCAGCTGGGAGAGCGCTTGCATGGCATGCAAGAGGTCGTCGGTTCGATCCCGTCTGGCTCCACCAGATTTTTTCCTGCACGTCGCGTCACACACAAGCTCCGGGTCCCCATCGTCTAGAGGCCTAGGACATCGCCCTTTCACGGCGGTAACCGGGGTTCGAATCCCCGTGGGGACGCCATCTATTTCAAGGGCTTAGAGGACCGCAATCGGCGTTTTCCCGGTCCGTGACGCGCCTGTGTCGCGAAACCCTCCCGAAACGGCGGTTAATTGCGCCAGTCGAACGGCGCGTCCAGTTCCCCCTCCAGAATCGCGCCAGCGCTGCCCTGGTCGGGGGTGGGCTCTGCGGGCAGAGCTAACCCGGGCCCCAGGGGCGCGGCTGCTGACCTGGCCGGCGCTTCTTGGAGATAAGGCTTTATATTTTCTAGCCGCGGCAATGACATTTTCCGGCTACCTGCTCTTGCCGGCGCTGGCTGCGGCCACTCGGCGCGTGTACTTGACGATATCTGCGCGATCTGCGGCTGCTTCATGAATGGCCAGCGCACGTCGAAGCGATGACAGGCCGTAGAGGGTGTCGTCTGGCCAGCGGTGCAGTATGACGGCAAGGTTTTGCGCCAGGTCCGTCTTCGCTGCCGATACATCGCCCGCTGACAGGCGGCAGGTCGCCCGCACCAGGCCTAGCCAGGCCAGGCGCCAGGGTTCATCGGGATAGTCCTCCGCGAGGAGTCGGGCCGCCGTCGTCAATCTGGGCTCCGCCTCGGAGTGGCGCCTTCGGCGGCAATCCAGGTCGGCAAAATCGATCAGGATTGGCCCTCGCAATCGGTGCCGGTGTTTCTCGGCGGCGATCCAGGCAGCAGCAAACAACGGTGCTGCTTCCTCGTCGTTACCGAGTCCCACATCGGCTAGCGCCAGGTTGCTGAATACAAAGGCCATGTCATCGTGGGTGGCGTCCTTTTCGGCGAGCATCAGGTCACGTGCAATCAGAAGTTGCGTACGTGCCTCGGCGAATTTTCGCTGCTCAAGGTAGACCCGCGCCAGATTATTCAAAGTACCGGCGAGGTCAGGGTGAGTGGGGCCGAGTACTCTTCGATCAATTCCCAGCGCTCGCTGAAAGTACTCGGCCGCCTGAATACGGTTGCCGCGCAAGTACTCGATGGAACCGAGCGAGTTCAGCGTCTCCGATACCTTGGGATGAATCTGGCCGGATTCGGCGATCCGCATGGTCAGTGCTTCGCGGTAGCGAGCTTCTGCCGCAGGAAGATCTCCAGAAAGTAACGCTGTCAGCCCCAGCGCCTCCAGACCACGGGCGATCAACGCAGCGTCCGGTGGCCTACTGCGACGGGCTCGGTCGATGCCCGCTGCTATTTTCTCCTTGGCGGCTGCAAACTGGTCGGTGGTTGCCAGCGATTCTCCCCACGCGATCAGTCCGCGCGCACGGTCGATATCCACCGCGCTATCAAGCGCACTCATGGCGTCCACTGCCTTGCCGAACTGCTGATTCGCCTCCGGGTACTCACCTTGCAGGGTGCGCAATTCTCCCAAGGCAATGGCAATCTTCGCAGCGACGGAGGACTCTACGCCGGCAATCTGGCTCGCCTTGGCAAGCATTTCGTCGGCCTGCCGATACAGGCCCAGACTCGAATATACCGTGCCTAACGTGGTCGTCAACGCGGCGCGCACCGATGGCTCTCGCTTCAGGCCTTCATCGATCTGCCGTGCGCCACGGTCCAGAACTTCCCGGGCGGTGATCGAGTTGCCGCGTGCTTCGGAGGGGTCCGACACTTCAAAAATTGACTTCAGGAACGTGGTCGTTCGTTCTGCCGTCAAGGAGCGTTGTTCGGCGATCGAGCGCTGGACCTCAGCCTCCCGGCGCGCGATGAGAGCGAACAATGTCAGTCCCACCAGCACCACGCTCGCCGCCACCGACGTGGCCGTGATCACCATCAAGCGCCGATGCCATCTCGCCTGTTCACGCTGGCGCAATTGATCGAAGCGCACCCCAATCAGACCCGCCGCGAGTTTTAGGAATCCATCACGACGTCCATCTGCACTCGGCCTCAGATCCGCCGCCAGCGGTTCAGGACGCCGCTCGTTGTCGGCTGGCCGCTGTCCGGGGCGGGCCTCGCTCAGGGCTGGTGGAAAAAAATCTCCTGGGCCACCCGTATCGACGTCACCAACTACGACACAGAAGATTCGGTCTTCGCGTCCAAGTTCTCGGAAGCGCCGAATCTCCTCATTCACCCAGCGCGATTTAACGGCTGCCGGCGAACACAGGACGATCAGATTACTGGACTGATCCAGAGCGCGTTGAACTTCTGCGGCCAATTCGGTCGAGGTGGCGAGGTCCGCACGATCCAGAAACACAGGCGCCATTCGCTCGGGAAGGCTTTCGGCACCGGGCAAGGCGCGGAGGGAGCGCGGTAACCGGTAAGTTTCCAGTGCCTTGTGCAGCCAGCGGGCCCACTTTGAATCGACGTGGCTGTAGCTGAGAAAGGCAAAATATTGATTCATAACATTATGTTAATCGGTCTTCGTGGACGACCGAAACGGTTTCGAGCGGCGGCCCTGCTTGGCGTACGATACAGCGGACCCTGCCAAAGGAACGTCCGATGACCAGAATCAAGATTCTGCTCGCTCTGTCGCTGTCTGCCGCCTGTCTGGCCTCAACAGCCGAAGCGAAACGCGTTTTTATCGATTTCGGGGACGCGTTCGCCACCTCGGGCAGCAACTGGGATGTTAGTCAGTCCTTCGAAGTCGACCGAGTTGGTAACCTGTCAGGGACGGCTGTTTCGCTGGGATTTACCATTAACACGGGCGCGGGTAGTTTCGACAGCCTATTCATCAATGAGAACGGCGCGTTAACTCTTGGCAGCGTCTTGAGCAGTGGCTCGTTTACGTCGGTCACCAATCTGGCAACTTTGGGTGTGCCAGTGATTGCGCCTTACTACGCTGATCTGGTAAGCACGACGCCTGACGGCAGTGTCTTTTCAGTCGAAGATGGCGAGATTCTTTACTCGCGCGGTAGCGCCGACCCGCGTCCCGATCTCAGCGGCAGCTACTCGGAAGCTGATGCGGTGCAGGCATTTCACGCCACCTGGGCGGGACCCACCGTTAACGGAGATGCAACCGCATTCAAAGTGTTTACCGACGTCGTTCTCTACAACTTCGGAAGCGGCAATTTTGCCATCCAGTTTGGTCACGGCAGCAGCAATGATCCCAACATCCCGGCCCGCGGCGGGTTCGCGGGATTCGCAATGGGCAGTAACGTCCTGAATCTGACCGGACCCCGCTCCGGCAACGACGACCTGTATTACGAGTTTCAGAACGGAGCAGTAGTTCCCGCGCCAGCGACCGCGCCGTTGCTTCTGACTGCCCTGGCCGGGTTGCTGACCCGATGTTCTCGCAGGCGAAGGCAAGGGCAGGGCACCGCATCAGAGCGGTGATCTCGGCACTGGTGGGCGCCTTCGGGCGCAGGCTGGAGGCTCCCCCAGCCGTCTGATGCACTGCTAACCTCCCAGCGCACCCGTTCCTGGTGCAGTCAGTTGCTGTGTCCGATTCGTGATTCCCGCGCTAAACTGCTGACTGGATTGGCATTATGATGCCGGGATGACCAACACCGTCTTCAATCCCATCCTCTGGGCCGGGGTGATGGCCCTGGTGTATGCCCTGGTGGGTGTCTACGTTCTGCTGGCGCATGGCAGCGTCCTGGTTCGCACGCAGCTGCTGGGCGTGCTCCTGTCTTCTGTCGCCTGGGGTGTCCTCGTCGCACAGCCCGGGCTGTTCAATCTGTCGGACGGGTTCCCCGTTGCCTTTTACATGCTGCAGGTCGTCCTGCTGTTCAGCTGGTATGCGCTGATTCACCGGCTGCTCCGGGGACCCTACGAGCACTCCATGCCGGAGGTGGTCAAGCAGCTTCTGCGACTGTTCTGGGCAGTGGTAGTCGGCGCCTCCGGCCTGGTTGCCTGGCTCGCGTTCCGGGAGGGCACGCCGTGGCAGGGCACGCTATCCAGCGTTTCGGCCGCGAGCATCGCGCTGGTGTGCCTGGCCCTGGCAGCACAGCTGGGTCGTGACGCGCCCATTGAAAGCCGGACGGCGCTCCGCTCGCTGGTGGCTGCGGCAGGTCTGGCGACCGGTGCGCAGGCTGCGCTGGCCATCGTCGCCGCGGCGGGGGCCGGTGTGCCGCGTGCGCTGCTGGGGGGAACCGCCGCCGTGCTGGCCGTGTCCGGGCTCCTGCTGCTCTTCGGTCTCCGGTTACGTCCGCAATGGTCGCTCGCCATCCTCGTCTCGCCCGAGGCTCGCAGTTACGCGCCGCGGTTCCTCGCGACCCTGTCGATTCTGCTGCTGGCGTTGTTGCTGTTACCCGTGTTCCGGACCATGGCTCCCGAACTCGCGCAGCAGTCCGCACTGTTGCTGGTGGTCGGGACGGGCGTGCCAATGAGCCTGCTGCTGTTCTCCGGCCGCCTGAATGCCCGGCTGCGGGTCTACGTCAGCAAGCACTTTCTGCCCTTCCGCTACGACTATCGGGAGGAGTGGCTGCGGCTCATCGATACGCTGGTGTCCCCGGATTCCCGGTCACCGCTGCCGGAGCGAGTGATCCGCGGTGTGGCCCAGATCGTCGGTAGCCCCGCCGGCGTGCTCTGGATCCGCGCGGGTGACGGCGGACCGTTCACGGCGACAGCCGGCTGGAACGCCCGGACTCTTCCCGATGCGCGCATCCTGCCGGACGATCCCGCCCTGGTCTTCATGCTTGAGCGCCAATGGACGATCGACACAGCAGAGCTGGCGCGGCGGCCCGAACTGTACGGCGGGCTGCGCCGTCCGGAGTGGCTGGAGTCCTTTCCCGAGGCACTGCTGATCGTACCGCTGATCAGCAACGAGACGCTGATCGGCCTGATCGTGCTTTTTCAGTCCAGCTCCGCGTTCCGCCTGACCTTCGAGGAAATCGATCTCCTCCGGACTTCCGGCCGGCAGGTTGCTGCCTTCCTGGCCCAGTATGAGGCGGATCAGAAGCTGGCTGAGGGCCGGCAGTTCGAAGCCTTCAATCGCCTGACAGCCTTCGTCATGCACGACCTGAAGAACCTGATCGCGCAGCAATCGCTCATGGTGCAGAACGCGGCCAAGCACAAGGGGAATCCGGCTTTTTTTGAGGATGCAATCGCCACCATCGATAATTCCGTCGCGCGGATGAGCAAGCTCCTCCAGCAGCTGCAAAGCGGGGAAACCGGACCCCGACAGCGTGTACGCGTGGCGGTTGCAGTCGCCGACGCCGTGGACCGTTGCCGCAGCCGGGAGCCGGTTCCGGAACTGGTGGACGAGTCCGACAACCTGCATGTCTGGCTCGACCGCGAGCGGCTCACCGCGATACTGGCGCATCTGATACGCAATGCCCAGGAGGCCACCAGCCGCGACGGGCACGTCACGGTGCGCGTTGCTCTGGCTGATAGCGGGGCGCTCATCGAGATCGTGGACGATGGTTGCGGCATGGAGCCTGAGTTCATCCGTACGCGGTTGTTCCGCCCCTTCGACACCACCAAGGGCAACAAGGGCATGGGCATCGGGGCGTACCAGGCCCGGACCTTCGTGGTCGAGGCGGGCGGCTCGCTGCGGGTGGAGTCCGAGCCGGGACAGGGCACCCGCGTCGCTATCCGGCTGCCCGGGGAGGATCGGGGAACTGCGCTACCCGTCCGGTGAGGCCCGCTAAACGTAAGCTATGATGAAGTCGACAGGGATGGAGGCTCCATTGACCGACGCGCGCAGAAAGCTACTCGTCGTCGAGGACGACCCGGGGCTGCAGAGCCAGCTGCGGTGGTGTTTCACCGACTACGAGGTTCTGGTGGCCGAAGACCGGGAGAGCGCGCTGGCGCAACTGCGGCGCCATGAGCCGCCGGTCGTGCTCCAGGATCTGGGCCTGCCCCCGGACGCAGAGGGAGTCACCGAAGGCTTTCTTGCCTTGGAACAGGCCCTGGCGTTGCTGCCGGATACCAAGGTGATCGTCGTGACCGGTCACGGCGACCAGGAGAACGCCGTGCGGGCTGTCGGACTCGGCGCGTACGACTTCTATCAGAAGCCCGTCGACACGGACACCCTGCACCTGCTGGTTGACCGCGCCTATCACATTTACGAACTCGAACGGCATAACCAGCGCCTGTTGCAGCAGCAAAGCACTTCACCGCTCGATGGCGTAGTGGCCGCCAGCGAGCAGATGCTGCAGGTCTGCCGGATGATCGAGAAAGTGGCGCCGACCAATGCCACGACGTTGCTGCTGGGCGAGAGTGGCACCGGCAAGGAGATTCTCGCCCGTGCACTGCATTCACTCAGTCCCCGGATCAGCAAGCCTTTCGTGGCCATCAACTGTGCCGCCATTCCGGAGAACCTGCTCGAGAGCGAGCTGTTCGGGTACGAGCGTGGCGCCTACACAGGCGCCGTCAAGCAGACGCCGGGCAAGATCGAGAACGCCGATGGCGGCACGCTGTTCCTCGACGAGATCGGTGATATGCCTTTGTCGCTGCAGGCCAAGCTACTGCGTTTCCTGCAGGAGCGGGTCGTGGAGCGGGTGGGCGGTCGCGAGGAAATTCCCGTGGATGTCCGGGTGGTGTGTGCCACCAACCAGAATCTGGATGTGGCGATCAAGGCAGGGCGTTTTCGGGAAGATCTCTATTACCGGATCAGCGAAATCACCATTCGTATTCCCCCGCTACGCGAGCGTGAGGGCGGGTGCCGCATACTACTGGCCCGTACGCTGCTCGAGCGCTACGCAGCCCAGCATCGGCGGCAATTTCGCGGCTTCAGCCCGGATGCGCAGAATGCGATAGAACACTACGGGTGGCCTGGCAACGTCCGCGAGATGGAGAACAAGCTCAAGGGCGCTGTCATCATGGCGGAAGGTCGTTACGTGACGGCCGCGGATCTGGGTCTTGCCGCCGACGGCGAGCAGCAACCCAATGTGAATCTCCGGGAAGTCCGCAAGGATGCCGAGACGCGCGCCATCCGGAATGCGCTGGCTTACGCGGACGGAAACATTTCCAAGACGGCCCAGCTTCTCGGGGTGACCCGGCCGACGCTCTATGATCTGCTGGAAAAGTACGGCATCCAGTACGACAAGGAGCGCGGGGCCTAAGCCATTGGCTGATGCTGCAGCTGGCGTTCCCAGCGCAGGGCAGTCTGGACGATGAAATCGAGATCATCGTGCCGCGGTTGCCACCCAAGTACCTCCCGGATCCGTTCGGCCGCGGCGATGAGCACCGGCGGATCGCCGGCACGCCGAGGCTCCTCGCGTCGCGCCAGGGGTGTGCCGTTAGCCCGGTCAACGGCCGTGATCACCTCGCGCACGCTGTAGCCGCGGCCGTAGCCGCAGTTGAGGATCGTCGACTGGCCGCCCTGGCGCAGGTACCTGAGGGCGTCCAGATGGGCGGTGGCCAGGTCCTCCACATGGATGTAGTCCCGGATGCCCGTGCCGTCGGGCGTCGCGTAGTCCGTGCCGAAGATCGACACGTGGGACCGTTTGCCGACGGCCACCTCGCAGGCTACCTTGGTCAGCAGGGTTGCCTGCCGCGTGGATTGACCGATCCTGCCGCCCGGATCGGCACCGGCGACGTTGAAGTACCGCAGGACCACATAGCCAAGGCCGTGGGCGTCGCTGGCGTCGCGCAGCATCCATTCGCTCATCAGTTTGGAGGTGCCGTAGGGATTGATGGGCACCGTCGGACTGTCTTCCGAGGCCAGTCCCCCGGGGGGAACGCCATACACAGCGGCAGTGGACGAAAAGATGAAGTGCCGGGTGCCGGCTTCCACCGCGCACTCGAGGAGATTGCGGGTGGCGCAGGTATTGTTGCTGTAGTACTTGAGAGGATGGGCCACAGATTCGGGGACGATGGTATGAGCGGCAAAATGCAGGATCGCGCTAACCCGGTGTTCCGCCAGTAGCCGGCTGACGAGTACCCGGTCGCCGGTATCCCCGACCACCAGTGTGCCGCTGGCAAGGGCCGAGCGGAATCCCGTGCTGAGGTTATCCAGCACCACGACGTCTTCCCCGGCTTCCCCCAGCTGACGAACGACGTGACTGCCGATGTAACCCGCACCCCCGGTGACGAGTACCTTGCCCTCGTCAGAACCGCTTGCCGCCATTGGTTTGGTGTCCTCTACGTTCAACTGTCTGGCTCTAGGGTACAACACGCGCTCCGCGCCGCAGAGGCGGTCTCACATATGAGCGGGTCAACCAGCGCCGGCGTTGCTCACTTCCGCCCTGCGCCCCATACTAACGGACCGGTACAGCCACGCTACGCGGCCGGATTCCCCTGACTTCCGACGGTGGTTCATGAACGACATGCATTCGCAGGCCTGCGCCTCCCCGGCGGGAAAATGGCGCGTGTCGGTCGCCCCGATGATGGACTGCACCGATCGGCACTGCCGCTATTTTCTGCGCCTGCTATCGCCCCGGGTGCGTCTGTATACCGAAATGTTGACCGCTGCTGCGATCGTGCGCGGCGCTACCGACCGCTGGCTGCGCTTCGACCCGTCTGAGCAGCCCGTGGCAATCCAGCTCGGGGGTAGCGACCCTGGCCTGCTGGCGGCCGCCGCAAGGCTGGCATCGGACTACGGCTACGACGAGATCAACCTGAACGCCGGTTGCCCGAGCGAGCGCGTGTCGGATGGCGCTTTCGGGGCCTGCCTTATGAAGTCGCCGGGGCTGGTCGCTGAGTGTGTCACGGCGATGCGGGCGGTGACGGCCCTGCCTGTGACGGTGAAGACCCGAATTGGGCTGGATGACCGGGACGATTACGGCTTCGTGCGGGACTTCGTGGGGGTAGTGGCCGCTGCCGGCTGCGACACCTTCATCCTGCACGCCCGCAAGGCGTATCTCGCGGGGCTGTCGCCGAAGGAGAACCGGACCGTGCCGCCGCTGCGTTACGACGTGGTGTACCAGTTGCGCCAGGACTTTCCCGGTCTGCGTCTGATTATCAACGGGGGCATAGAGACGGCGGCCGGCGTCCGCCAGCATCTCGAGGCCGGGCTGGACGGTGTAATGATCGGCCGCAAGGCCTACGCCGATCCCTGGTGGCTGACAGAACTGGACGCAGCTTTTCTCGCGGGCGGCGGGCTGGTTGCGCCGCTGACCCGGGCTGACGTGGTGTCGGCCATGGTGGCCTACGTGCGTCGTGAGCGCGGCGACGGCACGCGCCTGCACCACATCAGTCGCCACCTGCTGGGTCTGTATCATGGCCAGCCGGGCGCACGGAGCTGGCGCCGGGCGCTCACGCTGGGTGCGGTGCGGCCGGAGTCCGGCCCGGACGTCCTGCTGGCCGCGCTGGACCAGATCGAAGAGAGCAGGGGGCCCGATGCCGCCCTGCGGACCGGGACCTGATCGACTGTCGCTCACTCTGTTTCTCATCTGTTTTTAGGGGAGTCTGGACCAATGGCTGACGGGGGCACGCCGCGCAAACTGACGCTGGCGCAACAGGCGGACTTGCACGAGACCTACGAGGCGGCGGTACAGACCCCCGACGTGGAATGCGAGTACATCGTGGATACTTTTCGCAAGATCCGGGGGCGGGCGCCCCAGAGTCTGCGGGAAGACTTCTGCGGGACGGCCAGTATCGCCTGCGAGTGGGTTCGTGGCGGACCGAGACGGCGCGCCATCGGCGTGGACCTTGACCCGAGCGTGCTGGACTGGGGCCGGCAGCGCCATTTTTCCCGGCTGAAGCCGGCCCAGCAGGAGCGCGTCCAGTTCATCCTGGGCGACGTGGCCCGGGTGCGGACCGACCTCGTGGACGTGGTTGGCGCCTTTAACTTCAGCTACTGGGTTTTTAAGACCCGCCCGGCAATGCTCCGCTACTTCCGCCGGGTCCGGGAGGCGCTGGAACCGGATGGCGTGTTCTTCCTGGATGCCTACGGCGGCTACGACGCTTACAAAGAAATGCGCGAGACGACCAGGTGCAAGGGCTTTACTTACGTGTGGCACCAGGAGAAGTACTACCCGGTGACCGGCGACATCCTCTGCCACATCGACTTCCGGTTTCCCGATGGCTCGAAGATCGAGAAGGCTTTTAGCTACGACTGGCGCCTCTGGTCCCTGCCGGAACTCCGGGAACTGCTCGAGGAGGCAGGTTTCAGCCGCACCACGATCTGGTGGGAGGGCACGAGCAAGGACGGGCGGGGCAATGGAATCTTTACGCCGGAAAACCGGGGTGAGGCGGACGCCGGCTGGGTCGCCTACCTCATTGCCGAGCGCTGAGGATGCCTGGGTTTGGCGGTCCCGGCCCGTGGCATACTATCGACGGCTGTTTAACATATTGCGCAACCGGTGACGTGTGACTGCGGGCTCCGAAAAGAAACTTGCCATTCTGTTTGCCGACGTGGTCGGAAGCACCCATCTCTACGAGGTCCTTGGCGATGATCGGGCCCGGGAGATCGTCCAGCAGTGCCTGCGCGTCATGAAGCAGGCCACCGAGCACTACGGAGGGACCCTGATCAAGACGATGGGGGACGAAGTGATGTCCACCTTCCCCTCTGCTGACGACGCCCTGAACGCCGCCAACCAGATGCAGCAGCGGATCACTAACACGATCCGCATTGAGACGGACGACTCCCACGTCTCCATCCGCATCGGCTGTCACTTCGGTCCAGTGGTGGCGGAAGACCGGGATATCTTCGGCGCCGCGGTGCACACCGCAAATCGGATGACGTCCCAGGCCAAGGCGGGGCAGATCCTGACCACCAGTACGCTGGTCGAGCAGTTGACTCCCCAGTGGAAGGCGCTGGTCCGTCAGATCGACGTGGCCACGCCCAAGGGCCAGTCCGACGAGGTCGCCGTATTTGAGGTTCTCTGGCAGCCCGAGGAGGCGACGAACATGTTGCCCTCGATCAATCCGGCTGCCCGGCCGCCGACGTCGGCTACCAGCCTCCGCCTGCGGTTCCGGGGCGAGGAACTGGTGGTCGGGGAGAACGGCAAGGTGACGATCACCATGGGTCGCGCCGACGAGAACGACGTGGTCATCAAGGGTAATCTCATTTCCCGCGTCCATGCGCACATTGACGCGGCCAGGAATCGTTTTGTTCTCGTGGACGAGAGCACGAACGGGACTTTCATCCAGCAGGATGTGGGTGAAGAACTCTACGTCCGCCGCGACAGCACGGTGCTGACCGGAAGCGGCGTAATCAGCATGGGCCGGGTCGCGGCGCGGGGCACGCCGCTTGCCATCGAGTATCGCGTCGAGGAGTAGGTTAGCCCTCTCCCGTCAGCCCTGTCCCGGTCATCCTAGCCCGCTGACGACTCGCCGATGTTCTTCCAGCAATTCCCGCGGCAGGTGTGCGCCGAACTCCTGCAGGTAGGCTTCCACCGAAGCCATCTCATCCAGCCAGTTCTTAGCTTCGACGGCCAGGAGGGCGCTCATGGCGCCGGGAAGCAGATCGACGCCCTGCACATCGATGTCGCCCGGGTTGGGCAGGAAGCCAATCGGCGTTTCCCGCGCACCGACGCGGCCGGCGCAGCGATCAATGATCCACTGGAGCACGCGCAGGTTGTCGCCGAAGCCGGGCCAAAGGAACCGGCCCTGTTCGTCCTGGCGGAACCAGTTGACGTGGAAAATGGCAGGTAGCTTGCTGGAGCGCTGGCCAAAGCTCAGCCAGTGTTTCCAGTAGTCACCGAAGTTGTAGCCGCAGAAGGGCTTCATGGCCATTGGATCGCGGCGTGTGACGCCAACGGCGCCGGTGGCCGCTGCGGTCGTTTCGGAAGCGACGCCAGCGCCGACGAGAACACCGTGCTGCCAGCTCATGGCCTGGTAGACCAGCGGGGCCAGCCCGCGACGGCGCCCACCGAAGATGATGGCACTGATGGGCACGCCGTTCGGGTCATCCGCGAGCGGCGAGTAGCTGGGATTCTGGGGTGCCGACACCGTGAACCTGGAATTCGGATGGGCGGCCGGACCGTTTTTCGGGTCGTAGGGCCGGCCCTGCCAGTCGATGGCGGGGGTGCCGCTGCCCTTGCCCTCCCACCAGGGCTCGTTGTTTGCCGTCAGGGCTACGTTCGTGAAGATGGTGTCGCTCTGGATCATCTCGAACGCGTTGCGATTGGTTTTCGGTCCGGTGCCAGGAACGACGCCGAAATATCCGGATTCCGGGTTGATGGCACGCATCTGGCCCGTGTTGTCCAGATGCAGCCAGGCGATGTCATCGCCCAGTGTGCGAACTTTCCAGCCCGACAGCGAGGCGGGTGGAATCAGCATCGCCAGGTTGGTCTTGCCGCAGGCGGACGGGAATGCGGCGGCCAGATTGTGCTTCTCCCCCGTTGGGCTCTCGATTTCCACCAGCAGCATGTGTTCGGCGAGCCAGCCTTCCTGCTGGGCCTGCCAGCTGGCAATGCGCAAAGCATGACACTTCTTGCCAAGGAGGGCGTTGCCGCCGTAGCCGGAGCCAATGCTCTGGATCAGCAGTTCGTCGGGAAAGTGCATGATGAACCGGCGATTTGGATCGAGATCACCAGTGGAATGCAGTCCGCGGACGAACGTGTCGTCCCGCTCGATGCGCTGGAGCGCTGCCTTGCCCATCCGCGTCATCAGGCGCATGTTTGCCGCGACGTAGGCGCTGTCCGTGATCTCGACGCCACAACGGGCGTAGGGTGATTCGAGGGGGCCCATGCAGTAGGGCACCACATACATGGTGCGCCCCTGCATGGCACCGGCGAAGAGTCCATTCATTTTCGCGTGCGCTTCCGCCGGAGTCATCCAGTTGTTATTGGGACCGACCGCATCGCGCGCGGGAGTGCAGACGAATGTCAGGTGCTCGACGCGGGCAACGTCGGACGGGTCGGAGCGGTGCAGGTAGCAGTTGGGGTAGGTCTTGGGATTCAGGGGCAGCAGGTCTCCGGAAGCGACCATCTGGTCGAGCAGTTTCCGGTACTCCGCATCAGAGCCGTCACACCAGTGAATGGCTGCCGGTTTGGTGAGTGCGGCTACGTCCCGTACCCAGCGCTGGAGCGCTGTATTGCTCGTCGTCATCAGATGTCCTTGTAAGATGTCTGTCGCCAGATGTACGTCGCGCGAGAGATCATTATTATACAGATCGGTCCGCATCGGTCAGATGCACTGGAAGCCCCGGATGCGGTGTCCGGGGCTTCTGTCGACATTTGCGGGCCACCGGACCGGACACGCTGTCTGGCTGCGGCTCCACCGCTGAGGATTTGACGATTTATTCCGCGCCGTTCAGTTGTCTGGCCATCGAAACCGCCACCGAGCTCCCGAGCCTCGCCCTGTTGCGGGGAGATACGCTGTCGGTGCGGGAGGCCCGCGGCATGCGGGCGCCGTCCCGTGCCGTGTTCGAATGGGTCCGCGAGCTGCTCGAGGAAACCAATACGTCCCTCAGCGAGCTCGACTGCATAGCCTTCGGTGCCGGCCCGGGCAGTTTTACCGGCGTGCGGGTTGCTGTGGCGCTCGCGCAGGGTCTTGGCTACGCCCGTGGACTGCCCTTGTGTCCGGTTTCAACTCTGGCAGCGCTCGCTGCTGGCACTCTTCGGCAGTCGGTTGCCGACGCGGTAGCCTGTTGTCTTGACGCGCGGATGGGCGAAGCGTACTTCGGCGTCTATCGTCGTGACACGGAGGAGGGGGTGCGAGCGCTGGCAGCTGACGCTTTGCGCAATCCCGACGCCGTCAGCCTGCCGGAAGCAGGTACTTTTCTGGCCGTCGGGCCCGGGTGGACAGCCCACCCGCAGCTTGCCGCGCGCCTGCAGGCCCGCCTCATTGACGTCCTGCCGGAGCAGCTGCCGTCGGCTGCCGACGTGGCGCGACTGGCCCGGCCGCGCTTTCTGGCGGGCAGGGTGGTGTTGCCCGCAGAGGCTCTGCCCAATTACCTGCGGGACCGCGTCACCTCCGTGGCGCAAACCAGACTCGTCGGAGGGAACGAACGATGAACGTCCGTCTCGCCAATGTTCTTGGCGTCCTGGCCTGTGCCGGACTGATGGCCTACGCGCTTTACGCTCAACACGGGCTCGGGCTTGAACCGTGTCCGCTTTGCATCCTGCAGCGGGTGGCCGTCATTGCTCTCGGTGTTCTGTTCTTCGCCGCAGCCCTGCACCCGGCTGGCGCCACTGGCCGACGCGTTTACGCGGTTCTGCTAGGGCTCGTTGCCCTCGTCGGTAGTGGTGTGGCCGGCCGACACTTGTGGCTGACTACCCTGCCGCCTGAGCGTGTGCCGGCCTGCGGCCCGGGCCTCGACTTCATGCTGGAGTCCTTTCCCTTGCGGGATGCCCTGGGCATGGTGCTGTCCGGTTCCGGAGAGTGCGCCAAGGTGGCGTGGCGGCTGCTTGGCCTCAGTATGCCGGCATGGGTCCTGATTGCCCTGCTCTGCCTCGGCGTGTTCGGGGTCGCCTGCAACTGGCGCAGCCATGCCGTGCACGAGGCAAGCCAAGGCGCCTGAGTTTCAGCCGAGCAGGCGCTCCAGGATTTCGCGGTAGACACCCCGCATGACGCCGATGTCCGCGACGGGGATCTGCTCGTTCGGCTTGTGGATGGTGGCGTTCACCGCACCGAATTCGACCACGTGCGTCCCGCTGGGCGCGATGAAGCGACCGTCCGAGGTGCCGCCGCCGGTCGAGGAAACCGGTACGACCCCAGTCAGTTTCGTCACGGCGGCAGCGACCGTGTCGATCAGCTGACCCGGCGGAGTCAGGAACGGTTCGCCGGACAGGTGCCAGGTCAGGGTGTAGTCGAGCTTGTGCTCCCGGAACAGCGCCTCGATATGGGTGCGGAGCTGCTCGTGATTCCAGACTGTTGAGTAGCGAATGTTGAAGCGTGCGAACAGTGATCCCGGCGTCACGTTTACCGCGTCGCCGATGCTTTCGAGCTTGACCACCTGGAAACTGGATGGCGGGAAGCACTCGTTGCCGTTGTCGAGGGGTTTGCTGTAGAGCGCCGTCAAGACCGGAGCGAAGGCCTGGATCGGATTGCGCGCCAGGTGCGGATAGGCCACGTGCCCGGCGAGGCCATGCACCGTCAGTATGCCGCTGAGGGAGCCCCGTCGCCCGATGCGGATGGTGTCGCCCAGCCGCTTCTCGCAGGAAGGCTCGCCGATGACGCACCAGTCGAGTCGCTCCCCACGCTCCCTGAGAAATTGCATCACCCGTTGCGTGCCGTCCTGGGCTCTACCTTCCTCGTCGCTGGTGATCAGGAAAGCAATGGAGCCGCGGTGGTTGGGTTTTGCCTTCACAAAGTCGGTGGTCGCATCCAGCATCGCCGCAAGGCCGGCCTTCATGTCGGCGGCCCCGCGTCCGTAGAGGATCCCGCTACGCACTTCCGGCACGAAGGGTTCTGACTGCCACTCCTCACGCGGCCCCGGGGGTACCACGTCCGTATGGCCCGCGAAGCACAGCAGGGGCGCGGCCGTGCCGTGGCGGGCCCAGAGATTGGTCACTGTGCCGAACTGCAGGGTTTCCACAGTGAATCCCGCACTGGCCAGGCGGGCGCCGAGCAGCGCCTGACAGCCCGCGTCATCGGGGGTGACTGATGGCCGACGAATCAGCTCGCTCGCAAAGTCGAGGGTTTGGTCCATACCTTGCCGGGTTGCCTCAGTCGTTGCGCAGGAGATCGTTGAGCGACACCTTGGCCCGGGTCTTCGCGTCCACCCGCTTCACGATGACGGCGCAGTAGAGGCTGCAGCGGCCGCCCTCCGACGGCAGGCTGCCCGGGACGACCACGGCACCCGCGGGCACCCGGCCGTAGAGCACCTCGTCCCGGGCCCGATCATAGATGCGCGTGCTCTGGCCGATAAACACGCCCATCGAGATCACGGCCCCTTCTTCGACTATCACGCCTTCGACGATTTCGGAGCGGGCGCCGATGAAGCAGTTGTCCTCGATGATGGTGGGGCTGGCCTGGACTGGCTCAAGTACGCCGCCAATCCCGACGCCGCCTGACAAATGCACATTGCGGCCAATCTGGGCACAGCTGCCGACGGTGGCCCAGGTATCCACCATTGTGCCGCTGTCCACGAACGCGCCGATGTTCACGAACGAAGGCATCAGGACCACGTTGGTGGCCACGTGCGCGCCGTGCCTGACGATGGCGCCCGGCACGACGCGGGCGCCGGCCGCAGCAAACTGCTCCGTGCTCCACTCGTGGTATTTGAGCGGGACCTTGTCGTAGTAGTCCGTGATGCCCGCCGGCATGCGCACGCTACGCTCAATGCCAAAGTGCAGGAGGACCGCTTTCTTGAGCCACTGATTGACCACCCAGCCCTGCGTGGTCCTCTCAGCGACACGCGCCTCCCCCTGGTCAAGCAGTTGAATCGCATTGGACACCGCCGAGCGGAGTTCTGGCGCCGCATTTGGCAGGTCCAGTGAGGCCCTTTGTTCGAAAGCCGTCTCGACGATGCTCTGAATGCTGGCGTGATTCACAAATGCTGTCCGGGACAAGAGGGTGGGGATTCGCGCCGGCTTCAGGCCGGGCTGTCGAGTGCCTGGGTGACTGCTTGCTTTAAGAGTTCGCAGATCTCCGGCGTCAGCGGTGCACCGGCCGTGTCAGTCACATAAAACACGTCTTCGGCGCGTTCGCCAACGGTGAGAATCTTGGCCGCCTGAATGCCGACGCGGTGATTGCGCAGCACCTGACCAACCTGGCAGAGCAGGCCCGGACGGTCGCCGGCGACGATTTCCATCACGGTGCGGTCATTGGTTTCGTCCGCTGCAAAGCTGACGTGTGTGGGTGTGGAAAACATCCGGACCTGGCGCGGAGGGCGCCGCGTCACGCGCAGGGCCTTTTCCTCGCCAGCGGTTATGGCCTGTTCCAGGCGGCGCAGGATCTGGTCGCGGCGCTCGTCATCGCGAGTCTGCTCGCCGCCGTTCTCAAGGACGACGTAGGTGGAAAGGCTGAAGCCATTGCCGAGCCGGATGATGCGGGCATCTGCGATATTCAGCCCAAGCTCATCGAGCACAGCGGTGGCCGTCGCGAAAGTGGAGCGGTCCTGCGGGGCGTAGACCACCACTGAGGTCCCGGCGCCGGAGGCTTCGTCCTGGACGCCGACGAGCACCCGTCGTCCCTCATCTTCCCTGGCCGCCAGCAGGCGCGTGTGCCAGGCAATCTCCTCGGGTCGACAGCGCAGGAAGTAGTCATCGCCCAGTTCAGCCCACAGTGCATCGATCCTGGCATCCGGCACGCCCGCCAGGCCGGGCAGGGTGCGGGCGGCTGCCTTCCGCTCGCCGATGAGTTCGTCCCGGTCAATCGGCTTCTCCAGCCCGCGGCGCAAGGCCCGCTTGGCCTGAGTGTAGAGTTCCGCAAACAGCTGGGCTTTCCAGGAGTTCCAGAGTTTTGGATTCGTGCCGCGCACGTCTGCCACGGTCAGCAGGTAGAGATAGTCCAGGTGCACTTCGTCGCCGATCTGCCCGGCGAATTCGCGAATTACGGCAGGGTCACTGATGTCCCGTTTCTGGGCGGTCAGCGACAGCAGCAAATGCTTGCGTACCAGCCAGGCCACTAGCCGCGCGTCGTAGCGGCTCATGCCGTGCTCGAGAACGAAGGACTCGGCGTCGAGCGCGCCGAGTTCGGAGTGATCGCCGCCGCGCCCCTTGGCAATGTCATGAAACAGTCCCGCGAGATAGGCGAGCTCTGGCGTCGGCAGGGCCTGCATCAGCTCCGAGCAGCGCGGAAATTCGTGGTTGTAGCGGTCCAGCGCAAAACGCCGCAGATTGCTCACGACGAACAGTGTGTGTTCGTCCACGGTATACGCGTGGAAGAGGTCGTATTGCATGCGTCCAACGATGCGGCCGAACGCGGGTACGTAGCGGCCCAGCACGCCGTAGCGGTTCATCCGTCGCAGTTCGTGGGTGACGCCTTCCTTGGCCCGCAGGATCTGCAGGAACAGCCTGTGGTTACGCGGATCCTGACGGAACTCATCGTCGATCAGGTTGAGGCTGCGCCGGATGAGTGAGATCGTGCCGGCACTGACGCCCTTCAGTTCCGGCCGCTGTTGCAGAATCAGGAACAGCTCCATCAGCGCCGACGGCGTCCGGTCGAAGGCGCCATCGTCCACGACCTGCAGGAAGCCGTTGTGCACGCTGAAGCGTTCGTTGAGCTGCTCGGAATCGGCATTCGGGTCGTTGAGAATGGCCTCCTGGAACTGTTGTAGCAGCATCTCGTTCAGGCGACTGAGATCCATGACGGTACGGTAGTACCGCTGCATGAACTGCTCGACAGCGAGCATGTACGACGCATCCTGATAACCGAAGAGCTGGGCGATGCGGCTCTGGTGGTCGAACAGCAGCCGGTCCTCATGGCGTCCGGTCAGCAGGTGGAGCGCAAAGCGGATCCGCCACAGAAATTCGCGACCCTGCAGGAGCAACCGAAGCTCGGGGGGGCTCAGGAAGCTGCGGCTGACCAGGTATTCCAGGTCACCACGACCGTACTCGCGGAGCGCGACCCAGCTGATGGTCTGGATGTCCCGGAGGCCGCCCGGACTGCCTTTAACGTCCGGCTCGAGGTTGTAGGCGGTGTCGTCGTAGCGGTGGTGGCGGCTCTGCTGTTCGCGCATCTTGCCTTCGAAGAACTGCCGGGTTGGCCAGATTTTCCCCGGGGCAATCGCAGCCTGCATCTCCCATAACAGCTCTTCGGGCCCCAACAGCAGCCGTGCTTCCATCAGCGTGGTCATGACGGTCAGGTCGTCGCCTGCATCCTGGCCACACTCGGCGGCGCTGCGGACACTGTGGCGGATCTCGATGCCGGCGTCCCACAGCAGGGTAAGGAAGTCGGAGAGGCTGTCGGGTGGCGGCGGCGTTGCCCGGGGGGGTGTCAGGACAAGGAGGTCCACATCGGAGTAGGGGTGCAGCTCGCCACGGCCATAACCCCCAACTGCCACGAGCGAGCAGTCGGCATGTCCGGAATCTCCAGCGCGCCGCCAGGCTTCGCAGACGACGAGGTCCACGAGCGCTGCCCGGTCAGCAACCAGCCGGGCTGCCGCTTCGCCGGCCAGAAAGCGCTGCTTGAGCGCCGAGTTACCCGCGCCCAGCAGGTGCCTCAGGATCGGCAGCGCATCGCCCGGCGCCTGCAACAGGCGACGCACAGCCGGCCAGTCGAAGGCCAGGCCGTCCGGCTGCAGCACGGCCGATGCCAGCTGGCGGGCGTCGTCCGACAGGCTGAGCACTGGACTGACGACCGCATTCATCGCCGCTCATCCTTGCCGAGGGTCAGGACCTCGCAGCCGTCCTTCGTTATCAGCACTGTGTGTTCCCACTGGGCTGACAGCGAGTGATCGCGGGTCACCACCGTCCAGCCATCGGGCAATAGCCGGACATGACGCTTGCCGACATTGACCATGGGTTCGATCGTAAACGTCAGGCCTTCCCGCAGTTCGAGGCCTGTGCCGGGGTCGCCGTAGTGGAGGACCTGGGGATCTTCGTGGAAAATCCGGCCGATGCCGTGTCCGCAGTATTCTCGGACGATGCTGAATCCCTGCGCCTCCACATAGCGCTGGATCGCGTGGCCAATATCGCCGAGGTGTTTCCCGGGGCTGGCCTGCGCGATCCCCAGCCAGAGGGCCTCACGGCTCACACGCACTACCCGCTCGCCCTGAATTGTGCCCTTGCCCACGAAAAACATGCGACTGCTGTCGCCATGGAAGCCGTCCTTGATGACGGTGATATCCACATTGATGAGGTCCCCCGGTCGCAGCGTCTTGGCGCTCGGGATGCCGTGGCAGACCACGTGATTCACCGAGGTGCAGATGGACTTGGGAAAGCCCCGGTAGTTCAGCGGTGCGGGGATGGCCTGCTGCACGTCCACGATGTAGTCGTGGCAGATCCGGTCGAGTTCGTCTGTGGTGATACCCGGCTGGACATGGGGGCCGATCATGTCGAGCACTGCAGCTGTCAGGCGTCCGGCTTCCCGCATGGCGTCCTGCTCGGCCGGGGTCTTGATCGTGATGCTCATCCTTGGCTTTATTCGGGCCCTTGGGGTTGACTGGGACGGCCCCCGGGGAGCCGGAACCGCGTTGTGACCGTTAATCCCGTATGGTATAAAGCGCCCGCCCTAGAGGCAACGAAATCCACACGCGTTCCGTCACATCTGGCTGGGTGCCTTCTCCCGATTCGGGGGTCGGTTGCCGGATGGGGACCGCGGCGGCCCCAACCCAAATTAGAGGCCCAGTTCGAGGCTAGACCCTCAAAGGAGATCCCATGACTGACGTGAGCATGCGCCAGATGCTTGAGGCCGGTGTGCATTTTGGCCACCAGACTCGCTACTGGAACCCCAAGATGAGTCCATACATCTTTGGTGCCCGCAACAACATCCACATTATCAACCTGGAGCATACGGTTCCCCTGTTCCGCAAGGCGACCGCATTCATCCGGTCACTCGCGGCAGATGGCGGCCGCATCCTGTTTGTTGGCACGAAACGCTCCGCACAGGATTCGGTGAAAGCCCAGGCTGCGCGCTGTGGCATGCCCCACGTCAGCCACCGTTGGCTGGGCGGCACGCTGACCAACTTCAAGACGGTGAAGCAGTCCATCAAGCGCCTCGAGGATCTCGACGCGATGGAGTTGGATGGTCGTTTCGGCAAGCTGACCAAGAAGGAAGTTCTGGAGCGACGTCGCGAGCGCGAGAAGCTCGAGCGCAGCCTTGGCGGCGTCAAATCAATGGCTGCGTTACCTGATGCAATTTTCGTGATCGATGTGGGCCATGAAAAGATCGCCGTGCACGAAGCCAACAAGCTGGGCATTCCCGTGGTCGGCATTGTGGACACAAACTCTTCCCCCGACGGTGTGCAATACATGGTGCCTGGTAATGACGACGCCATGCGTGCGGCTGAGCTGTATGCAATCGCCGTCGCCGATGCCGTGCTGGAGGGGAAGGCCTCCATTCCGGCACTGCCAATGGGCGAAGACGATTTCGTCGAGCTCGATGCTGAAGGCCGGCCGAAGTCTTCTCCTGAAGGCCGGCGGCCCGCGTCTGCGAAGCGTGCACCCCGCAAGACGGCTGCCGCGACCGCCGGCGCCCCCCGCGGCCGCGCGCCGAAAGGTGCCACTGGGACGGCCGGAGCCGACGCCGATGCGTCGCCCGTCGTCGAGGCCGCGGCAGGTGCCGCCGATGGCACCGATGCCATAACTGTCGAGCATGTCGCTGCCTCCGGTGACACCGGGGCCTGAGTGGGAGACGCACGATGTCCATAGCAGCGAACCTCGTCAAGGATCTCCGCGACCGCACTGGCGCCGGCATGATGGAGTGCAAGAAGGCGCTCGTGGATTCCGGCGGCGATATCGGTGCGGCCGTGGAGCTGCTCCGTACCCGCGGGCAGGCGAAGGCTGAGAAGAAGGCCGGCCGCATTGCCGCCGAGGGGCTGATCCTGACCGCCGTCAGCCCTGGGGGCGACGTTACGGCTATCCTCGAAGTCAACTGCGAGACGGACTTCGTGGCCAAGGACGAGACCTTCCAGCGCTTCGCCCGTGCGGTTACCGAGCTCGCTGCCCGCGAGCAGCCTGCCACGGTGGAGGCTCTGATGGCGCTGCGGCCCCCGGGCGGGCAGACGCTCGAGGAGGCTCGTCGCGACCTCGTTGCCAAGATCGGGGAAAACATCGGCGTCCGTAGATTTGAGTACGTGCGCCCGAAGGGCAACTTGGGCGGCTACTTCCACGGTACTCGGATTGGCGTTCTGGTGGACGTGGAGGGCGGGGATGCCGGGCTGGGCAAGGATCTGGCCATGCATATTGCCGCCAGCAATCCCCGCTATCTGTCACCGGACGACGTGCCCGAGACCCTCCGGGCGAGCGAACGCCGCATTCTGACTGAACAGGCCGCTGGTGAAGGCAAGCCGCCCGAGATCGTGGCCAAGATGGTGGAAGGACGCCTGCGAAAGTACCTGAATGAAGTCGCGCTGGTGGGTCAGCCATTCGTCAAGGACCCGGACACGTCCATCGCCAAGCTGCTCAAGGATCAGGGCGCCCGTGTGCACCGGTTCGTGCGGCTCGAGGTTGGCGAAGGCATCGAGAGGAAGTCGGAGAATATTGCCGAGGCCGTGGCGGCGATGCATTCCCAGGGGTAACGTCGTTCCGGATCATCCCGGGCCGGATCATCCCGGGCCCGATCACCGGGAGTGGGCCGATCCGGCGGCGGGCAAATCCGGTAGAATCCCGGCAGCTACGGGCCTGTTGTCCCTCCGGTCGCGCGCGGTTTCTGGTCTATGAACGATGCACGTCTGCTCTACCGGCGCATCCTGCTGAAGCTCAGCGGTGAGGCGCTGATGGGAAACGGTGACTACGGCATCGATCCCGACGTCCTCACGCGCATTGCCAATGAATTGAAGGAAGTCCGGGCACTCGGTGTGCAGCTCGGTATTGTGATCGGCGGCGGTAACATCTTTCGTGGCGCGGGCCTGGCCCGTGCCGGAATGGATCGCGTCACGGGCGACCACATGGGTATGCTGGCCACGGTCATCAATGCACTCGCCTTGCAGGATGCGCTCGAGCGCGTCGGCACCCATGCCCGCGTGATGTCCGCGTTGCAGATTCATGAAGTCAGCGAGGATTACATCCGCCGTCGCGCCATCCGGCACCTGGAAAAGGGGCGTGTCACCATATTTGCCGCAGGCACCGGCAATCCCTTCTTCACCACAGACACGGCAGCCGCGCTCCGGGCTATCGAGGTCGGTGCCGACATTCTTGTCAAGGGCACCAAAGTGGACGGCGTGTATACCGCCGATCCCGTCAAGAACCCGCAGGCCAAACGCTACGACCACCTTACCTTCGACCGGGTGATCAACGACAAGCTCAACGTCATGGACACGACTGCTGTCGTGATGTGCCGGGAGAACAATGTTCCCATTCGGGTGTTCAACCTGCAGGTGGCGGGCGACCTGCTCCGGCTGGCCCGGGGCGAAGATGTCGGGACGCTGGTAACAGGATAGCGGGGCAGAGGGGGGAGCGTGATCAACGAAATTCGTCAGGACGCAGACCAGCGCATGGCCAAATGCGTCACAGCAATGGGCCAGGCGTTACGTAAACTCCGCACGGGTAGGGCCAGTCCCAGTCTGCTGGAGCATCTGATGGTGGAGTATTACGGGACCAATGTACCGCTGTCCCAGACCGCCAATATTTCGGTCGAGGACGCCCGCACCCTGACGGTCACGCCCTGGGAAAAGGGCATGACGGGCGTAATCGAGAAGGCCATCATGAGCGCCAATCTGGGTTTTACCCCGGTGACGACCGGTACCGTGATTCGTGTGCCCCTCCCAGTGCTTACCGAAGAGCGGCGCAGGGACCTGGCGAAGCTCGTCAAGCAGGAGGCTGAGCTGGGTCGGGTGGCCATCCGCAATGTCCGGCGAGATGCCATGACTGACCTCAAGGAAGCCCTGAAGGAAAAAGTGATCAACGAGGATCTGGAAAGACAGGGCGCTCAGCAGATCCAGGACGTTACGGACAAGTACGTGGCAGAAATCGACAGAATCTCCGAAGAAAAACAAAAAGAAATCATGGAGTTCTAGTCATTATCTTACACAAGACCAAGGATGGAAGATTCATGAACAGCGGTGGCAGCGATCGGCCGGTTCCACCGACCCACGTCGCAATCATCATGGACGGTAATGGCCGCTGGGCAACCCGGAACGGCAAGCCCCGGCACGCGGGTCATCGTGCAGGCGTGAAGTCCGCGCGGCAGGTCATCGAGGGCTGCGCAGAGAACGGGGTGAAGGTCCTTACGCTGTTTGCCTTCAGCAGCGAGAACTGGAAGCGACCGCCCAGCGAGGTGGATGCCCTGATGCGGCTTTTTGTCGAGGTACTCCAGCGTGAGGTGGATACGCTCCACGAGAATGGAATCCAGCTGCGCTTCATCGGCAACCGGGAGAGCCTGCCTACGATTCTTCGCAAGCGGATGGCGGACGCCGAGGTCCGGACAGCTGCCAATTCGCGCATGACCCTGGTCTTGGCGGTGGCCTATGGCGGGCAGTGGGACATCGTCCAGGCCGTGCGTCGGATCAGCCAGAAGGTTCGCTCCGGCGATCTGGATCCTGGCGACATCGACGAGGCTCTTATAGCCCGGCATCGCGCGTTGGCGGGGCTGCCGTCACCGGATCTCCTGATCCGCACGGGGGGCGAACAGCGCGTCAGTAACTTCCTGCTCTGGGATCTCGCCTACACCGAACTGTTTTTCACGGCTACCCTGTGGCCGGATTTCGGTGCCGACCAGATTGCCCAGGCCCTGGGCTTTTTCAGCCAGCGACAGCGGCGTTTTGGACGTACTGGCGATCAGCTTGAGGCAATCGCCGACTGACTTTTCTCCCACGGCAGCGGGGTCACCGAGAGCCATGAGCGAGCTGGCGAAACGCGTGCTCACCGCGGTCCTCTTGCTGATCGGTCTGCTTCTCCTTTTGTTCGTTGCGCCCCTGTGGGTCGCTATCTGGGCTACCGCAGCCGTGATGGTCCTTGCAGCTTGGGAGTGGTCTGCGTTCCTTGGCTGGCGGCTGCCTCGGTTGCGTGGCGCCTATGCGGGCGGTATGGCGCTGCTGTTGGCTGTCTCCGGCTGGCTAGTGCCGGCGATTGTCGGCTTGCAAATTGTCTTGTGGATCGCGCTGTTGTGGTGGGCCGTCGCCTTCCTCTGGATCCTCCGCTACCCGACAACCGTGCCGCCCGCCGTCGCGGCGCTTGCCGGGCTGCTCGTGCTCATCCCGTCGTGGCTGGCGCTGGTCGCCATCCTGCGCGTCCCGGAGCACGGGCCGGCCTTCGCATTGCTCGCCCTGTGCGTCGTGTTTGCGGGGGATATCGGCGCCTTCTTCGCTGGTCATCGGTTCGGACGAGTCAAGCTGGCTCCACAGGTCAGTCCCGGCAAGACCTGGGAGGGGCTCATTGGCGGAGTGCTGCTGGCAGCCCTTACCGCCGCCGCCGGTGGCGCGTTTCTGGGCCTGTCGCCCGTTGTCATGGTGCCAGTCGGGCTGGGTGTCGCGGTACTGTCCGTGGTGGGTGACCTCACGGAAAGCATGTTCAAGCGCAGCGTGGGCGCGAAGGACAGTGGGCACCTCATTCCGGGTCACGGCGGTGTCCTGGATCGGATTGACAGCATAACGGCGGCCATGCCGCTCTTTGCTTTGGTCTTGTCGTGGCTCGGTATGTCAACCGGATGAGCCTCTCGCTGCAGCACTGCGTCAACCGCTCAGCAGACCGATCCTGGCCAGGCAGCCTCTTTAAGAGAAGCTCTCCAGGGCAAGCGTTCTCGTAATGCCTTAAGATTCGCGCCATGTCGCAGATCCTGACGTCCCTGCTGGCGTTCGTGGTGGCCATCGGCCTGCTCGTCGCCATTCACGAGTACGGGCACTACATCGTGGCCCGCGCGCTCGGGGTAAAGGTCCTTCGCTATTCGATCGGCTTTGGCCGTGTGCTGTGGTCGCGGCGGTCGGGTCCCGATCAGACCGAGTATTGCCTGTCGGCAGTGCCACTCGGCGGCTATGTGAAGCTGCTGGACGAGCGCGATTGTGCGGTGACCTTCGCCGAGCGTGGTCGCGCGTTCAATCGGCAATCCGCCAGTGCCCGAATTGCGATCCTCGTGGCCGGTCCCGCCTTCAACCTGCTGTTTGCCATTGTGGCCTACACCGTCATGTTCGTGAGTGGCGTCCCGGGCATGAAGCCCGTCGTTGGTCCGGTTGAACCCGGATCCCTGGCGGCGTCAGCCGGGCTGCGCGAAGGTGACACGATTGTCGCTGTGGGCGACCGGCGTGTGCTGACCTGGGAGGCGGCAACGCTTGCCATGCTCGACGGCATGCTGTCGGACGGCGGGATCCGCCTGGCTGTTGCCGATGGCGCCGGGGATGAGCGGCCGGTGGCTCTCCGCACGGTAGGCCGTGAATCCGAACTGACCGAGCCCGGCCAGTTGTTCGCGAAGCTGGGTCTCCGGCCCTGGTCCCCGGAACCCGATCCGGTGATCGGTGATCTCACGCCGGGTGGGCCTGCGGAACAAGCGGGCTTCCAGTCCGGGGATCGAATTCTGCTGGCCGAGGGCAAGCCGATCTCGACCTGGACTGAGTGGGTGAAAATCGTGCGGGCGAAGCCCGGCGAGCGACTCGACGTTACCGTTCGCCGGGGCGAGGTCGAGCGGCGCTTGACGGTGGCAGTCGCTGCCGAGGATTCGGCCGAGGGTCCGATTGGTCGGATTGGCGCGGCCGTAAAACTGCCGGAGGATATGCTGGCTGGTATGCGCGCCGAAGAGCGCTATGGCCTGGTCGAGGCCCTGGTGCGGGCCACAGCGAAGACCTGGGACATGAGCACGCTCACTCTGCGGATGATCTGGCGCATGGTTGTGGGCGACGTGTCGCCCAAGAACATCAGTGGGCCGATCAACATCGCCCAGTACGCGGGCGTCAGCGCCACAATCGGGCCCTCGGCGTTTCTGAGCTTCCTGGCCATTGTCAGTATCAGTCTGGGTGTGCTTAATCTGCTGCCCATACCGATGCTGGACGGTGGTCAGGTTGTCTACACAGTTGCTGAATCCCTGAAGGGCGGTCCGCTGTCGGAGCGGGCGCAGATGATTGGCCAGCAGATCGGTATCGGGTTCCTGCTGGTGCTCATGAGCTTTGCCTTCTATAACGACATCTCCCGACTCCTTGGTTGAGCGTCCGATGTATTTCCGACTGGCGCTTCGAGCTCCCGTCCGCAGCCTGTTGGCTGCCCTTCTGCTGACGATCTGTTCGGCGGCTTCTGACAGCGCGTTCGCTCAGCAGGAGGTGCTCGTGGTGCGGGGCATCAGGGTGGAGGGCCTGCAACGCATTGCGGAGGGCACGGTCTTCAATTACTTGCCGGTAAACATCGGTGACCGGGTCGACCAGAGCCGGATCCAGGAGGCGATTCGCGCCGTCTACGGCACCGGCTTTTTCCGCGACGTGGAAATCCGCTGGGACAAGGACACCCTGGTGGTGGTCGTTGCCGAGCGCCCTTCGATTGCGGATTTCACGATTACTGGCAACAAGGACATAAAGACCGAGGACCTGCAGGAGCCGTTGGCGCGCATTGGTCTGAAGAAGGGCAGGACGTTTAACCAGTCCGTCCTGGATGAAGTCGAGCAGTCTCTGACCGACCAGTACTTCAGCCGCGGGAAGTACGCCGCCTCCATCAAGGCCGAGGTCAAGCCTCTGCCGGACAACAAAGTCGATATCGCCATCACGATCAAGGAAGGCGACCGGGCCCGCATCAGGCAGATCAACCTGGTGGGTAACCGGAGCTTTACCGACAAGCAGCTGCTGGAGCGCTTTGAGCTGAAGACGCCCACGTGGCTGTCGTGGATCAAGCAGGACGACCGATACTCCCGGGAGGCGCTCTCCGGCGACCTGGAGAAGCTGCGGTCTTTCTATATGGATCGTGGGTTCGCCGACTTTGGCGTTGAATCGACGCAGGTGGCAATCTCGCCCGACAAGCGCGACATTTTCGTCACCATCAATCTGGTGGAAGGCGAGCGCTACACGGTCAGCGATGTGCGCCTGGGGGGTGATCTGGTGCTGGCTGAGTCCCAGCTGAATCCTTTCGTGCAGGTGAAGCCCGGGCAGATCTACTCCCAGCAGCTCATCACCCAGAGTGCCGATCTCATCCGGCTGCGCCTTTCGGAGGAGGGGTATGCCTTTGCCACCGTTGAGCCAGTGCCCGAACTCGACCGGGTAGCAAAGACTGCGGCCGTTACCCTGTATGTAGAGCCCAAGAACCGGGTGTATGTACGCCGGATCAACTTCAACGGCACTGCGTCGGTCAATGACGAGGTGTTCCGTCGCGAGATGCGCCAGTTCGAGGACGGCTACCTGTCCAACAGCCGGCTGGAGCGCTCGAAGATCCGTCTGCAGCGCCTGCCCTATATCGAGAAAGTCGAGGAAACCACTAATCCAGTACCCGGCACGCCTGACCTCGTGGACCTGGATTTCGACATCAAGGAGGGTTTGCCGGGGCAGTTTGGCGGCGGTGTCGGCTACTCAGCCTCCCAGAAGCTCATTCTGAACGGCAATTTTGTCCACACCAATTTCATGGGCACCGGGAATCGCGTGCAGGCCGACATCAATACGGGCCAGTTCCGCACGGTCTACAGTATGGCCTACACGGACCCGTACACCACGATCAACGAAGTCAGCCGCACGATGAGCGTGGCCTACCGGGACATTACGGCGTTTACGTCGGAGGCCTCGGATTTCTCCACCAAGACGCTGTCCGCATCGGTCGAGTACAGCTATCCGATCACCGAGTTCCAGCGCATGATCTTTGGCGGAACCTGGCAAAGTTCCAAACTGCTGTCGGAGAGCAGCAGCAGCCTTCAGGCCCAGGACTGGGTGCGCAATAACGGCAGCACCGACACCAGTATCGTGAATCAGGGCGCCATCTATACGACGCGGTTCGACTCGTTCGAGTTGCTGGCTGGTTGGGTCTTTGACAGTCGCAATCGTGCGCTGTTTGCCGACCGCGGCGCCCGCCACCGGCTCGTGGCGAACACGACCATCCCCGGGAGCGACGTTGAGTATTTCACGCTCAATTACAATTACCAGCAGTATTGGCACCTCGCCCGCTGGGCCACCCTGCTTTTCAGCGTGGATCTCGGCTACGGCACGGCTCTGGGCGATACCACGTCCCTGCCGCCCTATAAGAACTATTTCGCGGGTGGTCCCGACACCGTGCGGGGCTTTGAGGAGAATTCACTGGGGCCGCGAGATACTCTCGGCAACCCCTATGGCGGTGACACCCTCGTGGCAGCCCAGACCGAGTTCCTGCTGCCGATCCCCGAAAAGTGGCAGTTCAAAGCCAGGTTTTCCCTCTTCTATGATATCGGCAATGTGTTCTCGCTTGGTGATGTGCAGTTTTACGACAAACCGCCAACGTTCACTCCGATCGAGTATGATTTCAGCACAGGGCAGTTGAAGCAATCGGTGGGCATCGCCGCGCAATGGCTCGCGCCGCTCGGCCTGTTCCGGTTCAGCTACGCCTTCCCCCTCAACGATGTGGGTGGCACGACCACCACAGGCGTTAATGGCGCAGTCACGGGCGGCACGTACGGTGACCAGACGGCGCGTTTTCAGTTCTCTATTGGCGGCGCCTTCTAGGCGGGGTTCAGGTTTGAAGCAAGGATGAAGGGATGTTGCACGTGAAGAAATGGGGCCAGGTTCTCGTCATGCTGGCGTCGGCCACGCTGGCCATGCTCCCGATCGGCCAGGCGCAGACCGCCCAGGCACAGACAGCCAAGGCACTGAAGATCGGGTTTGTGAACGTACAGCGGTTGCTGATCGAGTCGCCGCAGGCGAACGCCGCCAACCGCGCGCTCGAGAACGAATTTGCGCCGCGCCAGAGGGATCTTCTTGCGAAACAGAAGGCCTTCAAGGAGCGTGCCGACAAGTTCCAGAAAGACGGCGCGGTGATGGGTGCGGACGAGCGGCGCAATGCCGAGAACGACCTGCGCAGGGACGAGCGGGATCTGCAGCGGCAGGTCGAGGAGTTGCGCGAGGATCTCAATAACCGCAAGAACGAGGAGCTCGGCAAGCTGCGTGTCAACGTGTTGCGGGAGATCGAGGGCTTCGCCAAGCAGGGCAGCTATGACCTTATCCTCAGTGACGGGCTCTATGTAACCCCCGCCATGGATGTGACGGCCCAGGTGCTGCAGGGACTGCAGAGCCGGACAGCCGCGCCCAAGGCACCGGCGAAGCCCTGAGACCTTAGCGATCCGGGACTCGATACGGGGGCAAGAGGTCCGGTCTGGCCGGGCTGTGTTCCACTCGGGCTTGGGAGACCTGGCCGGTTCTTGGAAGGTAGTGGGATGGGCGTCAGTCTGGGCCTGCTGGCAGTGCGCTACGGCTGCGAACTGCGTGGTGATCCGGGGCGGGTCGTTGAGCGGGTCGCGACGCTCGCCCTGGCGGACGAGCGGGCACTGACGTTTCTCGCCAATTCCACCTATCGCAACCAACTCGCGGGCACGAGGGCCGCAGCGGTAATCCTGTCTGCCGCTGATGCGGGTGACTGTCCGGTGGCCGCGCTCGTGACGCCAGATCCCTACGTGGTATATGCGCGCGTCGCCGCTGAACTCCACCCCACTTCTCCTGTGGAACCGGGCGTACATCCCTCCGCGGTCATCGGGTCGGGGACGGTTATTCCCGCCTCCTGCGAGGTGGGCCCCGGTGTGGTGCTGGGCAGGGGCGTTGTGCTCGGGGAGCGGGTCGTACTGGGTCCGCGTACTGTCGTCGGGGATCGCGTGGCAATTGGCGCGGACTCCCGGCTAATGCCCGGGGTTGCCGTCTGCTCCGATGTGCGGATTGGCGTGCGGTGCGTCTTGCACTCTGGTGTGGTGCTGGGGTCGGATGGCTTTGGGTTTGCCCGTGAACGCGAGGGCAGCTACGTCAAGGTCCCGCAGGTCGGCAGCGTGGTGGTGGGTGACGACGTGGAGATCGGCGCCAACACGACCATAGATCGTGGTGCCATCGGTGACACCGTGATCTGCAATGGCGTGAAGCTCGATAACCAGATCCAGGTCGGGCACAATGTTCGCATTGGCGAGCATACGGTGATCGCAGCCCAGACAGGCATTTCAGGCAGCACCACGATTGGGGCACGGTGCACGATCGGCGGCCAGGCGGGTTTCGCAGGGCACATTGTCGTGGCGGACGACGTAGTCATTGGCGGCGGCGCCAGCGTCACTGGTTCGATCCGTGTCGCAGGTGTTTATGCCGGCGGTGGGACGCCGGCCGACAATGTGCAGCGCTGGCGCCGGAACATGGCGCGTTTCGGCCAGCTGGACGAATTGGCGAGACGGCTGCGGGCGCTGGAAAAGCGCCTCTCGGAATCAATCATGTCGGGATCAAACAAGCAGTGACAGACATACACCCGACGGCCATTGTGGCCCCCGGTGTGGAGCTCGACACGGGCGTCAGCATTGGCCCTTACGCCGTGATCGGTGCCGGCGTAAGTCTTGGCGCCGGAACCACGGTAGGCACGCACGCCGTAGTCAAGGGTCCCGCGACGATCGGACGTGACAACCGCATTTTCCAGTTCGCGTCGATCGGCGAGGATCCGCAGGACAAAAAGTACCGCGGAGAGCCCACGCAGCTGGTGATTGGCGACCGCAATACCTTTCGCGAGTTCTGTACCATCAACCGTGGTACTGCGCAGGACCAGGGCATCACACGCATCGGCGATGACAACTGGATCATGGCCTACGTCCATGTGGCGCACGATTGCGTGGTCGGCAACGACGTCATCTTTTCGAACAACACCACCCTGGCCGGGCATGTACAGGTCCACGACCACGTGATCTGCAGCGGCTTTACTGCCGTGCACCAGTTCTGTCGACTGGGCGCGCACAGTTTCCTCGGCGGCTTTGCGGCCGTGACCCGCGATGTACCGCCTTACGTGATGGTGGCGGGCCAGCCCACGGCGCCCCACGGCGTCAACAGCGAGGGGCTGAAGCGCCGGGGCTTTACCGCGGACCAGCTGCGGAACCTGAAAGAGGCCTACCGGATTCTCTACCGGGAACAGCTCCAGCTTGCCGACGCCCGGGACCGCCTTGCCGTGCTCGCGGAAACGCAGCCCGAACTGCGCATTCTCGTCGACTTCATCGACAAGTCAGAACGCAGTCTGATTCGCTGACGGCATCAATGCCGCGAATTGCCATCGTGGCCGGCGAAATCTCGGGTGACCAGCTCGGCGCCGGACTCATTCGCGCGGTGCACGCCCGCCGCCCCGACGTGGAGTTCGCCGGTATCGCCGGGCCCGCCATGCGGTTGGCCGGTTGCGACGTCTGGGTACCCAGTGAGGAGCTGGCAGTCATGGGGCTCGTCGAGGTCGTGCGCCACCTGCCACGTCTCCGGCGCATCCTGCGTGGTCTCGAGCGGCGGCTCCGCGCCGCGCCGCCTGACCTGTACATCGGCATTGACGCGCCGGACTTCAATCTGCGGGTCGAGCGCCGGTTGCGCGGCACCGGCCTGCGAACGGTGCACTACGTGTCGCCCTCGGTCTGGGCGTGGCGCCCGGGGCGGGTGCGGGTCCTTCGTGAGGCCTGCGACCACGTGTTGTGTCTGCTGCCCTTCGAAGCGGATTTTCTCCACCGGCACGGCGTTCCGGCGACGTTTGTCGGGCACCCCCTGGCCGACGAGCTGCCGGCTGATCCGGACCGGACCCCGGCCCGCCAGGCGCTGGGCCTGCCGGCGACAGGGCCCATCGTGGCCATCCTGCCTGGCAGTCGCGCCGGGGAGCTGGAGCGACTGGGGCCCATCTTTGCGGCGACTGCAGCCTGGCTCCATGCCCGCGTGCCGGGTCTCACCGTGGTCGTGCCCATGGCCACCCCCATCTTGCGGGCGCGCTTTGCCGGGCTCTGGAGCCCTGCAGCGACTGGCGGTGTCCCGCTGCACATCCTGGACGGTCAGGCGCAGGCGGCCATGGCCGCTGCCGACGTGGTACTGCTGGCGTCGGGCACCGCGACCCTGGAAGCGATGCTCATCAACCGGCCAATGGTGGTGGCCTATCGTTTTGCGCCCTTCACTTACGGTCTGCTCAAGGCCTTGCGCCTCGTGCGGGTGGAGCACTTTGCGCTGCCCAACCTGCTGGCTGGCGAGCGCCTGGTGCCGGAACTGTTGCAGTCAGCCGTGACTCCTGCCGCTCTCGGCAACGAGGTTCTGCGCTGGCTCGGGGCACCGGAGGACCGGGCGCGCCTCCGGCAACGGTTTGCTGCCCTGGGCACCATTCTCCGGCGCCAGGCGAGTGAGCGGGCAGCGGAAGTTGTGCTGGGCATGCTCCCGGCTTCGTATAATCGCTGACTACTCACGCCAACCTCATGGCCACATCCTGCAGTGAACGTTGCTATCGAGACCGTCGCGGGCATTGATGAAGCGGGCCGCGGCCCGCTGGCCGGCCCTGTGGTGGCGGCGGTCGTCCTGCTGGACAGAGGCCAGACGATTGCGGGCGTCCGTGACTCGAAGGAACTCACCCCGGCGCAGCGCGCGACCGCCGCCGCGCACATCCGTACCGAAGCTCTGGAGTGGGCGCTCGGCGAGGCCTCACGCGAAGAGATCGACGCACTGAACATCCTGCAAGCCACGCTGCTCGCGATGCGGCGGGCGTTTGCCGGCCTCAGGTGGGCACCGGTGCGTGTGGAGGTCGACGGTAACCAGGCGCCCAGCCTGCCGGGTTACGCGGGAATAATCGAGACGGTAGTGGGGGGCGATCGGCTTCGGCCTGCCATTGGGGCCGCGTCGATTCTCGCCAAGGTGCATCGGGACGCCCTGATGGAGCGCCTGCACCTGACCTACCCGGGTTATGGCTTCGACCGGCACAAGGGCTATCCCACGAGGGAGCACCGGACCGCACTGGTCGCGCTCGGCCCGTGCCCGGCCCACCGCCGCAGTTTTGGCCCTGTGCGCGCCGCCATGCGTGCCGGCCCACCTCCAGCCCGGAAGTCCGCGCGATGACACCTGCCATTGCGCCGGCCATGACACCGGCCATAACACCTGGCTTCGTGCACCTGCATGTGCACACGGAATACTCGCTGGTGGACAGTGTGGTCCGCGTGCCCGACCTGGTGGCGGCAGTGGTCGCAGCGGGTATGCCCGCCGTGGCCATTACTGATCAGGGCAATCTGTTCGGGCTGGTGAAATTCTATCGCGCCGCCCTCGCGGCTGGCGTCCAGCCGATCGTGGGTGCTGAGGTCTGGCTTGCCGGTGGTGTGGGCAAGAGTCAGGTCGAGCGACAGGAGCCAGGTCGGCTCGTGCTTCTGTGTCGCAACCCGGTGGGCTACCGGAACCTCTGCCGCCTCCTGACACGGGCGTGGCTGGAAGGGCAGCAGGGCGGCTTGCCCCTGCTGCGCCCGGGCTGGCTGAACGAGGGTACGGCTGAAGGCCTCATTGCGCTGTCCGGTGGCCGTGATGGGGTCCTCGGTCGCAGTCTCCTGACGGGCGCCGGGTCCCCTGCCGAGCGGACGGCCGCCGAACTCAGTGCCTGGTTCCGTGGCGACTTTTTCGTGGAACTGCAGCGCACCGGTCGCCCGCAGGACGACGACTACCTGCAGGCTGCGGTCCGATTTGCGGGCGCGAACGGTTTACCGGTGGTGGCGACCAATGACGTGCGCTTCCTCACGCCCGAGGAGTTTGAGGCGCACGAGGCCCGGGTGTGCATCCAGACCGGGTATGTGCTGGCCGATCCCGGTCGGCCGCGCCTGTACAGTGAGCAGCAATACCTGCGCTCCCCGGCGGAAATGGCAGTGCTGTTCGCCGACTTGCCGGAGGCGCTGGAAAATTCTGTCGAAATTGCCCGCCGCTGCCACCTGGCCCTCAGCCTGGGTGAAACGCACCTGCCGGACTACGGGGTACCTGACGGCGCCAGTCCCGACGACTACCTGCGGAGCCAGTCGGAAGAGGGTCTCTCAGCCCGGTTTCCCACTGCCACGTCAGGACCCGCGTACGCGGAGCGCCTGGCGACGGAACTCGAGGTGATCTGCCGCATGGGCTTCGCGGGGTACTTCCTGATCGTCGCGGACTTCATTCGCTGGGCTCGCGAGCACGGGATTCCCGTGGGCCCGGGGCGTGGCTCCGGTGCCGGCTCGCTGGTGGCCTGGGCGCTCGGCATTACCGATCTCGACCCGATCCACCACGATCTGCTGTTCGAGCGCTTTCTGAATCCCGAGCGCGTGTCGATGCCGGACTTCGACATCGATTTCTGCATGGACGGTCGCGATCGCGTCATCGACTACGTGAGTGAGCGTTATGGGCGTGACCGTGTGTCCCAGATCATTACCTACGGCACGATGGCGGCGCGCGCCGTGGTCCGCGACGTGGGGAGAGTACTTGGCCAGCCCTACGGTCTGGTGGATCGCATCGCCAAGCTGGTGCCAAACGACCCTGGCGCCGAGATGACGCTCGATATCGCGCTATCCCAGGAAGGAGAGCTGCGGGTGCTCTATAACCAGGACGAGGACGTCCGTAGCGTCATTGACCTCGGCAGGCGCCTGGAAGGCCTCGTGCGCAATGCGGGCCGCCATGCGGGCGGCATCGTGATTGCGCCGCGGGACATCACGGAATTCACGCCCCTGTATCAGGTCGAAGGGGAGAAGTTCACCGTCACGCAGTTCGACAAGGACGACGTCGAGGCTGCCGGGTTGGTGAAATTCGACTTCCTCGGCCTGCGGACGCTGACCATCATCGACCGGGCCACGCGTGCCATCAACACAGACCGGGCGGCCACCGGCGGCGCACCGATTCAGGTCCCGTCGCTGGCGATGGACGACCAGGCCACGTTTCGTCTGCTGCGCGCCTGCAAGACGACGGCTGTGTTCCAGCTCGAATCGCGCGGCATGCGCGACCTGGTCCGGCGTCTGCAACCCGACAGCTTCGATGATCTCGTGGCCCTGGTGGCTCTCTACCGGCCCGGTCCGCTCCAGTCGGGCATGGTTGACGACTTCATCAATCGCAAGCAGGCGGGACGGGACCAGCCGATCGACTACCTGCATACCGATCTCGAACCCGTCCTCCGCGGCACCTACGGCGTGATCCTGTACCAGGAGCAGGTCATGCAGATTGCCCAGCGTCTGGCGGGCTACTCGCTGGGCGAGGCCGACCTCCTGCGCCGGGCTATGGGCAAGAAGAAGGCCGAGGAAATGGCCAAGCAGCGCTCGATCTTCACTGATCGCGCGGCAGCCCGGGGCACCGAGCGGTCGAAAGCCACCTACATCTTCGATCTGATGGAGAAGTTTGCTGGCTACGGCTTCAACAAGTCGCATTCCGCCGCCTACGCCGTGCTCACCTACCAGACGGCCTGGCTCAAGGCGAATCATCCAGCGGCCTTCATGGCCGCGGTGATGACCACGGAGATGGGCGATACTGATGCACTGGTTGTGCAGACGCGCGAGTGCCTCACGCTGGATCTGAGCGTGCTGCCGCCAGACGTCAACGTGTCCGCCTATGCCTTCCAGGTCGAGGGTGAGCGGGGGATTCGCTACGCCCTCGGTGCGATCAAGGGCGTTGGGCGCGGCGCCGCCGAGCACATCGTCGCGATCCGTGCTGAGGGCGGCCCCTACCAGAGTCTCCAGGAGTTCTGTTTGCGAGCCGGCGGACAGAAGTTCGGGCGCCGGCCGGCTGAAGCCCTGATCAAGGCGGGCGCTCTGGATGCCTTCGGGCCGAACCGGCCGAGCCTGCTCGCCGCATTGCCTGCTGCGATGGTGGGTGCGGAACAGGCTGCGGCTGCGGCGAGTGTGGGTCAGGAGGACATGTTCGGGGCCTCGGCAGCACCGTCCGCCGGGGGAGATCCGGTGGCCGAGGTGCCCGACTGGGGCTGGGGTCGGAGGCTGCAGGCCGAGCGGGAAAGTCTGGGGCTCTATCTGAGTGGTCACCCGTTCGATCAGTACCGCACGGATCAACCTTTCATCAGCACGTCCAGCATCGGGGCCCTGATTGCCGAACGGCCCCCGGCGCCCGGGGAATTTCGTGGCCCCGGGCGCGAGGTGGTCATTGCCGGTCTGGTTGCTTCGCTTCGCAAGCGTGGCACACGGACCTCAATCGAGCTGGATGACGGCACCGGAACGCTCGAGGTCGGTTTCTTCCAGGAGGGCTACGACCGCTTCCGTCACCTTCTCAGCATGCATTCGATCGTTGCCATCAGCGGTACCCTTCGGTTCGAGGAGTACCTCGATGGCTGGCGTCTGAATGCCAGGGAGGTGCTGGATCTGGACCGCATCGTGGAGTCTCGTGCCACCGGGTTGCTGCTCCGCTGGCGCGCTGATGTGGACCGGTCGCTCAATCCCCAGCTGCTCAAAAGCGTCATGGAGCGGTACCGTCCCGGCAAGTGCAGCGTCTCGCTCTATTACAGCACCGATGGCACGCAGGCCCGGGTGGCTCTGGGCAGCGACTGGTGCGTCCGCCCCACGCGGGAGCTGCGCGAGCGGCTCTCCGAGCTGGTGGGCCTGGAGGGCTTTCGCTTTGTTTACGAAGGTCCACGCCAGTAGTAAGGTTTCCTGATGGACCTGAAATTTCTCGACTTCGAACAGCCAATTGCAGAGCTCGAAGCCAAAATCGATGAGCTCCGGTACGTTGGCGACGATTCAGAAATCAACATCAGCGACGAGATCGCCCGGCTCAAGTCGAAGAGCGAGGCCCTCACGCGCAGCATCTTCTCGAGTCTCACGGCCTGGCAAGTTGCACAGCTGGCGCGGCATCCGCTCCGTCCCTACACCCTGGATTACCTCACCGCGATCAGCCCGGACTTCCAGGAGCTCCACGGCGACCGCATGTTTGCCGATGATCCGGCCATGGTGGGTGGCCTGGGACGACTCGACGGCAAGCCGGTCATCATCATCGGTCAGCAGAAGGGCCGGGACACCAAGGAGCGCGTCCGCCGCAACTACGGCATGCCGAAGCCCGAGGGCTACCGCAAGGCGCTGCGTTTGTTGAAGCTGGCGGAAAAATTCCGCCTGCCCGTCCTGACCTTCATCGACACCCCGGGCGCCTATCCCGGCATTGGCGCCGAGGAGCGGGGCCAGAGCGAAGCCATCGCCCGGAACCTCTTCGAGATGGCACGCCTCAAGACGCCGATTATCAGCATCGTGATCGGTGAGGGCGGGTCCGGCGGCGCCCTGGCCATCGGGGTTGGCGACCGGGTGATCATGCTCGAGTACAGCGTCTACAGCGTGATCTCACCCGAGGGCTGCGCAAGCATCCTGTGGAAGAGTCCCGACAAGGCCGAAACCGCGGCGGAGGCCATGGGCATCACGGCACCTCGATTGCGCGAACTCGGGTTGATCGACGAGGTCATTCGCGAGCCCCTCGGCGGAGCCCACCGTGACCCGGCGCGCACCGCCGAGTCGGTGCGCACGGCACTGATCAGCCACCTGCGGGACCTGGAGCCGCTCGACGTCAATGAGCTGGTGCGGCGGCGGGCGGTGCGCCTGAAATCCTACGGCAGCTTCCGGGAGAACTGAGCGCGCCGGCGCGGGAGCATGCGTCCCGACCCCATCCAGCAGGTTCTCCTGCAGGGCCTGCCCCCGAACGCTGCCCTGTGCGTGGCCTTCAGTGGCGGTCGCGACTCCACGGTGCTGTTGCACGCCCTGAACGGTCTGCGTCACGAATGCCAGTTCGTCCTGCGGGCCGTGCACGTCAATCACGGACTTCAGGCCGCCGCCCAGGACTGGGAGGAGCACTGCGCGGCGCTGGCCAGCAGACTGGACGTGCCGTATGGCGCAGTCCGCGTCAGCGTCCGGAACGACGGTGGTCAGGGGCTCGAGGCCGCGGCCCGGGAGGCGCGCTACGACGCCCTGCGGACCCATCTGCAGCCCGGGGAATGGCTGCTGACGGCGCACCATGCCGATGACCAGCTGGAAACCGTCCTGCTGCATCTGTTCCGCGGCTCCGGCGTGAGCGGACTGGCGGGGATTCCCCGCGACGCGCCGTTTGGCCCGGGCCGTCTGTGCCGGCCGCTCCTCGACGTACCCGCGGAGGCCCTCGCTGACTACGGTGCCAACCGGCTTCTGCCGCAAGGCCTGGGCTGGCTGACGGACCCCATGAACGCCGATCCTGCCTTCGACAGGGGTTATCTCCGGCACGAGGTGCTGCCAATCCTGCGCCGGCGCTTTCCGGCCGCCGCCGGCGCGGCCAGACGCAGCGCCGCTCTGGCTGCGGAGGCCGCGGGGTTGCTCAACGAGCTGGCGCGGGTGGACTCGCAGGAGGTGGTGGTTGCCCACCGGCTGTCCCTGGCGTTGCTGCGAGCGCTCAGTCCGGCCCGGCAACGCAATCTCGTCCGCTTCCAGGCTGGCGAGCGGGGCTGGGCGCTGCCGCCGGAACGGCGGTTGCGCGCGGGGCTGACCCAGCTGCTCGAGGCGGCTCCCGGCAGGCAGCCGGTGCTGCGCTGGTCGGGGCATGAAATCCGTCGCTTTCGCGAGCATCTCCACTTGCTCGACACGGTTGTCCCGGTCGGAGATTCAGACGACCCGCCTCTCGAGTGGCGCGAATCCGGGCCGCTGGTTCTCGGCGGCCTCCGTGGCGAGCTCAGCCTGCGTCGGGGCACCGGGGCTGGATTGGCCCCCGCGGTCGTCGCTGACGGTCTGCAGGTGGCGTTTCGCAGCGGGGGCGAGCGGGTGCGTGCCGGCGCCGACCGTCATCACCGGACCCTCAAGTACCTGTTTCAGTCCCAGGGCATCGTGCCCTGGATGCGCTGCCATCTCCCGCTGGTGTTCGCCCGCGCGCAGCTGGCCGCCGTGGCTGATCTCTGGACGGCCGACTGGGCGGCCGCGGGACCGGCGGAGACCGGACTCCAAATCGTCTGGTCAGGTCACGCCCCGATCCAGTGAGCAGGAGCCCGCCGCCGCGCCTTCAAGTAGCCGGGCAAGTGGCCAGGCAAGTGGCCAGGCAAGTTGTCGGACACGTTGTCCCGAAGGGGGCTATCTGGTAACTTTTGCTCCCCATCTGCCTCCTCGATGGAGAGTCCAGCCCGAACATCGAGCCACCTTACCCGAGCCTGACCGCCGCTAAGGTGTTCCGCTGTGTTGGAGCTGATTAACGGCCGACCGAGTCGGCGGAGATGGGTGCCATGCCCCGCTATGTATTCGTAACTGGTGGTGTCGTGTCCTCGCTGGGCAAGGGCATCACGGCTGCTTCTCTGGGTGCCATTCTCGAGGCGCGCGGCCTCACGGTGTCCATGATCAAGCTGGACCCTTACCTCAACGTCGATCCGGGCACCATGAGCCCCTTTCAACATGGCGAGGTCTACGTCACCGCCGACGGTACCGAAGCCGATCTGGATCTGGGGCACTACGAGCGCTTTGTCCGCACGACGACCGGCCGCAACAGCAACTTCACGACGGGCCGCATCTACGGCAGCGTGATTGCGAAGGAGCGCCGCGGGGACTACCTCGGTGCCACCGTGCAGGTCATTCCTCACGTGACGGACGAGATCAAGCGCTGCATCCGGCTGGGAGCCGGGGAAGCCGACATCTGTATCGTCGAGGTTGGCGGGACCGTGGGCGACATCGAGTCGCTGCCATTCCTTGAGGCGATTCGGCAGCTCGGCGCGGACGTCTACCCCCAGCACTGTGTCTACGTGCATCTGACGCTGGTGCCGTACATTGCTTCTTCAGCCGAGATCAAGACCAAGCCCACTCAGCATTCGGTCAAGGAGCTCCGGTCCATCGGCATCCAGCCGGATATCCTGGTTTGCCGGTCGGAGCAGCCCCTGCCGGAAGAGCAGCGGCGCAAGATTGCCCTGTTCACCAACGTGCAGGAGCGAGCGGTCATCTCGGCCGTTGATGTGGATGACCTGTACAGACTGCCGATGGTGTTCCGCAGCCAGGGTTTCGACGCCATCGTCGTCGAGCGTCTCGGGCTCTCGGTGCCCCAGGCCGACCTGGCGGAGTGGGAAGCGGTGGTGGCAGCGCGCAAGAACCCCGAAGCGGAAGTCACCATCGCGATGGTTGGCAAGTACGTGGATCTCCGGGACTCGTACATCTCGCTCACTGAGGCGTTGATGCATGCCGGGCTGAAGACCCGGACGCGCGTCCGCATCCGCTACATCGAGTCCCAGGACATTGAAAAGGACGGCACCGGCGCCCTGGTCGGCGTGGACGCCATCCTGGTGCCTGGCGGCTTCGGTGAGCGCGGCATCGAAGGCAAGATCGCTGCCGTGCGTTACGCCCGGGAGAACGGCGTGCCGTACCTGGGCATCTGCCTCGGGCTGCAGGTCGCAGTCATCGAGTTCGCCCGCAATGTGCTTGGCCTCAAGG
>CAYMKJ010000111.1:0-3669 GCA_964391025.1 uncultured Chromatiaceae bacterium
CCGGATGTCGTAGGCCTTGAAGCAGGTCAGCGGGGAACCGGGCGCAGTAGGCTTGTAGTCCGACACCGGTTTCAGTCCGTCCGGCACTTCAATCCGTCCGGCCCTAATCCGTCCGGCCCTGGCGGCCGTAACGATCCTCGAAGCGCACGATGTCGTCCTCGCCCAGGTAGTCGCCCACCTGGACTTCGATGATGCGCAGCGTGTCGGTGCCCGGATTCTCGATGCGGTGCTTCGCGCCCAAAGGAATGAACGTGTGCTCGCCCACGGCCAGGTCGAAGACCTCGTCGTTGCGGGTGATCCGGGCCGTGCCGCTGACCACGATCCAGTGCTCGGCGCGGCGGTGATGCAGCTGGAGGGAGAGAACGGCACCGGGCAGCACCGTGAGGCGCTTCACCTGGAAGCCGCCCTGGTGGTCATCGCTGGCGCCATCCAGCCTGTCGTAGCTGCCCCAGGGCCGGAACACCTCGCGACCCAGCTTCGTCTCGGGGCGGCCCCGACGCTCGAGCTCCTCGACGATCTTCTTCACGTCCTGGGCCTGGGCCTTCGGCACGACCAGGACCGCGTCTTTCGTCTCCACCACGATGCAGCCGTCGAGCCCCGCCACGGCGACGAGCCGGCTTTCTGCCCGCACGTAGGAGTTGGTGCAATCCACGGCGACCACGTCGCCCGTGAGCGCGTTGCCATTGGCATCCCGTTCACTGACGTCGAGCAATGCCGCCCAGGAACCGACGTCACTCCAGCCTGCGGCCAGCGGCACGACCGCCGCGTGGCGGGTCTTCTCCATCACCGCGTAGTCGATGGATTCCTTGCGGCACTGCTGGAAGCTGTCGCGCTGGAGGGCGAGGAAGCCGCCCTCCCCCTCTCCGGCCGTGAGAATTGCCGCATCGAGAGCCCGGGCAGCCGCGGCCGCGATGTCCGGGGCGTGGGCCTGCAGTTCCCGCAGATAAGTGTCCGCCGAAAACAGGAACATGCCGCTGTTCCACAGATAAGCGCCCGAGTTGACGTAGCGCTGGGCCGTCTCGTAGTCCGGCTTCTCGACGAATTCGCGGACTGGCTGCACGCCGGCTTCCCCGGCAGCCTCCGCCCGGGGATCGGTCCGGATGTAGCCGTAACCGGTTTCCGGCTGGGTCGGCACCACGCCGAAGGTGACCAGCTGCCCGGCGCCAGCGGCGGTCGCGGCCAGCGCCACGGCGGCGGCAAAGGCTGCCGGATCGCGGAGCACATGATCGGCGGGCAGCACGAGCAGCAGCACGTCGGCACCGGCCCGGCGGCGCGCGACCAGGGCGGCGATGGCCGCGGCGGGTGCTGTGTTCCGTCCCTCAGGCTCGAGGATCAGCACAGGGTCGCTGTCCGGGCCTGTGGCCGCCTCCCGCAGTTGCCCCGCGACCAGGAAGCGGTGCGCTTCGTTGCAGACGACCAGCGGAGCCTGAGTGGCACCTGCCAGCAGGGACAGCCGGGCCACCGTGTCCTGCAGCAGCGAGCGGGAGCCGACCAGCGCCAGCAACTGCTTGGGGTACAGCGACCGGGACAGGGGCCACAGGCGGGTGCCGGAACCGCCGCAGAGAATGACGGGGACTAGATTCATGGGTTCAAGAAGGAGGGGTCGCGCGTGAACGCGCTCCTACACGGGCAAGGACTTGCCACGGCCGATGCCGTAGTGGGCAAAGCCCTGCTTCGCGAGCAGCTTCGGGTCGTAAAGGTTGCGGCCGTCGAAGATCACCGGGGCGCTCAGCGCCTTCCTGATCTGATCGAAGTCGGGGCTGCGGAACTCCTGCCATTCCGTGACGATCACCAGCGCGTCGGCGCCGTTCAACGCGTCATCCGCAGACTCGCACAGCGTCAGGTCGTGGCGTGCCCCGTAGACCCGGGCGGTTTCCGGCATGGACTGGGGATCGTAGGCCCGGACCTGCGCACCGGCGGCCCACAGGGCTTCCATCAGCACCCGGCTGGGCGCTTCCCGCATGTCGTCCGTATTGGGCTTGAAGGCCAGCCCCCACAAGGCAAACGTCCGGCCCTTCAGCTGGCCGCCGAAGTGGGCCGTGATCTTCTGAAACAGGGTGTGCTTCTGCCGGTTGTTGACGCTGTCCACGGCACGCACCAGCTCGGCGTCGTAGCCTATTTCTTCAGCGGAGCGGATCAGCGCGTGCACGTCCTTGGGGAAGCAGGAGCCGCCGTAGCCGCAGCCGGGGTAGATGAAAGAATAGCCGATGCGGGGGTCCGAACCAATGCCGATGCGCACCTGCTCGATGTCCGCGCCGTAGCGCTCTGCGATGTTGGCGAGCTCGTTCATCAGGCTGATCTTGGTGGCCAGCATCACGTTGGCAGCGTACTTGTTGAGCTCCGCCGAACGGACGTCCATGACGATGAGCTTGTCGTGGCTGCGGCTGAAGGGCTCGTAGAGCTGGCGGAGCAACTCCGCCGCGCGCGGGCTCTCGGTACCGACGATGATCCGGTCCGGCTTCATGAAATCGGCCACCGCGGCGCCTTCCTTCAGGAATTCGGGGTTTGAGACCACGTCGAATTCGATGCTGGGCTTCCCCTTCAGCTGGCGTTTAGCCAGCGCCGCGGCGATGGTTTCCTGCACCCGGTCCGCCGTGCCGACGGGGACCGTCGATTTATCCACGACGACCTTGTACTCCGTCATGTGCTGGCCGATGGACCCGGCCACCGTCAGCACGTGGCGCAGATCGGCCGAACCGTCCTCGTTCTTGGGCGTACCCACCGCAATGAACTGCAGCTCGCCATGGCGCACACCCTCGGTCACGTCCGTGGTGAAGTTCAGGCGGCCCGCCGTGTGGTTGCGCCGCACGACCTCTTCCAGTCCGGGCTCGTAGATGGGGATCTCGCCGGCATTCAGGGCGGCCACCTTGGCCTGGTCGATATCCACGCAGACCACGTGGTTGCCGGCCTGGGCAATGCAGGCGCCCGTCACCAGGCCCACGTATCCGGTACCGTGCACCGTTATTCTCATTGGTTATTTCCGAGGTCAGGGTCCGAAGGGAGTGCTTAGATTAACGGCTTGGTGGGCTAAGGCAACCACAACGCTCACGGGGAATTGATTGACGGGGGCTCGACCGTCTTAAATCGCCCCCATCGAGAGGGCTAGGTTGCCAGGGGTCCCAGTCGCCGCGACGCGAGATCAGTGATGGTGGCCGGTCCTGTCAGTCCCTGGGAGAAGCCGGCCGTGCTCTTCTGGCCAGCCGCCCAGACCACGTCGTCCACGCCATTGGTCGGCTTGTACCCCTCCACCGACTCCACCAGCAGCTCCCGGACACGTTCGCAGTCCGACCGGGCACAGGCGTGCAGGATCTGCTCGATGAAGTGCTGGACCTTGCTCCAGGGCAGGCGGTCTTCCATGGCCCGCATGATCATCGGGTGCCCGGTCCCGGTGACGTTATTCCCGATGAGCAGTTCCTCGTAGAGCTTCTCGGCGGGTCGCAGCCCCGTGTACTGAATGGCGATATCCCCATCGGGATTGGCGTCGTCGCGCAGGGTTAGTCCCATGAGGTGGACCATGCGGCGGGCCAGGTCGGCGATGCGCACGGGCTTGCCCATGTCGAGCACGAACACGTCACCACCCTCACACATGGAGCCCGCCTGGAGCACGAGTTGCGCTGCTTCAGGGATCGTCATGAAGTAACGGATGATGTCCCGGTGCGTGACGGTTAC
>CAYMKJ010000112.1:0-17978 GCA_964391025.1 uncultured Chromatiaceae bacterium
TTCGTGCAGGGCTTCATCCCGCTGGCGGAAATGTTCGGCTACATCAACTTCCTGCGGTCCGCCACCAGCGGTCGCGGCACCTTCACGATGGAGTTTGGCCACTACGCCGAGGTGTCGGCGGGCCTGGTCGAGAAGCTGATGGAGCGGGAGACGAAGTAGCCAATCGTTACTAACACTGGCGGGCGCAGATCACCCCGGCGGGGAGGGGTGGCCAGATCCGTGTGATCGCCAGGATTCTGTCCCACCGGGATCAGCAGCCGCCGTGAGTCGGCACGGTCCCGCTCCAAAGGTTGATCCCCGATGCTGGCTATGATCTGGCAGTTAGCGCTCGTCCCTTGTGTGGGCCGGCATCCCCCGCCGCGAACAGCGGCCCCGTGGTGGGAATTGGGCCATTCGGGCGATAGCGCTGGCGCGCCAGGTTGATGATCCGATTGAGCAAGTCGGGAAACGCCAGGCCGGCAGCCTCAGCTGCCATGGAGAACGATTCGCCTTCTGCGAGGACCCCATCAACCTCGACATCGAGGACGAGGGGCTCGCCAAAGGGCGAAATGCGGATATTGACGACGGCATAGTCGCGACACGCGCAGGCCCGAAATGCCTCGAGCGCGGCGGAGCGAACAGATTTCTCAAGCTCGGGCCCGAGCACAGCAGGACATGCCTTTCCCTGCCTGTTGGGCAGGACTTCCACCAGCGGAAGGCAATCGGCACCAGCGTTGCCGAGCATCGCGACGTCGAACTCGCGGCCCTCCACATAAGGTTCGACTATCGCGTCCTGGTCACTGCCGGAGGCCACCACGCGCAGTGTCGCATCCAGTTGCCCGCGGTCGCGAGCGATTCGCAGCTTGTAGCGTGTCCCTATGCGCGGCTTCACGACCACCGGGTACGTCAGGCCTCGGTACTCGTCCCTGGAGCCGCCGACAACGCGACCATCTGGGGTTGATATGCCAGCCACACGCAGCAGGACTTTTGTCACCACCCTGTCCATGGTGACAATCAGGCCACGCTGAGCCGGGCCGGTGTAGGCGATGCCGGCCATTTCCAGCATCGCAGGGACGTGAGCCGCTGACGCGTCGCCCTGGATTCCGTGGGAAAGGTTGAGCACGATGCCACCGGGTTGCTGGTTCATCGGGTCTGGCGGCATGAACTTGCTGAGCTTGGACAGAAGCGCCATGTCGCCTTCAAAGACCTCCACCGTATGCCCGCTCTTGCGCAGGCTGTCCACGATCCTCCGCACCGTTCGTCGTCGGTAGCCGCCGCTACTTGGCGAGCCCAGTCGACCAATGACCCCGTTGTTCCGGTAGTTCCTGACGATCGCGATGCGCAGGGCCGCCGTTGCCGAATGCAGCCGCGGCAAGGCAATGCCAGTCAGTCTCGCATCCCAGTCCTGGAGCAAGCGCAGGTCCAGGAACTGCGAAATCAGGATGATGCCAATAAGCTGCGTCAAGACCAGTTCCGGAAATTCGATGGCGATATCCCGCAGTAGCGGGATCTGGCTGATGAGGGCCAGCACGAGAGCGATGCCGATTGTCAGCGCCGCACTCGAGAGTGCGCTCAGGCCGCTTTCCTGATCCATGGTCTTCGCGATGTCCTCAGCCATGAGGCCCAGCACGATTACCGGAAAGAATGCGACTCCCCAGAGGAGGTCAGAATTTAGCACTGGGGCAAGCAGAAGCACGCAGAGCAGCAACAGCACCGCAAGGCTCATCAATACGGCCACGCGGGCGAAATAGTTCAGTCGCATGGCGACAAGTGCCGGCCGGATGACAATCACCAGAGTGACCATCGCGGCGATGAGCAGCAGGGAGGGCAGCAGCCCGCTCTGCTGGAATCCGACCGAAATAAGGATCGATCGAAAGCCGATCAGGCGCAGACCTAGAGTCAAGCGTGCGAGGGCGATTAGGATGGCACCGGTCGGCAGGAACAGCAGGTACAGGACACGATGGCGATCGGCCGGAGGAATGCTCTGCAATGACATGATGCGGCTGAGGTCGTGGCCGATCGAAGGCAGCAGCGTATCGCTCATGCCCGGGCTGAGGATGCCGGGAAGTGCCAGGATACGCAGGGCCACGCTGATCAGCGGGAGTAGAGCGAGCGCGAGCAACAGGGACAGTTCGCCCCGGGACAGGTTGCCCTTGGGCCGCAACCAGGATGTGGCCGGGGTGAGCTCGGGAATTGCTGCCATGTAGGCGAGGAACTCCGCAATTCTGGCGGACGCTGCCCGGCGAAAGTGGGCGAAGTCGTCAGCTTCCCAGAGCGCCTGGCCGAAGCCGACAATCTGCCGGGCCCAGCCGTGGGGCCGCATCCTATTGAGCCTTCTTGCGAATTCCAACGACGGCAGACAGGCCCGGAAACAGACCTTCCGCCGGCTCGTCGAGCCGAATGCGGGCGCTGATCAGCGGGGTGCCACGCATTCGGTCACCTCTGGCTTGGGGAACCGCGGAGTTGGGAAGCTCCAGGTCAGTGGACGCCCCGAGCGATTCCACGACCCCCGAGAACTCACGATCGGGATAGGACGTGAACGTGACGATCGCCGGACTGCCAATAGCGACGTCGGCGAGATCATCTTCATCGAGCCACGCTTCGACCCAGATGTCCTGACCGATCCTCAGGGAAATGATCGGCTGACCGACAGTGGTAGACCCGCCCGGCTGTACGATGCGCCGCACGACGGCGCCGTCATCCGGTGCACGGATAATCGTGCCTTCGAGATTGGCTTCCGCCAGGGAAACATCGGCGCGCAAGGCGGCGATCTCGGACTGGAGCACCGAAATCCGTTTCTCCCGAACTGTAAGCCCCTGCGATGCCACGCGCGCCAGATCCTCCCCGGCACCCGCGGCCGAAGCCTCCGCCCGAGAGGCCGACGCAAGGGCGCGGGCCGTGCGCAGTTCGTTCTCGGTAGTCCGAACCCGTTCCGCAGGCACCAGTCCCTGACTGGCCAGGGATTTCTGGAGCTCCATTTGCCGCTGCGCCTCCTCGGCCCGACTCTCGGCGGCCTGCACGCCAGCGCGCGCGGCAGACAGGCCTGCAGACACTTCCCTCAGGGAACCGGACAGGCGCTGCCTCTCATTTTCAATTGCGAGGCGCTCCACTTCCAGAGTTTGAATGGCGCTTTCGAGTTGCGAGCTCGCTTGCCGCGCTTTCGCCCTGAAGTTGCTGTCCTCGATGCGGGCCACGATCTGACCCACCCTGACCTGATCGCCTGCGTCCACCTCGACGCTCGCGACTACACCGTCCACGCGAGCGCCGACGTCTGCGATATGGCTCCTTACCACTGCGTCGCGCGACATCACATGGGTCGATCGATAGTGGATCCAGAGGCCCAGGGGCAGAAGGACTGCAACGAGCCCCGCCGCGAGCAGGCTGCGCAATGCGATGCGCCGCCAGCGTGGAGGAGGGGGGGCTACCGGAGCTTCGAAATCCGCGTCGGTGGCGTCCCGGAGAGCCAATGAACCGCCCAGATCCGGAAGACGGTCGGGCAGGCCGGCTGGGGCGTGCACCACCGGAAGTCCGGATAAGGGAGCTGGAAGAGCCTCGAACACCCGATCGGGAAGCGACCCCCGTTCCACAAAGGCGTCGAACGACTCGAAGTGTCCCGGGATCTCCCGGTACGAGACCAGTGACTCAAGCTGGCACGCGTCAGCAGCAGCCCGCATCGCCGAGACCCAGTTACGGCCCCTGTCCGACTGGGGTGCCCCGGAAGGGCTGACGACCTGGACGCGGCGCCGCGGCCTTCTTTCATCGCCATTCCCCACTCCCTCGATAACCGTCATTGGCACGCGAAGGAATTCTTCGGGTTTGAATTGCAGATTCGATCGCCTGGAGCCCCGCCCAATTCCCTGCGGAAAGCGTTTCTCCGGATTGGGAAAGGTATAGGTCCCCGGGGATGCGATGATGACGCCCGCCACGCGCTCCGGGTGAGCCATGGCGTACCGCATTGCGAAGCGGCCACCGGCCGCGTAGCCGAACAGATAGATCTGTTCGGCCGGCGCGCTGGCCAAGGTCGCGACTTCCTCCAGAATGTCGTCCAGCGCCTCGTCTGCACGCTTGCCCAGGTCGAGCGCGTAGCGGCTTCTTCCCAGCCTCTGGTAGTTCGGATACCGATTTACTGCAAAGTGCGGAGCAACCAGCGTTGCGCCGAAGCGGTCGCAGACGTCAGTGAATGCGCTGGCCTGCACGCGGGCGTTCCGGGAGATGTCGTGCACCGCCACGAACAGGGGTCCGGTCTTTGAATCAAGGCTGGGTCGATAGATGAAGTAATCCAGTCCGGAACCGTCCTGAAGCTGCCGATGGAGGATCTGCTTCTCGACGGGTGGAGAACTCTCATCGATGTCTTCAGTGTTGAGTAAGGGGCCCTGGGAGTTCAAGTCTTCACCTGCTGTCAGTGAGTGCTCGCCGGCGGGGCGCCAAGGAGCGCTCGAAATGCCTTGTCACCCAGGCCTCCGCGCAGGATTGAACGCCGCAGCGAGTGACCGCAGTTTTCAACCTCCTCGTAGGAGACCTTTGACTCGAGTTTATGTGCGGCTGCCGCCGCCTGCATGGCGGCGACCCAACGGCGGGCGCGCTCCACGCGGGTCGTGCCCTGTTCCCGGTCCAGACGGTCATTGTGTCGAAGCCCCACTTGCGAGTCGTCACCTTTTCCAACAATGACGGTCATGGGGACGTGCAGGAACTCTTCGGCATCGAATCTCACACCGGGATGCCTCCTGTTCATTCGGAGTCCATACGGAAAGCGCCTCGTTGCGTCGGGAAAAGTGTACCAGCCCGCCGATGCGATGACGGCACCTGCGACGCGGTGGGGATTGGCCATCCCGTAACGGTGGGCAAACTGCGCGCCGCCCGAAAAGCCGAAAAGGTGGAACCGCTCGGCGGCGACCCCGGTGATCGCCGCCACCTCCGCGACGATCAGGTTCAGCATGGTGTCGGCGCGTTTGCCGCGCCCGACGTGCCCAAGCCTTTGATAATCGGGATGTTGTTCGGCGGCAAAGATCGGCGCGACGAGGATTACGCCATACGCCTCGGAATTTGCAGCGAGCAGGCGCGCTAGCTCATCGGCATTCCGCGATTGGCCATGAATGGCCACCACCAGCGGGGCGTGGTCGCCACAGCAGTCCGGAACGTGGACGAAATACTCTTGGCTCGGATCCGCCAGCAGGACACGACGCTGGAGACGCTTACGCGCCTGCGGCGCGGTCTCGTTGATCCTGTGTACTGTCGGTGCGAGCATCGGTTCCTCCATGGATTATTCTGAGTTTCTTGGCCCCGGCCAAAATGCTTCTGGCGATCTGCGGCTGCTCCAGATCCTCACGCGTGTAGGTCCGAATACCAGTTGCCCTCGTAGCCTCGAGGCTCTGCAGCGGCGCGGCGGTCATGAGTCCGCCGAGTCCGGCGATCGCAAACTTTCGCTGGGTCAGCCAGTTGAATCCGGCAACCGCACCCATCGCATCGCCCGCGGCGAAGAAAACGCCGGAGACAATCGACCTGAAGACCGGAGACTCGATCAACGCGGCGGTCTCGACCTGCAGGATTCCGTCCGCGATCTCGATCACGATGGCATCAACGCCAGATCTGTGGAGATGCGCCACGAGCGTTACCAGAATACGTTCCAGAGCAGGCAATTCCAGGAGATACGTTGACACAACGCCCGCGTCCGTGAAGTCAAGGACCGGATCCGCGCCAGCATCCTTCAACAGAAAAGTATCTCCGCCCGCACCCGTGCCCGTAATCTTGGCGTAGCCGGCACGCAGGCCGGCACGAACCATTCCGCGGACCAGAAATGCTGCCGACGAGGTCTTGCCGGAGTCCATGGCCGTACCGACGACCGCAATCGTCGTCGGATGCGGTGCCATTACCGCCTCGAAGGGTTCGATGGCGTAATCCCGCAGATTCGCGGGCTCGCCGTCTGCTCGCAGGAGCAGTCCAATCGGGGTAATCAGCGTCGGTCCTTTACCGTTGATCTGGGCGTGCCAGGAGAGTGCCTTCGCGGCAACGCCGCCACCGGCTACCAGATGGCAGGGCCCCAGGGTTTTCGGTATCACGGCTTCGAACTGATTAGGTGCGTAGCGGTTGCCATAGGCAACGACGATCTCGTCTCCAGGGAAGAGGTTCTTCTTGCGACCGTTGCTCAACTGGAGTCCGCGGTGGAAGCCGAGGGCATCAATCCTGGCCAGAAGGAGGTCTCCGGCCTGTGGCGGCGTGGCCTGGTGGCCGATCCTGAACTGGTGTTCGCGCGTTACGCGTCGGGTGGTAAACGCCCAGGACGCGCGCTGCAGCCGGTCCTCATCAAATCGCGACTGCTCGCGGGTAAAAGCTGTTCTGTTATCTGTAGGTTGGCCACTGTTCATGAGAAAGGACGTCCATCTTTATGTTTGCTTGTTATCGCGGCCGTTCATCGGCGCTCTCCCGTGACGGCTCGACGGAAGTCTGCGTACCGCTTCTGATGGCAAATTCGGGCGCGGAGGCGAGTCGAGTAATATTATTGTTGTGGTCAATTAATCTCAATAGCCGGTACGTGCACGATGACAGTTCCGCGCGTGGATGGTTTTTCCATTAAACATAAGTGCACAGCAAGTAATACGGGATTGTGACGGGATCGGTCTTGCAACTAACGGGAAGTATTTCTTTAGTCGGATTGCTGAATGAGAGTGATTCAAGGTAGTTGTCAGCCGCGAAGTAGCGGCCGGTTGGGACGGGAATGAACACGAGCGTCATCCGCCTGTTGCTGGTCGTTATCGCGCTGTCCTTGGCCGGTCCCGTCTGGGCCCGAAGCAAATCGTGTACTTCGGGAGCTCGCTGCGTTGACGCATTAGTCCTCAGCACTGGGGGGAGCATCCCTTACTACCGGTCGCTGCCCCTTGTCCGGAACGATCTGATCCATCGGGCCGTACTCGTCGTACACGGCAACCAACGGGATGCAGGCCGCTACTACGATCGCGCCGTTGCCGCCGCCATAGCCGCACAGCGATTTAGCGATGTGATCATCCTGGCGCCCAACTTCCGCACTTTCGAAGACCACCCGGCGCCAGGTGAGCACTATTGGAGTTCCGAGGGCTGGAAGATCGGAGACGAGTCGCAGGATTCGGGTCGGATCAGTTCATTCAGCGTAATGAACGAGTTGCTTGCGAGGGTGTGCTCGAAAGTGCCCGGGGTATTCCCGAATCTGGACTCTGTGGTCTTGATCGGCCACTCAGGGGGAGGTCAGTTCGTCGGCCGCTATGTCGCGGGTGGAGCGGGGTGCCCTAATGATGCGGTCGAGGTGCGCTACGTCGTCATGAATCCGTCCAGCTATCTCTACGTGGACGGACGGCGCAAGTCGGGTGTCACGCAGCGTTTCGAGCGCGCCGCTCCAGGCTGCCGGCACTATGATGAGTATAAGTATGGGCTGAATGACCTCAACTCGTACATGAAACACGTGGGGGTGGAACGGCTTAGAACCCAGTTGTTCACGCGCCGCACGTACTATCTGGCCGGTACCCTGGACGTGGGTACTGGCGGTAGCCTGGACACGCGTTGCGAGGCGAATCTGCAGGGCCCGAATCGCCTGGTGCGCTTCGAGACCTATAAGGAATACACGAGCCTCTTCGGGGACTGGAAGGGCGCCGTGTTTGTTGTGGTTCCTGGAGTCGGGCACGAGGGTGGCAAGATGCTGGCGAGCGATAGTGCACGCCAGGTCATGTTTCGCTGACCGGGGCGCTTTCGATTTTGGCCTTCAGAAAGCTGGCAAGGTGTGTTATGTGCGGGAAGACCCATCGTTGATAGTTGGCCTCGTCTTCGGCCTTCCACTCAAACAGTTTGGTCTCGGATCCGAACCCCGCCACACCCGGCTTCGCGTTGATCTCGACCAGATGCAGGTGCCGCTCCCGATCGAGAATAAAATCGAGACCGATTTCAATGAGAGCGGCGGGATAGAGCGATTCGAGATGCCGGGCGATGCCGTGAGACGCACGTCTGACCTCTTCCTCCAGCGCCTGAGTTCCCTGGTCGCCGAAGAGATTCGACAAGACAGATTCGGTTATTCGAATCGAGCCCCCCTGAAAGATGTTCGTGAGATCACTGCCCTGGGGACCAAGCCGCGTTTCGAATATTGAGTGCCACTGGCTTCCGTCGTTGACCATGACAACCCGGATGTCGAACACGGAGCCGTTGAGGCGAGCCGATTCGATTCCGTCCTGGATCACGTAAGATCGGCCGTCGGCAGCCGCCTCAATAATTCCCACTGCGGTTTCCGGGCTGAGGCCAGAGAATGAGCCCTGTTCGCCCTGGTTGTAGTATTTCAGGGACAATCCGCCCGTTGCTTTCCTGAGCACGAAGATTCTGTTACCACGGTTCCCTGATCTCGGCTTGATGAATACGAGGTCAGCGCGGTCCAGGAAAAACTGGACTTGCGCCGATGAGCCGACAAAGTCTTCGGTATGGGGATGCAGGCCTGGCGCATAGTTCTTGACGACTTCATAGGCCTTGCGCTTGTTCGACACAAGTTCCGAAAACGCATAGGGCACGTAGATGTCGATCTGATTCTCGCTCGTCAATCGTTTGAAATTACTGTAGCCCATGCCCTGTTTGAGCAACCTGCGGGTGCCGTAGGTCCAGTTGGCATTCACCCTGGGGATCGGTTGGGTCATGGCGAGCATGTCGTCACCGTGAATGGTGTAGCCCGCCGTCTCCGTCAGTGACGTGACCTCGAGGGGAGAAAAGAGGAACAGTGCGATGCCCGACGGCCTGAGCATACGGTCAATCAAGAACGCACGGTTGATCAGTGAGGGACTGAGACCCTCCTTGGGATCACTCGTCGTCGAGCAGTTGCAGAGCAGTCCGATGTATTGCATGGCTCGGCTCCAGAGGCCGGTCGATCGGGCGATTTATTTTATAGTAAGCAGTGCACTCAGTGTGACTGTACGGCCGTGCGGACTCTCCAGTTGCCGGGCAGAAAGTTCTGGCCCGCCTGTGCTCGACGACATAATGTCGGCAACGCCCGCGGACGGGAACTGCGTAGCCCAGCTACTGGTCGCGGAAGGCCGCACCGAGCAAATCAATGTGCTGTAAGGTATCGCCAACGTGAATCAGAAGCATATCCAAATTAGTGTCAGCGAAAAATCGATCTCAGTGACGGCACGAGCGACCAGTTCCGATCCCCATCTGAGCATTTTGTTCGGCGGGGACACCAGCTTTGGAGAAAATTATCAGGAACAGCGCGAGCGCCGAGGCAAGGAAAACGTCCTCAAGTCCAAAGGATATGATTACACTCTTGCCAATTTCGTGTCGACACTAGCCGGGGCAGACTTGACGATCGTGAATCTGGAGACCCCGGTTACCAACCTCGAGAAGTCACCGTTCGAGGGGCGCAAGTCATACATTCACTACGCGGATGTGAAGCAAACGCCCGACCGCTTGTGGAAGCACAACATTCATGCGGTCTCGTTGGCCAACAACCATTCTTTCGACTTTGGCCCCGAGGGCTTCAAGCAGACACTTCGCGTTCTGGGCAAGAGGGGAATTGTCTGCTTTGGTGCCGGGCGCAACAGAAGCGCCGCAACTGAACCACTCCTGGTAAAGGCTGCGATAGGGAAGTCGCAACTTCAACTGGCCGTATTTGCGGCTTATGGTGCTCGGGCGAAGGCCATGGCGACATATGACTGCGCAGCCAGCGCCGACAGAGGAGGGCTAGCGCCCCTAAGTCCTCGCCGGATTCGCGATCGGATTCGCACGTTGAAGGCCGACGACCCTGCGCTGATAGCGATCGCTTTTCCCCATTGGGGAGCAAACTACGCCTGGCGGTCGGATCGCCAGAGTCGCCTCGCGGACGAACTCCTGGATGCGGGTATTGACTTGATCCTTGGACATGGCGCCCACATGCTTCAGGAAGTCGAGTGGCGCGACGGTCGTTGGGTGGTGTTCAGCCTCGGCAACTTCGTGTTCAACGCACCGGGAAGGTACAAGAAGCTGAATGCTCCTCCCTTCAGCTTTCTTGCAAAGCTCCTGGCGGAGCCCAATCAAGGGCGCGTGACGTTGTTCGTGAGGCTCTACCCGATCGTCACTGACAACAAGAGGACCCACTACCAGACGCGATTCGTGACTGACAGCGAATACATGCAGGTTCGTGACCTTCTTGATGCAAGATCGGCCAATCCTGGCCCGATGCGATTTGGCCGCGACGACACTGGATGTTACCTGGAGCTGCAGATTCATTAGCGGGGCCGCAGGGACCAGCCTGCTCCGCGCCCCGCAACTGCTCCACAATCGCCGGCAGCTTCTCGGCGTCCTTGCCCGTGGGCCGCGCACCCTTCAGCGCCACGTAGGCGAAAATCGATTCGCCCTTGATCTCGTGTTGGCGGCTCACCACATCGCCCCAGATCGTGCGCTACCACGGCGTGTTCGCGCCACGCAGGCGAGGCGGGGCACCAGAGTACCAGCCACTGAGCACCGGAGTCCGGCAGAGTAGCACCGGGCGATGAGCTGGGCGCCGCGCCTCAAGCGGGTTTCCAGGCTGGATCTCGAGAACTGCGAGGGCTGCGGCGGCCAGATCCGGGTAATCGCCTGCCTCGATGACCCGCTGGTGATCGCCAGGATTCTGTCCCACCGGGATCAGCAGCCGCCGCCGCTACTTGGTTGGCGCCAGCGTAAACGTGACCTTGATCGTGGCCGACTCGGTAGTGAAGGTTTTTGTGCCGCTGATTGGACCAACCTTCCCGCGGGGGCCCGTGAACTGGAATTCTGTCTGCCCGAGATCAATGGGCAGCGCTTCGGTCGTTGACCCTGTGCACTGGAACTCGGGTCTTGGCAAGGTGACATTCAGGACGTAGGTCGGCGCTCCAACCTGGGCCGTTAGCCCCACTGACGACGGATGCAGGGTGTTGACCGAACATTTGTAGGGCGCCGTAGTGCCGGTGCTGCTCACCATCCGCGTTCCCTCGAGGCTGGCCTCAACCTGCGCCTGCCAGCCAAGGGAGGCGGCCAGAGCCCGCGTCGGATCCGCCATCTCCTCGGCGCCCCCCATCGGCCACATCATGTGCATTCCGTCGGGCATCATCCCGTCGGTGATGGTGAATTTGCCGGTCGCCTTATAGGTCATCTTCTGCGAGTAGATTCCGATCGAGCTCGACCTGGCGTCAGTCGCTTCGATCGTCACGGTGCCGCTCCAGGATTTCACGTCGTTCCACGCATCCTGGGCGATGGCGACGCTGGATGCCAGCAGTGTCAGAGTGGCGGTCAGTGTCAGTTGAATGCTCACATGTCCTCCTCGCGTGTGGGTGTGCTCGAAGATCTCATTGGAAATCCGGCGGTGCCGCCGCTACCATTCTTACAGACGGCGCGGAGCTTTTGACCAGGCATTTCGACGAAAACTACAGCTGAAACCGGCCCTCACCTGCTTTGCCGCTGGTCACCGTTGGACGCCTGAGTCTGGTCCGCCGTTGATGCCCGTTAAGACAGTACGGTGTTGCCGGACCCGGGCCTGATGGCCTGCCAGGCCCGCAGCACCTGGCTAGTGTAACGTTTGCTATAACTCCGTTGGAGGCTGCCATGACGGCCCTCAAGCTCACCCAGATCGGCAATTCCGTCGGCGTGACCCTGAGCCCCTACGATCCCGGCCTCGACGAGCAGATCGCAGCGGGGCGCGAGTTCATGCACGAGTACCGCGATACGTTTCACCAGCTCGTGAAATGAGCGGCTGGCGCTGGATCGACAAGCGCGCTTTGTGCCTACTGCATGACGAGAGTCTCGCCGAGCACGGTGGCGCCCCGGGCCTGTGCGACGATGGGCTGCTCGAATCGGTGCTGGCCCGGCCAAGAGTCATCCCTTCGTGGACGGCAACGAGCGGGCGGCGTTCCTGGCGGTCGGTGCCTTTCTCGCGCTGAACGGTCACCGGCTGGTGGCGACGCAAGCGGAGGCAACGCTCACGATGCTCGGCATCGCCAGCGACAAGGTTGACGAAGCCCACTTCGCGGCCCGGCTCCGGGCGCAGATCACGCCGGCGAGGCGGTACGGTCAGAACGTATAAAGCAGGCTCGCTGAGAGAAGGTCGACGTCATCGGCAGCATCAATGTCGAAGAGCTCGTATTCAGCCCGGATCTGGAAGGAGCCAAGCACGAAGCGCGCACCGATGCCGTACGCCGGGTCGGTGCCATCATCGTCGGCTGAGCCGCCGTCTCCGGACACTTTGGCATCCCAGTTGATTGCACCCACTTTGCCGAAGATACCAATGGGCCCGAAATTGACGCCCACCAGGCCGAAAGCCGCCAGCGCATCGGCATCCACTTCGATGCCGTCGTCATCGGGTTTGCCGAAATCGATGTAGCTGCCTTCAACGGCCAGATCTATCAGGGGAATCCATCCGAAATTGAAGCCGACAATGGCCTTGTAGGCTGTGTCGTCGCCGTCAAAGCTGAAACCTTCCCCGCCATCGATGCTGATGTCACCAACGGAGGCCTGGCCGACGCCTGCGCCGAGGTAAAACCCGCTGTCGGCGCCGGCAAAAGCTGGCCCGGAAGCCAGCGCTGCCGTGAGCAACGTGGAGGCAGCGATCAGTTTTACTGAGTTCATGGATGAGTCCCGCCTGCTGGTTGGATGAAAGGGACGCAATTCTAGGAGTAGTGCTGGCGGCTTGGCAATGGACGTTCGCAACGAGTGTCCGGGTGAATATGCACGATGTGGTCATCAGCGAGTTCTGTTTTTCCACTGACCAGCATCGCAACAGTCCCTGAGCGACTGGCTGAGACCAGCCTGCGCGTTTACACAGCACAAGTCCGCTTCTACACTTTCTTCGGTTATCCGGTAGGTGATGTGTACATTGCGTGCGGGGCCACCTCTCTGGCGGCTGGCCACCGCAGACAAGACCATGGCTGGTGCGGGGAAAGCGGCTGGTTTCAGCGTCGTGCGTTTCTTCTAGCTACGCCGCCTGTTGCCCCACCTGAAAATCCGGATACCTGCCCAGCCCGAGCAGCATCACCGCCCCCGCAATGAACAAGCCGATGGCCACATACAGCATGGCGTCGTAATTCCCCGTGGTATCCCGAACCCAGCCGTACACGGCAGGGGACACCGACGAGACGAGCCCGAATGGCAGGTACAACATGCCGTAGATCTTCCCGTAGTGGGCCATGCCGAAGTACCGGCCCGCCAGAAACGCGATCAGGTCCGTCTCGGCGCCCGTCGCCAGGCCGAGGATCACGGCCGACATCACCGCCAGGGCGGGCGTGAGTCCGTCACCCGCGAGCAGCCAGCAGGCAATTGCGGGAGCGCTGAGCAGGGGCAGGGTCACCAGGGGCGCCCAGAAGCGATCCAGCAGATAGCCTGTGCCGATGCGGCCCGCGAGGATGGCGAGTCCCTGGGTGCTGACGATGCCGGCGGCGGCTGTGACCGTAAAGCCATGACCGATCAGCATCTGGGCGAGATGGACGAAGACGCCACCGTAGGCGAAGGCCACGCACAGGATCGACACCCAGATCAGCCAGAAGCGATAGCCGCTGACGGCCCGTCGCAGCGTAACGCCGGGCAATACACCGCCCACCGTCAGTTCCGGCGGGCGTTGCTCCGGGTGTGGTTCCCGGAAGAGCCGGAGCCCGATGGGCAGGGCGATGAATAGCGGCAGGACGGCGAGGATCGGGAACGTGAGGCGCCAGCCAAAGTGCTGGACGCTGTAGGCCGCCAGCGGCGGCACGAGGATGGCAGTCAGGCTGGTGCCCACCAGCGTCATGCCGAGAGCGAGCCCGCGCCGACGGAAGAACCAGAGGTTCACGCCCCGGGTCCAGGTCACGGGGGTTGAACCGAAGCCCACGATGCCGACGACCAGCCACAAGAGCCAGTAACCGGTTAGAGAGGCGGGAATCAGGGCCAGCGCGCCGAAGGAGAGACCAAAGGCCAGCAGCGACCAGAGCGCGACCGGCCGCACACCCAGGCGATCGCTGAGAGAACCATACACCGGGACCAGCACGGACCCGGCGATGCCGCAGATGGTGAGGCCCAGGCTGATGTCGCGAAACGACCAGCCGAACTCGTCGTGGAGCGGCCCGAGCAGGAAGCCGATGGAGTTGTAGGGAATCGGCGATGCGCCGCAGGCAACGCCCAGCATGGCGGCGACGAGGACTTTCCAGCCGAGGGTGAATTCGGAGCGGGGTTGCAAGGCGGGGGGTCGCGCCTAAAGGCGCTCCTACCGGGACTTCGGGGTGAAGCTGCCGCGGGCTATTAGTCCCTTCACCGAGTCTTCAAACACCTTGTCGGTCCCCGCGTCATCCATGGCGGGCAGGTTTTTCGGCCAGATCGTCTGGGCGTAGATCTTCCGGTAAATCTCGGTCCGCAAGTACGGGAGCCAGTTCTGGAACCGGGACTTTTCCCGGTAGTGGCGCAGCGCCTCGATGTTGATCTCGCTGGCGACGTAGCAGTCGTCCACCACGCTGCTCTGGGCGAGGACTTCACCCTTGTAACCCACGATCATCGACTTGCCGCCCAGGGCTCCGCCGATCACCGTCGGTGGATTGCCCGGCATGATCAGCGCACCGCAGTTGGGAGCGACCATATAGGCGGTGTTGTCCACCGCGCGGGCCCGGTTCTGCACAGCCCAGATCTCGCGGGAGACCCAGGGCTCGGGCAGGGAAGCCCGGTAGAGGATCTCGGCGCCGTTCAGGGCAAAGCCCCGGTAACTCTCCGGGAAGGAGCCTTCCACACCGACGCTGCCACCAATGTTGCCGATCTCCGTTTTTGCCACGGGAAAGAAGGCGTCCAGCGTGTCCCCGTGGGTCTTGATCCACTGGTCGTACACGTCATGGGGCGTCGTGGAGTGCTCCACGAACAGCACCACGTTCTTGCGATGCTTGTAGATGATCTTCCCGGCGGGATCGAGGATGAACACGGTGTTGAAAAAGCGGTCGGGGTATTCCGGCAGCTTCTCTTTCAGCTGCGCAATCAGGTAGACGCCGTGCTGCTTCGCCTTGTTGCCCAGGAACTCGGTCTCCCAGCCCGGAAGGTCAGCCGCCATCGTGGCCGTGTACTCGGCGGAGGAGAGGTGCAGGATCTCGTCGGCAAAGCCCTGGATGCAGCCTTCGCCGAGAGCGATCAGCCGGACAGGAAGCTCCAGCGAGCAGATGTGACAAACCAGGTCGAGCATATTCCCGATGTGGGTCAGGTTCTTCTCCACCTCGCTGCGCTTCGCGCAGTGACGAACGGTGGTCTGCAGGGCAACGGCGATGTAAGGGTCGAGCATCAGGCGGCCGACTTCTTGTTGAGGTAGTCGGCCAGCTTCACTGTCGCGGCCCCTGGAATGATTGGTCTCAGGAGTTTCTCCCGATCCTCCATGTCCATCGTTGCGTCCACCCCGAGGCGCAGCGAGCCGCGGCCATCTTTCGCGCACCGTTCCAGCTCCCAGCTCTCCACATTCGGGATTACGCGAAACTTGCTGGCCTCGGCGACGCGGGTCCAGACGGCCCATTCGACGTCATTCAGGTCGTGGACGTTCACGTCGTCGTCCACCACCACGATGCGCTTGGTGATGTGACTGACCGGAAAGAACCCGCCGGCTGCGTTGAAGGCGGCCTCAATCAGCGCCATGGGTTGGGCGTCATTCTGCTTGCTGATGGAGATGACAATGTGGGCCATGGCGCCGAACTTCGGGTCGAGGTAGACATTGATGTCCTTGATCTGCGGCAGCTGCTTGCGCAGGGCGCCGGCGAGGGCCCGCTGGATCGAGAAGGTCGCGATCGAGCCCAGCGTGTTGTGCTCCGGGTTCTTGCCCGCCAGGATCGTGTAGAACATCGCGTCCCTGCGGTGGGTGATGGCCGTGATTTCGGTGACGGGCGCCGTCTCGGGGCCATACTGGCCGGCGAACTCGCCCAGCGTGTTCTCGATTTTGCGAGTGAAGTCTACCCGGCCCTCGATGATCATCTCCGCATTGGCGGGGACCAGCAGGTCGCTGGTCTCGCACTTCACCAGGTCGATCGGCTTGCCCTGCAGCGCGCCTGCCACGTCAAGTTCCGACTCGTCGGCGGGTAGCTTGGAGGCGGCTGCCATCTGGAGGGCGGGCTCGACGCCGATGGCGAGGGCAATGGGCATGGACTCGCCATGCTTCTCGGCATGCTGGTAGAACGTGCGTAGATCGGACAGGGAGCTGGCGTTGATCGCCACGATGTTCCGCCCGAGGATCAGCGTCCGATAGACGCCCACATTGAGCTGCCCGGTGCGGGGATTGCGCGAGATGCCGCAGGCCGCCGTGATGAACGCGCCGCTGTCCAGTTCAAAGACGGTTGGCACGGGAAGGTCCGCCAGGTTGATCTCGCCGCCGGTTCGCACGACATCCTTGACCGGGCCGGTGGTGACCTGGCGCGGTGCGATACGGCTCGTCTTGGCCTTTTCGAAGAGGGTGTCGAGATCCTGGGCCGTGAAGGGCTCGCCGGGCCGGCTGCCGAGCGCCCAGCCGTAGCATTCCATCCGGTTCAGCAGGCCGCCGATCACTGGAAACTTTGCGCCCTTCACGTTCTCAAAGATGAAGGCCTTCCGCTGCTGCTCGATCTGCTCCATGACGGCGGGCATCTCGAACTTCGGTTCGACGGGACGGCTGATGCGGTAGAGTTCCCCGCGCTCCTCGAGAATCTTCACCAGGCCTCTGAAATCCTGCACGGGGTCGTCTCCTGCCATTAGGGGGTCCCTGTCCGCATTGTAAGCGGCAGGACCGGTGGGCTGGCACCCCGGCCCCGGAGTGTCCGCAGGCCGGGTATGGTCCCGACCGTACCTCCCGGAAGATTGGTATGGCGGCACGGCGGGCCTCCACCAGGATCCGGTAGGTGATCGCGTGGCCCTGCCTACTGCGCGAGCACCGGACGCCGGTACAGGCTGAGGCACGCCAGCAGGTAAAGGCCGCCCGACAGGAGGAGCGCGAAGGAAATCCCCGTCTGCAGCGTGAGCGGGACGAAGAGGAGGGCGGCCATGACATTGAGGGCAGAGTTCACGCTCCACATCCACGCGATGGCGGGACCATACTGCCTCCGCACCCCCTCCATGGCCAGTGCAACCGGAATTCTGGCAAGAAACGACGGGATAAACGCCAGCACGATCGTTACCAGGATTCGCTCAGGGAGAGACAGGAACATGAGGTTCTTGAGCAGGGGCGGCAGAATAAGGTAGGCGGCACCGAGCGGCGCGAAGAGGGTGATTCCGAGATAGAAGAAGGTCCGGGGTTTGCGCGACAGCCGCCCCGCCTGGTAGCAGCCAAGGGCATACCCGGCGAGCACGGACACAAGCACGAACGCCAGGGAGTAGGTCGGCCCACCAACGAAGGTGCCGAAACTCTGAATGAGTCCGGTCTCGAAAATCATGAACGCAAATCCGCTTTGTCCATCTCAGAATTGCCCCGGTCGAACAGCATCGACCTGTTCACCGATTTCGTACTTCCCCGGCATGGAGCCCCCCCTCGAACAGTGGGTGCCGCCCGTAATGGACGTCGGTGACCTAGCCCCGGCGTGCTAAGCTGAGGGTCCGACGGACCCGCGCTCGCCCCAATGTTTCACTGGCGATTTCACTTCCCCAAACAATAGAAACACATGGCTGTTCTCCCGCTGGCCCTGTCGGCGTTGATTTTTTTCTCCTTCGTCGCCGCGCTCTCCGCGCCGCGCTTTAATGGGCGCTGGCCGCCGCTCGACCGCCTCATTGCGAGTTTTGTTCTCTCCTGCAGTCAGATCGTGGTCACGGAACTCGTGCTGGGCTGGCTTGGGCTGTTGTACCGCTGGCCGTTGGTCGCGGCAAATGTGGCGGCAAGCGGTCTGCTGCTTTATCTGGCGCAAGCGCGCGCTGCCACGCTGTTCGGCGAGCTTACGGCGTTGGTGCGATCTCTCGGGCGCGTGCTACGGGAGTTCCCCACCATCGCGTTCATGGCCTCATGGCTTGTCTTGCTCGTGATCTACCTGGCAGGCGTCAACTGGGTTCTGCCGACAACAGACTGGGACAGTCTTCGCTATCACCTGCCCATCGTCGCCCAGATGATTCAAAACCACGCAATCACG